>NZ_CP070491.1:3361875-3667500 GCF_016925495.1 Methylococcus sp. EFPC2 | reverse complement strand
TGCGCACCCCAGAGAGAGACAACTTCATTCATCGACCCACTCCTATCCATGATGACATCCCATACTAAAGCAATTGCGGTATTACTGACATTCCCGCCCCGCCTATCCGCCCGAACACAGCATCCGGGCGCAAAATCAGAATTGGCGCATATAAATAAAGCAATTTTCAGACCACTTGAAACAATGCCTTAACTCATTACTCCGGCCACGCTGAACTTCGCGATTATGCCCGCTCCACATGAACAGGTTGTGACATCTGATCAGCAAGCTTATCCGTATGTATCCGCGAGATTCAGAACACGCTCAAAAAAACAATCCGTCGACGGGTGACGACGCCGAGGCATAGCGCTTGCGCGGCATGCGCCCCGCCAGGAAGGCCTCGCGACCGGCTTCGATAGCCTTTTTCATGGCAGAAGCCATAAGAACAGGGTTCTTGGCTTCGGCAATTGCCGTATTCATCAATACACCACCACAACCCAACTCCATGGCGATGGCGGCATCTGAGGCGGTACCCACACCCGCATCCACCAGAACGGGCACGCTCGCATTTTCCAAAATGGTGAGCAAGTTGTACGGATTGCGTATACCCAAGCCCGAACCGATAGGAGCGGCAAGCGGCATGACTGCGACGCAGCCCAAGTCCTCGAGTCGCTTTGCGGTAATGGGATCGTCATTGGTATAGACCATGACATCGAAGCCTTCGGCAACCAGAATTTTTGCGGCCTCCAAGGTACCGATTACATCCGGGAACAGCGTTTTGGGATCGCCCAATACCTCCAGTTTGACCAGCTTGTGACCGTCCAACAGTTCACGCGCGAGGCGACAGGTCCGAACGGCGTCCTCGACGGTGTAGCATCCCGCGGTATTCGGTAGCAGGGTGTAGCGCTCCGGCGGGAGCACATCGAGCAGATTGGGCTGGCTCGGGTCCTGGCCGATATTGCTGCGCCTGATGGCCACCGTGATGATTTCCGCGCCGCTCGCCTCGACTGCTCGACGGGTTTCTTCCAAATCCTTATATTTCCCGGTGCCCACCAGTAGACGGGAGTGAAAGACCCTGCCCGCTATCGTGAACGTATCCTCCTGGCCCCCGCCGATGGCGCGCACGATTTCCAGGCGATCACCGTCACGCAAAGCACACTTGGCGTATTCGCCATGAGGCACGATGGCTGCATTCCGTTCGACGGCGATGCGGACTCCCGACAATTGCAATTCGGCCACCAGATCGGCCAGCGTGAGATTTTCTTCCATACGGCGCGTTTCGCCGTTCAAGATGATTTCCATGCTAACCCTCATGCGGTGCCGGGATCGCCTGGCGCCGCCGCTTTACGGCGTCTGCCAGCTCTCGCAATAGCGCTTCACTCTCTTCCCAACCAATACAGGCATCGGTGATGCTCTGTCCGTAAGTGAGCGGCTGCCCCGGCAGACGTTTCTGACTACCGGCCACCAGATGGCTTTCGACCATCACGCCGAAGATGCGCCGGTCGCCGGCCGCGATCTGCCCGGCCACGTCATGGCCCACCGCCATCTGCCGGCGATAATCCTTACAACTGTTGGCGTGGCTAAAATCGATCATGATCTTGGCTGGCAGATTGGCCTTTTCGAGCTGGCCTGCCGTGTCGTCGACGCTGACGGCATCGTAGTTCGGCGCTTTTCCGCCGCGCAGGATGATATGGCTGTCCTCGTTGCCGATGGTGGAGAAAATTGCCGAACGCCCCGCCTTGGTGAGCGAGAGAAAATGATGCGGACGCCGCGCCGCGCCGATGGCGTCAATGGCGACTTTGATCGTCCCGTCGGTGGCATTCTTGAAACCGACCGGGCAGGACAGCCCCGAGGCGAGTTCGCGATGAACCTGGCTCTCGGTGGTACGGGCGCCTATCGCCCCCCATGCGATCAAGTCCGACACGTATTGCGGCGTGATGAGATCGAGGTATTCGGTCGCGGCCGGCACGCCCATCTGGTTCAAATCGAGCAAAAGCTTGCGCGCCATGCGCAAACCCTTATTGATATTGAAGCTTTCGTTCAGATCCGGGTCGTTGATCAGCCCTTTCCAACCCACCGTCGTGCGCGGCTTTTCAAAATAAACCCGCATGACGACAAGCAGGTCCTTCGCCAACTCGGCTTTCAGCTTGAGCAGCCTGCCGGCATATTCCAGCGCGGCGTCCGGCTCGTGGATGGAGCAAGGACCAACGACGACCAGGAGACGGTCATCCGTGCCGGCCAAAATATCATGGATCGCCCGCCGCGCCTGTATCGTGGTCAACGCTGCGGCCTGGGTGATGGGGTATTCGTCGTGCGTCAGTTCCGGAGGAATGACCTCCTTGATCGCACGGATGCGTAAGTCGTCGGTATTCAACACATCCAACGAGGCAGCTTGATCATTATTCAATGTCATGGTCCTAACCCCGGTCTTGCCGGGTGTGTATCTATATGGATCGAATCAGGCATTGTAACCGCGATGGCTTTTGTCTAACCACAACCGCGGAGCGTCGCCGGCAGATCGAGGCATTTGCCTCACGCCGTTGTGTCGGATGCCGCTATCGGCATCATGCCAATTCGACGACCCGCCCCTCGGCGGCCGATTTCAATGCCGCGACGATGGTGCGGCAATTGGCTTTCGCGTCGTCCAACGATAGCGATGGCGCTTCGCCCGCCAAAACCGCCCGACTGAAATGTTCGATTTCCAGGTTGAAATGATTGGCGGCGGGCAGTTGCTCGGTAGCGCTACGCCCGTCTTCGGTCCACCAGGAGATGACCGGGACATCGCCCGGCAACTGCCATACGGTATGGCATTTTATTCCGCCCTTGGTGCCTATCAGCTCGTATTCAGAACGCCGCGCGCGCTCGAAGCTGAAGTCGAAATGCGCGTAACGCCCATCGCCGAAGTCCAGGATGCCACTGGTCGCGATGTCGGCGCCGCTTTCCACGTATTTCGCGATCGTGGTAACCCTGACCGGATCGCGGTCGAACCACATCCGGGCGGAATGGATGGCATAACAGCCGATGTCCCACATCGCCCCGCCGCCCAGCGCTACATCTTGAACGAGGCGATATCGGCGCGCCGGACGCATCATGAAGGAATAGCTTGAGCGGACCGAGCGGACCTCGCCGATCAAGCCGGAATCCACCAGTTCCCTGACCCGTGCATGCTGGGGATGAAAGCGATACATGAAGCCTTCCATCACCGTGACGCCATGCTCTCGCGCCGCCGCTGCTATGGCCTCGATGTCGTCCACGGTCAGCGCCATCGGTTTTTCGCACAAAACATGCTTGCCGCGCCGTATGGCCCGCAAAGTCCACTCGGCGTGTTCGTGATTCGCTAAAGGCAGATAGACCGCCTGCACGGCTTCATCGTCGAGTAATGCTTCCAACTGATCGTAAACCACCACGCCTTGCTGATGCGGCGCATACTGGGCCAAGGTCTGCGCGGCCGCATCGGGACGGCGGCTGGCGATGGCGACCAGCTCGCTGTTTTCGGCTTCGACGATGGCCGGCAATAGACGCTCGTTAACCCGCGCCGCGCCCAGGATGCCCCAGCGTAACTTCTTTTCTGTGCTCATGCTTCTCTCCTTAGCCGAGTTTATTAGTGGTCGACCTCGGCCCGGCATGATAGCGCCGCCAGTGCCGCCTGTCTCCGTACCAGCAGACTTGCGGCAGAGCTGCCCCTCCGCCATCATCGGCCGCTGACTTACGGATTTCGAGCATACGCATGATCTGGGACCTTTCCCCCATTGCCGTCACACTGCGTTTGGGGGGCTACACGCTGCCGGTGCACTGGTACGGACTATTTTTCGCATCGACCTTTGTATACGGAACGCTGATATTTCGTTATCTGTACCGGCGGGAACATCGACCACCGGACCAGGTTTACGATCTGGTCCTGACCGTGATCACCGGGACTGTCGTCGGTGCCCGACTGGGGCACGTATTGCTGTATGCCCCCGGCTACTACCTGTCGCAACCCTGGAAGATCCTGGCCGTTTGGGAAGGCGGCCTGGCCAGCCACGGCGCCCTGGTCGGTATCATCGTCGCGGTATGGCTGTACGCGAAATTTGCCGTGAATCAGCCTTTCTTGTGGCTGTGCGACCGAATCGGCATGACGGTCCCCTTATCGGGCTGCTTGATTCGGATCGGCAATTTCTTCAATTCCGAGATACTCGGCACTCCGACCGACCTGCCGTGGGGGGTAGTCTTCGCCCGCATCGATGGCGTGCCCCGCCATCCCGTGCAACTCTATGAAGCGCTGTGTTATTTGCTGATCTTCGCGCTGCAGTTCCGCTTCTATTTACGCCATGGCAACGCCCCGCCGCCGGGCGAGTTGTTCGGACGCTTTTTCGTCACCGTTTTCGGCACCCGTTTCTTGCTGGAGTTCTTCAAGGAAGGACAGGCCAGCTTCGAAGCGGGCTGGACTATCACCATGGGCCAGTGGTTGAGCATCCCCGCCGTTGTGGCCGGAATACTGCTTGTCTATTCGGCTCGCCGTCGGATGGCCTGACCGGATTAGACCTAACATGACCTCTACCCACTGGCGCTCGGTTCTGCTGAACCGGCGCATGCTCATCTGCGTGTTCACCGGATTCAGCTCCGGCCTGCCTCTCTATATCCTGATCAGCCTGCTTCCGGCCTGGCTGCGGAGCGAGCACGTAGACCTCAAGGCGATCGGACTGTTTACCCTCATCCAGTTTCCTTTCACCTGGAAGTTCATCTGGGCGCCGGTGTTCGACCGTTACACCTTGCCGCTGGGTCGGCGGCGCGGCTGGCTGCTGCTCACGCAACTCGCCCTGTTGGCGGGTATCCCGCTGTTCGGCTGGCTGCATCCGACCCTAGACCTGACGCTGATTGCCACCCTGGCCGCCGCCGTGGCCTTTTTTTCCGCCTCGCAGGACACAGTCCTTGATGCATACCGCCGCGAACTGCTGCCCGATGCCGAACTAGGGCTCGGCAACGCGGTTCATGTCAACGCTTACAAGATCGCCGGCCTGATTCCCGGTTCCTTATCACTGGTACTGGCCGACCATTTGCCATGGAACACGGTTTTTCTGGTCACCGGACTGTTCATGCTACCGGGCGTCGCGATGACCGTGCTGATAAGCGAGCCCGAACTGCAAACCAGCCCGCCCAGGACACTACGACAGGCCGTCGTCGAGCCCTTTCGCGAGTTCACCCAGCGGCGGGGATGGACAAGCGCGCTGTGGGTGCTCGCATTCATCTTCTTCTACAAGCTCGGTGACAGCATGGCCACCTCGCTGGCGACACCGTTCTATCTGGACATGGGCTTTTCCAAGACCGAAATCGGCCTGGTGGCGAAAAACGCGGGGCTTTGGCCCAGCATCGTAGGCGGATTGCTGGGGGGCGCCTGGATGGTCAGATTGGGCATCAACCGGGCCTTATGGCTGTTCGGCGTCATGCAGATGGCGGCCATATTGGGATTTGCCTGGCTGGCCTGGCTAGGCCACCACGAAATCGTAGGCACCCTGGAACTAACCGAACTAGCCGCGGTGATCGGCGTCGAGGCCTTCGGCGTGGGGCTCGGTACGGCGGCCTTCGTCGCCTTCATCGCCCACACCACACATCCGCTTTATACCGCCACCCAATTCGCGCTCTTCGCCAGTTTGTCGGCGGTCCCCCGCACCTTCGCCAACGCCGCCACGGGCTGGCTGGTCGAATGGATGGGCTGGATGCCTTATTTTTTGCTGTGTTTCGCCCTGGCGATACCGGGCATGCTGATGTTGCTGAGGGTCGCACCTTGGCGTGATCCGAAATAACCCCGCTTCTTCGCCGGGACAGACGCGATTGCCCTTAGCCGAAACGCAGATCGCAAAACGACCCGCAAAGAAAACGCCCTTCCTTCCGGACCCGAAGCCGGCGTGAACCGACTTCGGGTTTAGCCCGGAAAGGAAGGGCGTTTTAGCTGAGATCCCTCATCCGGCCCTTCGCGCCCCCTTCTCCCAAAGGGAGAAGGGGGCGAGGGGCGAAGACTTAGAGGATGGACTCTACGGTCTTGACGACGTTCTCGACGGTGAAGCCAAACTCCTTGAACAACAGAGGAGCCGGCGCGGACTCGCCGAAGCGGTCGAGACCGACCACCTTGCCGGCGCTGCCGACATACTTCCACCAGCCGTCGCTGACGCCGGCCTCGATGGCCACGCGCTTGGTGACGGAAGGCGGCAGGACGGAATCCTTGTAGGCCTGATCCTGGGCGTCGAACACGTTGGTGGACGGAACCGACACCACGCGCACCTTCTTGCCCTTGGCGGTCAGCTCGGCGGCGGACTTCACGGCCAATTCCAGCTCGGAACCGGTCGCCAGCAGGATGACCTCCGGCGTGCCCGCACTGTCGCTCACCACGTAGGCGCCGCGCGCGATGGCCTTGACCTGCTCCGGCGTGCGCGGGGTGTGGGCCAGGTTCTGGCGCGAGAAGATCAGCACCGACGGACCATCCTTGCGCTCGATCGCGGCTTTCCAGGATACGGCCGACTCGACCGCATCGCCCGGACGCCAGACCTGGATGTTCGGAATCAGACGCAGGGTGGCGGTCTGCTCGATCGGCTGGTGGGTCGGGCCGTCTTCGCCCAGACCGATGGAGTCGTGGGTGTAGACGTAGATCACCGGCACCTTCATCAGGGACGACATGCGGATCGCGTTACGGGCGTATTCCGAGAACATCAGGAAAGTCGCGCCGTAGGGCTTGAAGCCGCCGTGCAGGGCGAGGCCGTTCATGATGGCGGACATGCCGAACTCGCGCACGCCGTAGTTGATGTAGTTGCCGTCGTTGCCCGGCGCGTTGACATTCTTGGCGCCGGACCACAGGGTCAGGTTGGAGCCGGCCAGGTCGGCCGAACCGCCCAGCAGTTCGGGCAGCAGCGGGCCGAAGCCATTGAGGGCGTTCTGCGAGGCCTTGCGACTGGCGATGGTTTCGGCCTTCTCGTCGACCTTGGCGACGAAGGTTGCGGACTTTTCGGCCCAGTCTTTCGGCAGTTCGCCAACGATGCGGCGCTCGAACTCGGCGGCCAGTTCCGGGAACTCGCTGCGATAGTTCTCGAAGCGGTTATTCCAGTCGGCTTCGTACTTCGCACCGGTCTCCAGGGCGCTCCAGCCTTCGTAGATGTCGGCCGGAATTTCGAAGGCCGGGTGCGGCCAGCCGATGGTTTCGCGAACCAGGGCGACTTCGTCGGCCCCCAGGGCGGCGCCGTGGCATTCTTCCTTACCCTGCTTGTTCGGCGAACCCCAGCCGATGATGGTCTTGGCAGCGATCAGCGAGGGCTTGTCGGTGACTTTGCGCGCTTCTTCGATAGCCTTTTTCACCGCGTCGGCGTCATGGCCGTCGACGTCGCGCACCACGTGCCAGCCGTAGGCTTCGAAGCGGGCCGGAGTGTCGTCCAGGAACCAGCCCGGGGTGTCGCCATGGCCGCGTACTTCGCCGTCGATGGAGATGTTGTTGTCGTCGTAGACGGCGATCAGCTTGCCCAGCTTGAAGGAACCGGCCAGTGAAGCCGCTTCGTGGGAGATGCCTTCCATCAAGCAGCCGTCACCGAGGAACACGTAGGTGTAGTGGTCGACGATGTCATGGCCGGGACGGTTGAACTGGGCGGCCAGGGTGCGCTCGGCAAGGGCGAAGCCCACGGCGTTGGTGATGCCCTGCCCCAGCGGACCGGTGGTGGTTTCCACGCCCGGCGTATAACCGTATTCGGGATGACCCGGGGTCTTGGAATGCAGCTGGCGGAAGTTCTTCAGCTCCTCGATCGGCAGAGGATAGCCGGTCAGGTGGAGGAGCGAGTAGATGAGCATGGAGCCGTGGCCGTTGGACAGAATGAAACGGTCGCGGTCGGGCCAGTTCGGATTGGCGGGGTTGTGGCGCAAAAAGTCGTTCCACAAGACCTCGGCGATGTCGGCCATGCCCATGGGCGCGCCCGGATGTCCGGAGTTGGCCTTTTGCACGGAATCCATGCTCAAGGCGCGTATGGCGTTAGCAAGTTCTCGACGCGAAGGCATGTTTTTTCTCCTTGGTTTTATAGTTTGAAAAACAATAAGTTAGCGGGAAACCATCCAGCACCGGCGGTCACACCGCCATTATGTTTGGCGTAGCCAATTCTGGAGGAAACAGGCCGTTGCGCCAGGTTTCCCCGCGCAACGGCCCCATACCTTAGGCCGCTTCCAGATGGACCAGGCGTTCGGCCAGCAGCTTCTCCAACTGCTCCAGCGCCTTGGTGAAGCCCTCGATGCCCTCGGCCAGCTTGTCGTTGGCCATACGATTCTCGGCATGCAGCCGGTCGAATTCGTACTTGTTGACGTGGATCTTCTCGATCGGCAAATCGGCGGCCTTGGCCGGGTCCAGTTTGCGCGGCAGGTCGCCCGTGGTGGCTTGCAGTTCAGCCAGCAACGAAGGCGCGATGGTCAACAGGTCGCTACCGGCCAGTTCGGTGATTTCACCGATGTTGCGGAAGCTGGCACCCATGACTTCCGTCTTGTAGCCGAACTTCTTGTAGTAGTTGTAGATCTGGGTGACCGACAGGACGCCCGGATCTTCCTCAGGCGCATAAGAGTCGCGGCCGGTATCTTTCTTGTACCAGTCGAGGATGCGTCCGACGAAGGGCGAGATCAGGGTGATGCCGTTTTCGGCGCAGGCGATGGCCTGGTGGATGCCGAACAGCAGGGTCAGATTGGTGTGGATACCTTCCTTCTCCAGCACGGCAGCGGCCTGGATGCCTTCCCAGGTGGCGGCGATCTTGATCAGGATGCGTTTTTTGGAAACACCGGCAGCCTCGTACTGCTTGATGATGTCGCGCGCCTTCTCGATGGTCGCGTCGGTGTCATAGGACAGGCGAGCGTCCACTTCGGTGGAAACACGGCCCTCGATGATTTCCAGGATCTTCAGACCGAAGGAGACAGCCAAGCGGTCGAAAGCGAGATTCGAAACTTGGGCGGCGGTAGCGCCGGCACCCAGCGTTTTACGCGCACCCTTCAGGGTGTCGTCCACGATGCCCTGGTATTGCGGCAATTGCGCGGCGGCGGTGATCAGCGAAGGATTGGTGGTCGCGTCGCGCGGTTTGAACTTCTCAATCGCTTCGATATCGCCGGTATCGGCTACAACCACGGTCACTTCCCGAAGCTGCTCGAGTAGATTTTTCGACATTGATAGTCTCCTAAGGTTACTGAGGTGTGAATTAGTTTGGGACCCACCGGATATTCCGGCGCCCGATCACGATGGCATAACGACCCCGCCGACGAGGGCATGCACATTAACGGGTTTGCTTAAAGCTACGCTCCTGCGGTTTGCTATTAATTATTTGCGATCCAAGGTACGCGTAAGGTCCGGAAGCTGCGTACAACAAGCCGCCGCAGGATGCGATCGCCGATTTCCGTCTAGCCATGCCAGCCGCCCTGCCCGCACAATTGCGCCGGACATGGTAGCAAATTCCAGGTCTGGCGCACAATTGAGGAGTTTTCCCGCCGCCTGCGAGGTGATCCGGTTTTGAACGCATGCGGCCACCGGCTGCATAAGCCCGGATCAAGATCGCAGGCGCTTGGCTCCCGCCCGTGATCCGCTCACCGGCAGAATAGATGTAGCCAGAACGGCGGCTCTAGTACGTCAGGGACAATCCTCTTAGAATCCAGACGGCGATGGTCCTGGGCTCGGCTGCAGGCCGTCTCATTCGTTTATGACCCGGGGGACAAAGACATGAACGCGGTGAAGCTATCCGAATTATCCGGTCATCTTGCCGAACATGGCTTTTCGAATCACATCGACGGGCCGGACGATCCCTATCTATTCGGCGTAAATACGCTGCTGGAATCCGGAGAGGGGGAGCTGACTTTCCTGGCCAATTTGAAATATCGGGCGAAGTTGTTCGAAACTCGCGCCTCGTCGGCCATCGTGGGCGTGAACGAACCCGTGCCCGAACGGCTGACCGTGCTGCGCTGCCAGGATCCGTATGGCGCCGTGGCCCATGCCATTCATTTCATACACGGGGTGCGCAAGCACCCGCACTGGGGGCGTGATCGGCGGGCGGAAATCGCGGCGTCCGCCCGCATCGGCCAGGCCGCCAACATCGGCCCTTTCGTGACCATAGACGACAACGTGGTCATCGGCGACAACGTCACCCTTTATCCCGGCTGCTATATCGGCAAGGGCGTCACACTGGGCGACGAAGTAACGCTCTATCCGAATGTCGTCATTTACGACGGCAGCCGCATCGGCAATCGGGTGACCCTGCACGCGGGAACCGTTGTGGGCCAGGACGGGCTCGGCTACGCCCCTGTCGACGGTCGCTGGGTCAAGATTCCCCAGGCCGGCAGGGTGGTTATCGAGGACGACGTCGAGATGGGCGCCAATTGCGCCATCGACAGGGCGACCTTGGGTGAAACCCGGATCGGCGCCGGCACCAAGTTCAGCGACGCGGTCGTCATCGGACATGGCACCAAGGTCGGCAAACACGGCATGTTCGTGGCCCAGACCGGGCTCGCGGGATCGGTCACGGTCGGCGAGCACGTCACCATGGGCGGGCAGGTGGGCGTCGCGGGACATCTGACCATCGGCGACCATGTCACCATCGGCGCCAAAAGCGGCGTGTGGAGCGACATCCCATCCAACGAGCGCTATTTCGGCAGTCCCGCCTTCAAATGGAAGCAGTTCTGGCGCCAGATCGCGGCGGTAAAGGAATTGCCCGACGTATTGAAAAAGCTGCACCGCCTGGAAGAGGAAGTACACGATTTGCGCGAAAGACTGGCCTGCGATGAGTAAGAGCCCTGTGGCAACACTGGGCGTGATTGCGGGTGCCGGGAAATTTCCCATCATGGTGATCGAAGGTGCTCACCGCGCCGGTCATCGCGTGGTGGTTCTCGGCCTCAAGGAAATCGCTGATCCGGCTCTGGCGGAATTGGCGGACGAGTTTCACTGGGTCGCCCCCTTGCATCTCGGCCAATGGATGCGAACGCTGAACCGGAGCGGTGCCCGAAGCGCCGTCATGGCCGGCTACGTGCGCAAGCAGACCATGTACCGGCGCTTCGGGATATTGAGCTTCCTCCCGGACTGGCGCTTCCTCAAGCTCTGGTTTCTTGACATTCCCGACCGGCGCAACGACACCGTGCTGAAGGCGGTGGCCGTGCTATTGGCAAGACACGGGATCGTGCTGGAGGATGTCACCCGACATTGCGGCTCGGCCGTCGCCGGGGAGGGCACCCTCGGTACCGCGACCCTCACGGCCGCTCAGCGCAGGGACTTGGCGCTCGGCTGGTCCATCGCGAAGGAGATGGGACGCTTGGACATCGGCCAGTCCATCGCCGTCAAGGATGCCGAAGTCATCGCCGTGGAAGCCATCGAAGGCACCGACCAGATGATCGAACGTGCGGGAGCGCTGTGCAGGAGCGGCGGGTGGATGATGGTCAAGGTAGCGAAACCGGATCAGGACATGCGCTTCGACGTTCCGACCGTGGGACCGGACACGATAGCGAACCTGCAAAGGCACGGCGCCAGTGCGCTCGTCATCGAAGCCGACAAGACGGTAATCGTCGATCGCGAGGAAACGATAGCCGCCGCCAACCGCCTTGGTATTGCCGTCGTGGGCGCTCTGCATTGCGACGCGGCCGGATCGGTTCGTTCAGCGCGATGCTGAGATCAATTCCTCTGAGGTGCAGTTATCCAGCATGCGGCCGGACCCGCGACCCACGGCGCTGACAGCAACTTGCCATTGGATGCGCATCGCACCGGATAAGGTATCCCTGTAGCACAGTACGCCTGTCGCCTGTAACAGATGGGTTGGCCGCCTCCGATGGCTAACGGCCCGCGCGCAGGGCGCAACGCCTGGCACCACACACGGTGCTGGTTACTTGCAAGCACCATGGCGTCCAAGCCGAGCGAAGAGGTTTTCGCAACGCATTTCCGGACCACTTTGGTCGACCGGACCGGCGGTGAGGATGCATTTGCCGCCGGGTTCTAATTGGTTTGACCCAAGGCCAGCCGCTGAGCTGTTGTCTACGCGGCGGAGCTACAGTTGTCCGCCCAAGTCATCGCCGCGACGGGGAGCCGTCCGACGTCGGTCGCATTGGGAATGCTCACAGGCTGACACCCTGCAAACTCGAGAGCTGGAAGAGCGATACGTTGATCATGTGCCCAGTCTTTGAACCATCAAATCTCGGTAACATGCTCGCAGCGGACCCGATGCTGGATGGCAGAAGCATACGCCGCGTCAGCCGCGCACTGCCGGGACAATAGGCAGGCTCACGGGTTTGCAAAACATTCGGGCCATGTCCTATCGGAAGCGGTGGACCAGGGGGAAATTTCATTAGCAAAGCGGGACAAACTATCCTGCTAGCATTACTCAGGCAGAAACAAAAAAAGGCCTGCATCGCTGCAAGCCTTTGTTTTTATTGGTGGGCCCTCAAGGACTTGAACCTTGGACCAAGGGATTATGAGTCCCCTGCTCTGACCAACTGAGCTAAGGGCCCGTGTCTGTCAATCCAGATCCAGGAAGCTCTTCAACTGCTCGGACCGGGAAGGATGGCGGAGCTTGCGGAGCGCTTTTGCTTCGATCTGCCTGATGCGTTCACGGGTAACATCGAACTGCTTACCGACCTCTTCCAAGGTATGGTCGGTGTTCATATCGATGCCGAAACGCATGCGCAGCACTTTCGCTTCGCGCGCGGTCAAGCCAGCCAATACATGCTGGGTGGTTTCCCGCAAACCTGCGACAGTTGCAGATTCTACAGGAGACATGACCCTGGAGTCTTCAATAAAATCGCCCAAATGCGAATCTTCGTCATCACCGATGGGAGTTTCCATCGAGATGGGCTCTTTCGCGATCTTCAAGACCTTGCGCACTTTGTCTTCGGGCATTTCCATGCGGATGGCCAGTTCCTCCGGCGTCGGTTCGCGCCCCATTTCCTGCAGCATCTGCCTGGAAATGCGATTCAGCTTGTTGATCGTTTCTATCATATGCACCGGTATCCGTATGGTGCGCGCCTGGTCTGCGATGGACCGGGTGATCGCCTGGCGTATCCACCAGGTTGCGTAGGTCGAGAATTTGTAACCTCGCCGGTATTCGAACTTGTCCACTGCCTTCATGAGGCCGATATTGCCTTCCTGGATCAGATCGAGGAACTGCAGACCGCGATTGGTGTATTTTTTAGCTATGGAAATAACGAGACGCAGGTTCGCCTCGATCATTTCCTTCTTGGCCAAGCGCGCCTGGGTTTCACCCACCGACATGCGGCGGTTAACTTCCTTGATCTTACCGACGCTGAGCGAGTTTTCCTTTTCGACCTGCAGGATTTTACCCTGCGCACGGCGAATATCTTCCGCATGAGAGAGCAAGGCCTGCGCATAAGGCTGACCACTCGCGATTAGGTCATCGAGCCAACCGGGACTCGTGCCTTTTTCCGTGAAACTCTTCAAAAATTCGGCGCGCGGCATCTTGGCCCTGTTGACCACCAAATTCTGGATGATGCGTTCTTGCTCCCGGATGCGCCCCACCGCGCCGTGCAGTATATCCGTGAGCTCCTTGAAAAACGCGGGCGTTTTCTTGAATTCCAGAAAGCTTTCGGCCAAAAGCGCAAACGCCTTTTCAGTACGCTCGTGATCGTGCCCATATTTGCTTTGGGCAGCCAAGGCGGCCTTATGTTGTTTTTTGAACGCCTCCAGCTTTTCCTTTACGAGTTCGGGATCGGGCCCCGACTCGCCCTCTTCGTCCGCCAGCAACTCCCCTTCGCCATCCTCATCTTCCGCGACCGCTTCGGGCTGGTTTGGATCGAAGAAATCGGAAATGAGATCCGAAAGCCGCAGTTCTCCGCTATCGATACGCTCAAAAGCGCCGATGAAATAGTCCATGGAGGGCGAGAAGCGCACAAGCTCGCGGGCGACCTGATTAAGGCCTTCTTCGATACGCTTGGCGATGCTGAGCTCGCCTTCGCGGGTAAGCAATTCAACCGTACCCATTTCCCGCATGTACATGCGGACGGGGTCGGTGGTGCGGCCTAGTTCGGCATCGACCGAGGAGGCCAGGGCGGCAGCGACCTCCGCCGCTTCGTCTTCGTCGTCGCTGACCACTGCGGCATCCGGAATGATATCGGTATCCGGCGCATCTTCATGGACTTCGATCCCCATGTCGTTGATCATGGCGATGATGTCTTCCATCTGCTCGGGATCGACGATATCGCTGGGCAGATGGTCGTTCACCTCGGAATAGGTGAGAAAACCCTGCATCTTGCCCTTGGCGATCAGCTCTTTGAGCTGGGATTGCTGCTGTTCTTGGTTCATCGACTAACTCGCGTCTCGCTTTGTTACCGCAACACGGAACATTGCATTATATCGTTCAAAAAATTCTTAGCAAGCGGATGATTTTACCGCTCGCTCAACAGTCGCCGCATTTCCTCGCGCTCCGCGGGACTCAACGCACCTCCGCTACCCTTTGCTTCCAGCTCCTTTAGCCGCATATCCTGGCACCGACGCTTGTATTGTCGAGCCGCGCCGACAAACTCGGCCTCCTCCTGCGCAGGCGACAACGCGCGCTCTACGAGGCTCAGGGCCTTGACTTGCTTTTCTGCCGGATCACCCCGAAAAAGCTCCAGGATGCCACCAACTCCGATGCCGCTATTTACTTCCAGCGCCGAAAAAAGCTTGCTCGCCAAGTGCCCGGCATTTTTGTCGCTCTCGACCAGCCGTCGCGTTTCGTCGTCGAGCAGACGGAAAAGCCAGGGGTTTTGCACCAGCAGGCCAAGCAGAGTCCTCAGCAACGAAGGTCTGGCACGTTCCGCGACTGCGCCAAGCCGATGAGACAGAAGCTTAGTCGAATTTTTGACTTTTTCGCTCGTCTTGTAACCCGAAAGCTCGCTCAGCCGTTCATTCATCAGCTCGCGAAAGGTACTCGGCGGCATTTTTTCGACGAGCGGACGCGCTTCGCGGACCAGCGCCGAACGCCCCTCCAGCGTTTGCAGATCGAGGGGGGAGGATAAATACTGAAAAAAATAATCGGACAACGGCTGAGCTTGCCCGATGCGTCTTTCGAAAGCGTCCATACCTTCGTCGCGTACCATGCTGTCCGGGTCCTGCCCCTGCGGCAGCAGCAGGAAGCGTATCGTACGACCTTCCCGCAAAACCGGCAGAGCCGCTTCCAGCGCCTTCCAAGCCGCGCTTCGCCCGGCGTTGTCGCCGTCGAAACAAAACACCAGTTCGCGCGCATAACGGAACAACAGTTCAATATGCTCGCCGGAAGTCGCGGTTCCCAAGGTAGCGACGGCGTAAGGGATGCCGTGCTGGGCCAGAGCGATGACGTCCATGTAGCCTTCCGTGACCAGGATGCGCTCGGGGCGCCGGACCGCGTGCAACAGCTCGTAAAGCCCGTAGACTTCACGATGTTTCTTGAAAACGGGCGTTTCCGGCGAATTCAGATACTTGGGAGTCTCATCCCCCAGCACCCGTCCGCCGAACCCCACCACGCGCCCCCGCCGATCGCGTATGGGAAACATGACGCGATCACGAAAGCGATCGTAGTAACCGCCCTGCTCGCGGACTATGACCAAGCCTGCGCGATGCAATTCCTCCTGAGAAAAGCTGGCGGGGAGGCTGCGCCATCCCGGCGGGGCATAACCCAGGCCGTATTGCTTCGCGACTTCGCCGCTGACCCCGCGCTTTTTCAGATAAGCAACGGCTTTTTCGGCATCCGGGTGTTCGCGTAACTGTCTGGCATAAAATTGCGCGACCCGTTCCTGTAATGCATAAAGCGCGTCCGCTCCCGGCTCAGCCTGCCCGGCCGCGCGGGAGACCTCGCGCGGCACCTCGAGCCCCAAGGACTCGGCCAAACTCTCCACCGCCTCGACGAAGCTCAGCCGCTCGTATTCCATGAGAAAGCCGATGGCATTGCCGTGCGCGCCGCAACCGAAGCAGTGATAGAACTGCTTGTCGCGATGGACGTTGAAGCTGGGCGACTTTTCCGAGTGAAACGGACAGCGGGCGACGTAATTGACGCCCGCTTTTTTCAGCGGCACGCGCGCGTCGATGAGATCGACAATGTCGACCCGGGCGATCAAATCATCAACGAACTGGCGAGGAATCTTGCCGGCCATGCGGAACGACGGAGCCGCCATCTGGATGGCGGCCCTATCGGGTTAGGCCTTTAAGCGCTGAGCAGCGCGCGAATGCGGGCGCTGACCGAGGCCATATCGGCGCGCCCCTGCATCTTGGGCTTGAGCAAGGCCATGACCTTACCCATATCGGCTATCGCCGCGGCACCGGTCTCACTGATGACATCCCGCACCAAGGCATCGATCTCGGATTCGCTCAAGGCTTGCGGCAAAAAGTCCTGAAGCACCCGGATTTCGGCGCTTTCCGCATCAGCCAAATCCTGTCGGCCCGCCGCCGTATATTGGGTGATCGACTCGCGGCGCTGTTTGAGCATCTTATCGAGCACGGCGATCACCTGAGTATCATCGAGCTGAATGCGCTCGTCGACCTCTCGCTGCTTGACGGCCGCCAGAATCAGACGGATCACTCCCAGACGATCCTTCTCACCCGCCTTCATGGCGGCCTTCATTTCATCCTGTATACGCTGCTTTAACTCGCTCATAAGCGAAACTTGCCGCAGCAACTAGGTGGTCGGACGACCTTGGCGCAGGATCTTCAACGAGAAACGTTCGCGTGAAAGCTTTTTCAGGTGGCGCTTGACGGCGGCGGCGGCCTTGCGCTTGCGCTCTTCGGTCGGCTTTTCGTAAAACTCGCGGCGACGCACTTCGGACAACACACCGGCTTTTTCACAGGCACGCTTGAAGCGACGAATGGCGATTTCGAAAGGTTCGTTCTCTCTGAGCTTAATGGACGGCATGTAACTTCCTGAAAATATTACGAAAAATTAAATAAAGCCCGTCTTCGGGGCTACCGCGGGAAATAGACGCGGGATTATACTCGCCACCCTGACCAAATCAAAAGACTTGTGCGCATGTACGTGCTCGGCATCGAAACCTCCTGCGACGAAACCGGCGTCGCCGTTTATCACGCCAAGCGCGGCTTACTGGCGCACACGCTGTTCAGCCAGGTGGAGCTTCACGCCGAATACGGCGGCGTCGTACCGGAACTGGCCTCCAGAGACCACATCCGCAAGCTGGTACCCCTGATCAAGCAAGCCATGGCCGATGCCCAACTGACATCGAGCCAAATCAACGGCGTCGCCTACACCGCAGGCCCCGGCCTGATCGGCGCCCTGATGGTCGGCGCATCGGTGGCACGCAGCCTGGCCTGGGCCTGGGATGTGCCGGCCGTGGCCGTGCACCACATGGAAGGCCACTTGCTCGCCCCCCTGTTGGAACCGAATCCGCCGGACTTTCCCTTCGTCGCACTACTGGTATCCGGAGGCCACACCCAGTTGGTGCGTGTGGACGGCATCGGCCGTTATCGCCTGCTGGGAGAATCGCTCGACGACGCCGCTGGCGAAGCCTTCGACAAGACCGCCAAACTCATGGGCCTGGGCTACCCCGGCGGCCCGGCCTTGGCCCGGCTCGCCGAGGAGGGACTCGCGGACCGCTTCGAATTTCCCCGCCCGATGACCGATCGCCCCGGACTGGACTTCAGTTTCAGCGGCCTGAAGACCCACACTCTCGTCACCCTGGCCGGCACCGATGGCACCCACCAGGACAAGGCCGACGTCGCACGGGCGTTCCAGGAAGCTGTGGTGGACACCATTGTGATCAAATGCCGCCGAGCGCTGCGGGAAACCGGCTTGAAACGCCTGGTAGCGGCCGGCGGGGTCAGCGCCAACCGGCTGATACGGAAAAAGCTGGCCGAACTGGCCAGCCGCGAAAGTGCCTCGGTGCATTTCCCACGTCCCGAGTTCTGTACGGACAACGGCGCCATGATCGCCTATGCCGGCTGTCGGCGGCTGCTCGCCGGCCAGCGCGATTCGCTCGAGATTCTCGCCCTCCCACGCTGGCCACTGGAATCAGTCACTCCTTGAGCACCTCCCCGCCCGCACTGCGCATAATCATATGGGCGAAACGTCTTGACTTGAGTAGCCGCGGCCAAAATACTGGGGCCGCCTGCGCAAGACGGGCTTCATCCAAGGCGCAACCGGACCGCGCTCGTTTCTGGCGGCCACGCCGGAGGCGTCGCCCCTCCAGGTTGCGTCAATAATCATATGGAAGATCACCAAGAGGTTTATGCAATGAAAAAATTACTGATAGCCTTGGCGAGCGCGCTCGCACTGTTCGGCTCTTTGGCCTTCGCTGAAACCGAACACACCACTCAAAGCCTGGAACATGCGAAAGCGGCGATTACGCACGGCGAAGCCGGGCATGCTCCGGTCCTGGTCGAGCATGCGCAAACCTCCTTGACACACGCCGAAGCCGCGGAAAAAGCGGAACACAACCCGCACACCGCGGAAGCCATCACCCACCTCAAGCAGGCGATCGAGCACGGCAAGCTGGGCCACGCCGACGTCGGAACGACCCACGCCAAGGAAGCGGTCAAGCATCTCGAACTGGCTCTGCCGAAGAAGTAAGAGCGTCAAGCCGCCCGCCTCCAAGCGCTCCCCGGAGGCGGGCACTAAGGCGACGAAACGGATGCCGATCGCCCTTTTGTCGCGTCCCTCAACCCGGTCTGGAACCGCTCGATTTCTGCCTGGGCCAGGGTAAAACGCAGCTTCACCCCCCGCTCGTGGTACTCCTCCGCCCGCTCTTCCGCGCCGTGGCTGTCCAGCAGGCGGTACAACACGCCCAGATGCTCGAAAAACACCTCCACCGTCAGCGTCTCCCGCGGGCTTTCTTCTCTTTTCGGCGCGCTGCGTAAGGCCTCGGCCGCGACGCCGCCGTAGGCGCGCATCAATCCGCCTGCGCCCAGCTTGGTGCCGCCGAAATAGCGAATGACCCCGACCACCACATGATCCAGCCCCATGCCGTCGATGGCCCGGAGGATGGGCTGTCCCGCCGTGCCGCCCGGTTCGCCGCCATCGCTGAAGCGGTATTGCTGACCGATCTTGTAAGCCCAGCATAAGTGGGACGCATCGGGATGACGCTGGAGGACACCGTTGAGGAATCGCAAGGCCAGCTCCGGCGTATCGGCCCGGTCGGCATAAGCGATGAATACCGAGGCCTTGACCTCTTCCTGGTGGGTCGCGAGCTCCGCCAGCGTGAAATAGGCGCTCATGATAGGCGGCCATTTCGGGGGCGCGAAGGGGATCGGTGTCCGCGCGGCGGCACGGACACCGACAATTCGCGCCACTCGCCGGGAGACAAACCAGCCAAGGTCCATTCGCCGATGGCATAACGGATCAGGCGCAAGGTGGGAAAACCGACCGCGGCGGTCATCCGGCGCACCTGTCGGTTGCGGCCTTCGCGCAGCGTCAGCTCGATCCAGCTTGCCGGAATGGCGGCGCGATAGCGGATGGGCGGGTCGCGCGGCCACAAGCCGTGCGGTTCGCCGATCAGCCTGGCCCCGGCGGGCCGGGTCGGGCCATCATTTAGAAGCACGCCGCCGCGCAAGCGGCTCAGGGCCGTTTCATCCGGCAGGCCTTCCACTTGGGCCCAATACACCTTGGCCATTTTGTGGCGAGGGTCGGCGATGCGGGTCTGCAGCGACCCGTCATCGGTGAGCAGCAGCAGACCCTCGCTGTCGCGATCCAGCCGCCCCGCCGGATAGACTCCGGGAATGTCCAGGTAATTCGCCAAAGTGGCACGCCCTTCGCGGTCGGTGAACTGCGTAAGTACGTCGTAGGGTTTGTTGAACAGGATCAGGCGGGCCATGCGCGTGGCTCCGCGTCGGTTTCCGTTAGAATAAGGCGTTTTTGCATGGAACCAGTTTACATGAGCCACTCCGACAAACCGAAGCGCCCGCCCGCCAAACCCGGAAGCCGGCCCACCGAGGCCACTCCACGCAAGCCGCGGCCAAAAACCGTCGGCAAAAGCTCGGCCGACCGGGCATCGGCGGAAGCGCGACCCGACCGGAAGGCGGCACGGAGCGCCGATCCGCGCGTCGCTCGCACGGAACCTGGACGGGGACACGAGAGGCCACGTCCGGGCCGCCCGGACAAAGGCGTGACGCACGACCGAGGCGAGAAAAAAACGGCGCGCGCGCTAGCCACAACATTCGACAAGATTGCCGGCTTGTCGGCGATATCCGCCTTGTTCGAGCGTGAGCCCGAACGAGCCCTCAGGCTCTATTACGCCGAAGAACTGAAGCATGAGGCCGGCCCGTTTTGCGCCCAGATGGCCCGCATGCACAGGCCTTACCGGCTGGTCGGCGACGAGGAACTCACCCGCATCGCCGGTACGGTACTGCATGGCGGCATCGTAGTCGCCGCCGCTCCCAAGGAAGTGATCGACGTCGACTGGGCCGAAGTCAGCCGCTGGGCGCAGCAAGGAAAGCCGCTGCTCGTGCTCGACGGTGTCGGCAATCCCCACAACCTCGGCGCCATCGCCCGCACCCTGGCCTTCTTCGGCCACGAGCGCCTGCTGGTTTCAGACCATCCCGCCCAGGCCGGCCTTTCCGACGCCGCTTACCGCATTGCGGAAGGCGGGCTGGAGGCGGTGACCCTCTATCGACTCGCGCATCTGCCCCAGGCCTTGAAACGTCTGCAAACCCACTACCGGATCGTGGGTTCCGCGCTGTCGCCCACCGCGGCGCCCATCGACGACATCCCCCCCGACCCTCGCCCGACCTTGCTGGTGCTGGGCAACGAAGAACACGGCGTCCCGCCGCAAACCCTGGCGGCCTGCGAACTCGTCGCCACCATACCCGGCAGTGGCACCGTGCAATCGCTCAATGTCTCGGCCAGCGCGGCCATATTGATCTATGCGTTGATGCGGTCCTAGCGGGCAACGACGAGCCGCCCAACACCGGCAATTAACGATCGCTTCCCGAAGTCGGCTGTGCCGGCCGCAGCGGCTTGACCCGCACGATGCCCTCGACACCGTGTTCGAGCAAGCATTCGTCGAATGTTTCCGTATCCAAGTAGCGGATCAAGCGGGGATCGCTTTCCGCCGGCGTCGCTACGCCGAGACGCAGGGCATGGTTGCGGCACTCGTCAACCGCTGATCGGGTTTCATCGACGACTTTCGCCTCCCAGCCATGCTCGGTCATACAGATCCGATAAGCCTTTTCGTCGTAGCCGGCGTCCAAGTCGAGTTCGCTCATGCCGCCGGCATTCATCCGGACCTTGGTCTTGAAAGCCGCCGAGGTGCGGCAAGACTGCGCGTCGAGATAGAAACCGTCGTCATCGTTATGCCACAAGGACTCATCCAGACCGAGCGCCGTGCATCCCGCCACAAGCGGCGACAGGATGAACACGGCGGCGCACAGCCGGGTGCGGAGCGGTTTTGCCCCGGCAGGTCTTGTTGGAGCATGGGGACGATGAGATCTGAACACGGGGACTCCCTGTTTTTAAGTGGCCAGAGAGCGCAGGACTCCACCGCGCGCCGCACGCGCCGGTGTGGACTGCTACGCCCTCGTCGGCCGGCGAGTGTGCATGAATTCGATCCGCTCGTCGATTCGAGCTGCAGGGGGCTCAACAGCGGCCCGCGGGAATTCAGCGCGATCTCCCGCGATCAATTTTGCGCTTTGCCGCTTTCCAGGGTGGACACCAGTAAACCCGATGCTTTCAATGCATCCAGCTCGGCCTCGGTTTCGGCCTGGATCAATTCCACATGGCTGAGCCGGATGTCGGTGCGCGAGCGGGCGGCGTCGAGCAGCTCCAGCAGGGTGCCCTTGCCCAGCCGGTAAGCGCTCTCCGCCATTTGTTTAAGATCGGGCAGCCTCCCCAGCACTTCCCGCTCGAACTTGTCGAGAGACGCGCGACGACGCGCCAAAAGCTCGACCGCCCGGTCCAGCTCCGTGCGGGTCTTCGCACGCAGCAGATCCCGCTCCAGCAGCACCGTCTGCTTTTCCGCCGCCGCGCGCGCCATGCCGCCCTGTCCGCGGTCGAACAGGGGCAGTTCGACGGAAACGCCGGCGAAGAACGCGTTGCCGTAAGGGCGATTGGTGAATGCACTGCCCAGCAGGATCGAAGGCGTCGGCCAGCGCTCCCGGCGGGCCTGCTCCAGTCCGGCATCGGCGGCCTGCTCCGCGCGCTGCGCTGCGACCAGCTCGGGGTTGCTGTGTTCCGCCTCCTCCCACAGGCGGCGGGAGTCCGCCGCGATACCTATGGGGGCCAGCGTGCCGAGCGCGTCCGGCTTCCAGTCGGGGAATCCCAGCAGCATGCCCAGTTCGCCACCGGTCGCGGCGAGATCCGCGCGCGCACTGTCCAGCCGGGTTTCCACCGATTGCGCCTCCACGCTCATGCGCAACACGTCGTAAGGGCTGGCGCTGCCGGCCTGTTCGCGTCCGGCGACCAGGGTGCGCAGATAGTTCAAGTCCTGCGCAGCCTGCTCCAGTATGGCGACGCGCTCGCGCCCGACCAGCAGCTTGATGAACAGCGTCCAGACATTACGGGTCAGTTCGGCGAAATCGGCCTCGACTTCGGCTTCCGTCTTGGCCACGCGCTTTTCCGCCGCCTCGACCCGGGCTCCGCGCTGACCCGCGATCTGTACCGGCACTTCCAGGGTGTATTCCTGCTGCACGTTGCCGTCGTACATCGTGTTCTTCTGGCTGAGCAACTGGTAACGCCCATAGGTGATGCGCGGATTGGGCAGCACGCCGGCGGCGACGATTTCGGCCCGGGCGGTCCCGATCTGCGCGCGGGTGGCGGCGACCCGCGGACTCTGTTCGCGGGCGATTTGCAGCAACTGCTGGATGGTTACGGACTGCGGCAGGCTGGCTTTGGCCAGGTCGTCGGCGACTGCGCAAGTGCCGACCAACAGCAGGCCCAGCGCCAGCGGGCGTAATCGGAGGAGTGATCTCGGCATGGTCATTCCAGTAATTCGTCGGCTTCTTCGGGCGATATCAGCCGTTTGGGCGTGATGTAGGAATAGATGACGGGCAGCACGAACATGGCCACGAAGAAGGTGGTGAACATGCCCCCGACGATCACCACGGCGAAGGGCTGCTGGGTTTCGCTGCCGATGCCGGTGGAAACGGCCATGGGCAGCAGGCCGAGCAGTGCCAGCATGGAGGCCATCAATACCGGCCGCAAACGTTCCGTGGCGCCTTCGACGATGGCCTCGTTGAGGGCGCGGCCGGCGTGACGACGCTGCTCCGTGGCGCTGAGCACCAGCAGCCCCATCAGCGACACCTGGCCCAACAGGGCGATGAATCCGATGGTGGCGCTGACCGACAGCGGGATGCCCGCCAGGAACAGGACGAACAATCCGCCGGTCATGGCGAAGGGCGTGGAAAGCAGGATGGCGAAGGCGCTGCGGGCCGATTGCAGGGCGCTGTAGAGCAGACCCAGAACGATGATGACGGCGACCGGAATCACCACGCCCAGGCGGGCCATGGCGCGTTGCTGGTTCTCGAATTCGCCGCCCCAGACGAAGAAGTGCCCTTCGGGCGCCTTGACCTTGGCCTCGACGACCGCCATGGCATCATGCACCACCGAACCCAGATCGCGTCCCTCGACGTTGAACTTCAACGCGAGGAAGCGACGGTTGGCTTCGCGCTCGATCGAGGTCCGGCCGCCCGTGACCCGCAGATCGGCGATTTCGCGCAAGGGAATGCGGGCGCCGGACGGCGTGGGGACCATCAGATTGGCGATCTGTTCCGCGTCGCTGCGTTCGGTGCCGGGCAAGATCACCCGGATCGGCACGGCCCGCTCGTTCTGCCACAGTTCCGTGACGACTCGCCCCGCCATGGCGGTTTCCAGAGTGTCTTGCGCGGCATCCACCGAGACGCCGTGGCGAGCCAGGGCCGGCCGGTTCAGCTCGATTTGCAGCTGTGGGACGCGGGATTCACGGTAGAGATCCAGCTCGATGACGCCCGGAACGCTTTTGAGCATCGCCTTGGCTTCTTCCAGGGTGGCGCGCATCTTCTCCAGATCGGTGCCGTAGATTTTCAGCACGACCTTGCCGCGCACGCCGCTCACGGCTTCTTCCACATTGTCCTTGATGGGCTGCGAGAAATTGAAGCGCACCCCGGGGATCACCGCCAAAGATTCGCGCATGGCATCCACCAGCCTGTCCTTGTGCCAGCCTTCGCGCCATTGGTCGCGCGGCTTGAGGTGCACGAAGGTTTCGCTCATGTTCACGCCCTCGTTGTCCGTGCCGTCCTCGGAGCGCCCCTGCTGGCTGAGTATGCTCTTGACCTCGGGGAATTGCAGCAGGCGCTCGCGCATATCGACCAAAATGTCCTGGCCCTTGGCCAGTGCGATGCTGGCCGGCATTTCGACGAACACGTGCACGTCGCCCTCGTCCAGTTCCGGCAGGAATTCGGTGCCCAGCCGGCTGCCCGCCACGCCGCCCAAGGCCAGCAGCACCAGGGCGGAGGCCATCACCAGGGCACGCCGGCGCAGAAACCGATCCAGCAGGCGGCGGTAAATCTTGCGTATCCGCACCAAAAAACCGGGCTCCTCGATGACCGCGTGCTTGGGATGTATCAGCGCGGCGCACAGCGCCGGCACTAGGGTCAAGGCGAACACCAGTCCGCCCACCAGCGCGAAGCTGTAAGTCAGGGCGAGGGGCCGGAAGATGCGGCCCTCGACCCGCTCCAGCGTAAATACCGGCAGCAGCGCGGCGATGATGATGAGCATGGCGTAGAAGGTTGGCTTGGCGACGTCGAACGCCGCCGTGACGATCAGCTTGACCATGTCGCGGCTGGACTCGGGCTTCTCGTGGGTGGCCTGGTGGATGACGTTTTCCATCAGCACCACCGCGCCGTCGAGGATGATGCCGAAGTCGATGGCGCCCATGGAAATCAGATTGGCCGGCAGCCCCATCTGATAAAGGCCAGTGAAGGCGATCAACAGCGACAGGGGTATCACCAGGGCGACGATCAGCGAACCGCGCACGCTGCGCAGGAATAGCCAGACCACGCCGACGACCAGCAGGAAACCGTGCAGCAGGTTGTCGTATACCGTATGCAAGGTGTTGTGAACGAGTTCCGTGCGGTCCAGGAAGGGCACGATCTTCATGCCCGCCGGCAGTATGCTCTTGTTCAGCTCATCCACTTTCCGATGCACGGCGTCCAGCACGCGCGAGGGATTCTGCCCGCGCCGCAGCAGCACGATGCCCTCCACGGCCTCCTTCTGATCGTCCATGCCGACCGTGCCCTGGCGCGGCGTGTAAGCCTGCACCAGGCGGGCCACGTCGCCCACCGTGACCGGGGTTCCGCCGGTGCTTTTCAGCGCGATGTTCTTGACATCTTCGGGGTTGGCGAGAAAGCCGACGCCGCGCACCACCATCTGCTGGTCGCCGTGGCGTAGGAATCCGGCGCCGACGTTGCGGTTGGCGCTGGCGATGGCCTGGTTCACCTCGTCCAGAGTCAGGCCGAAGGACTCCAGGCGGACCGGATCGATTTCGACATGGATTTCCTTGTAGTAGCCGCCGAAGGTCAGGACGTCGGCCACCCCCTGCACCTGACGCAAGGCCCGCGAAACGTTCCATTCCATTTCCGAACGCAGTTCGTAGAGCGAATGGCGGTCGCTCACCACGACGAATTTGTAGATCTCGCCGAGCGGCGTGTAATCGGGCGCCAGTACCGGCGTCACGCCTGCGGGCAGCTCGGCTCCGGTGATGCGCTCGGAAATCAGGGTGCGCGAATGGAAGCTGTCGACGTCGTCTTCGAAGGTGATGGTGATGAGCGACAGTCCGAACAGGCTTTGGCTGCGCATCTGCAGCATGTCGGGCGTGCCGTTCAGCACGCGCTCGAGGGGCACGGTGACTTGCCGCTCCACCTCCTCCGGGGCATAGCCCGGATGCAGGGCGATCACCGTGACCTGGGTGTTGGTGACGTCCGGATAGGCCTCGATCGGGGTATCCAGATAGGCGTGGATGCCGACGGCGGCGATCAGCGCGGTGACGACGATGGCGGCCAGGCGTCGGTGCACGCAATATTCGATCAGGATTTTCAGCATCGTCGGCCCCGATCAGAGCAGCATGGCGGCTTCGGCGTCGATCAGCAAAGCGCCCTTGACGACCACGCGCTCGCCGCCTTGCAAACCTTCCAGCACCGGAGTCATGCCCTCGCGCGCCTGACCGACCAGCACGTTGCGGGGCTCGAACAGGCCTTCGGCAATTTCCACGTAGACGATGGTTTGCTTGCCGTCCTTGATCAGCACGGCCGAAGTCGGCAGCACGATTTGCTTGGGCGCGGTGGCCTGTATGGACACGCGGGCGAACATGCCCGGCCGCAACGGCACCTCGGCGCTGTCCGTTTCGATGAACACCGAGGCGCGACGCAACTCGGCCTGGATGGCCGCGCTTTCGCCCACGACATGGCCCGTGATGGGATGGTCCAGAGAGGGGATATCGATGGTGACTCGAGAGCCTTTTTCCACCAGCAGCAGGTCGCGTTCGAAAACGTCGGCGATGATCCAAAGAGCGGACGACTCACCCAGATCGAAGAGGGCCGCGCCCGGCTGGACGGCGGAACCGACCGCCGCATTCGCTTTCAGCACGGTGCCTGCCACAGGGGCATGTACGATGACCTCTTCGCCGGATCCCTCGCCGAGCATGCGCAAGGCTTCCAGGCTGCGGGTGTAATCGGCGCGGGCTTCGTCCCGTTGCGCTTCCGCATCCAGGCGCTCGATTTCCAGTCCAACCCCCGTGCGTTTCATTTCTTCCTGGCGGCGATAGTGGTTTTCCTCGCGCTCCAGTTCCGCCTTGGCGCGCAGGAAATCCGAGCGCATCTGCGCAGCTTCCGCGCTCGCCAAAGTTGCCAGCGGGTCGCCCGCCTTGACCTTGTCGCCCACCTGCACGTGTATTTTGCTGATCCTGCCGGCCACCACCGTGCCCGCGGAAGAAATGGCCTTGGCCCGGAAATCCACGTGCGCCGGCGCACTGATCGCACCCGCGAAAGGCTTGGGCTCTATGGTCGTGACCGAGATATAAGGCAGTGATTCGGGGCGCAGCCGCACCCCTCGGCTCTTCATCTGCGCGCCACCCGCGTCTCCTTGTGCATCCAGGCTCTCTTGGTCCGCCAGAGGGGTTTGAGTGGGAGATTCGGGCGAGCCGCAACCCGCGGCGGCCACCGTCAGAAGAAGGGCGAGAAAAAAGGGAGTCCGCATGATGATGGTAATTATGTCGCGGTCGCGCAGAATGGTACGGTGTCGAAATTATATTACGCTTCAACAGGGCTCACTAAGTCACCACAAGGTGCTGACCGCCACCACCTCGTTATTGGCATCCAGTTCGATCAGCAGCAGGTCGCCGTTGCGTTCCTTGGCCAGATAATACGGCCCGGCCAGATGCAGGATGAGCGGATCGGAAACCACCTGGTGCACGGCGGCAAATCCCTCCTCCGTGGCGCCGCAGCGGGTAAGGGCGGCGAGCAGCAGCAGGACGGCACCGATGCGCAGGAACCAAGCATTCACGGCCGCAACACATCTTCCAGCGCCGGCTGCAAATGCGGAAAACGGAACGCGTAGCCCGCCCGGAGAATACGCTCGGGCAGCACCCGCTGACCGCCCAACAACAGACCCGCCAGCTCGCCCAGCATGAGTTTCAGCATGGCGGCGGGCACCGGCAGGCCGGCCGGCCGCTTCAGGCTTTGCGCCAAGATGCGGGTGAATTCGGCATTGGTGACCGGATCGGGGGCGGTCAGATTGAATGCGCCGGAAAGTTGCGGATCTTTCAACAAGAAGTTCTGGATGGCGATGTGGTCAGCCAGATGAATCCAGCTCATCCACTGCTTGCCGTCGCCTATGCGCCCGCCCAGACCGGCCCGGAACAGCGGCAGCATTTTTTTCAGGAACCCGCCGTCGCGGCCGACGACCAGCCCGCTGCGCAGCACGCAGACGCGGATACCCAGCGTTTCGGCCTTGCGCGCCTCGGCCTCCCATTCCAGGCATAGGGTATGGGTGTATTCGACATGCGGTGGACTGGATTCGTCCAGCGGCGTATCGCCCTGGTCGCCGTAGTAACCGATCGCCGAGGCGCTGAGCAATGTATCCGGCTTATGTCGCAACCGGGCCAAACGGCCCACCAGTTCCCGAGTGACGTCGACCCGGCTGGCGCGAAGCTGGGCCTTGCGCGCCGCCGTCCAGCGCGAGTCGGCGATCGGTTCGCCGGCCAGATTGATGACGGCATCGTAGCGCGCGTCGTCGCAGATCAGATCCAGCGAGCCTAGAGGGGTGACGGGCCCGCACACGCCGCGCACTCGCTCGGATGGCTGCCGGCTCAGCACCGTCAATTCGTGCCCTTGCGCGAGCAAGTCCGCGCACAGCGCCCGACCGATGAAACCAGTACCGCCGGTGATCAAGAAATGCATGGGCGATCTCCTTCAGGGAATTTCTATGGCACAGGCGCCGTGCGCACCGCGGCGGCGAAAATGCCAAGGCTGGGGCTCATCGCTGTGGTCCTCCCGCGGGTTGCTGCCCACTTTTGAGCCTAGCCCGACGTCAAAGTTCAGGCTCGACTGGAAACACGCCGAGACGAAAGCCGATAGACTGCGCCGTAAAAAGGACCGCTCATGGTGACTTCCCTGCTCTGGTTCCGCCGCGACTTGCGGCTAGCCGATAACCCAGCCCTGTGCGCGGCCGTGGAGGCCGGGCCGGTGATCCCGGTTTATATCCACGATCCCGAAGCCGGCGGCGACTGGCCGGAGGGTTCGGCGAGCCGCTGGTGGCTGCATCACAGCCTAGCCGCCCTGGATGGTTCTGTGCGCGCCCTCGGTTCACGGCTGATCGTCCGGCGCGGGCCGCCGCTGACTGTCTTGCGGGAATTGCTGGCCGCAACCGGCGCCCGGCGGGCCTGCTGGAACCGGCGTTACGAGCCGGCCGCTATCGCGTGCGACGGCGAGCTCAAGCGCGAATTGCGGGCGGATGGCTGCATCGTGCATACCTACAACGCCGCGTTATTGTACGAGCCCTGGCAGATCACGCACGGACGGGATCGACCCTACCAAGTTTTCACGCCTTTCTGGAAAGCCTTGCAGGCCCGGGGCTTGAGCCAGACCCTCCTGACCGCGCCGGCCGCTTTACCATCGGTGCCTGAAAATCTGGCCAGTTTGTCTCTGGAGGAACTCGAACTACTGCCGCGCGTCGCCTGGGACGATGGCCTGCGCGAACATTGGCGACCGGGCGAGGAAGCCGCACTGAACCGGCTTGCCTCATTTCTCGATTCCGCCCTGACGGACTACCACGACGCGCGCGACCGGCCGGATCTCGACGGTGTTTCCCGGCTTTCACCGCATCTGCATTTCGGCGAGATCGGCCCGCGCCAGATCATCCAGGCGCTATCTGCGCGAGGCGCCATCGGCGCCGGCGCGGACTCTTATCTGCGCGAGCTGGCCTGGCGCGAATTCGCCCATCACCTCCTATACCATTTTCCGCAGACCGCTTCGGAATCCTTGGACCCGCGCTTTCATTCGTTTCCCTGGGCCGCGCCGGAACCTGCCTTGCTCGCAGCCTGGCAGCGCGGCCGCACCGGCATTCCTATGGTCGACGCCGGCATGCGCGAACTGTGGCACACGGGCTGGATGCATAACCGGGTACGCATGATCGTCGCCTCTTTCCTGACCAAGAATCTGCGCATCCACTGGCTGGAAGGCGCGCGCTGGTTCTGGGACACCCTGGTCGACGCCGATCTCGCCAACAACACCTTGGGCTGGCAATGGACCGCCGGCTGCGGTGCCGATGCCGCGCCTTATTTCCGCATCTTCAATCCCGTACTGCAGGGCCGGCGTTTCGACCCCGAAGGCAACTATGTGCGCCGCTGGGTGCCGGAACTCGCGCACCTTCCGGCCGCTTATATTCACCACCCCTGGGAGGCGCCTGCGGGCATACTCAACGCCGCCGGCGTGCGGCTGGGCGTGAGCTATCCTTTGCCCGTCGTCGATTTGAAGCACAGTCGGGAAGAGGCTTTGGCGGCGTATTCGTCAATCAAGTCGACCGGCTAGCCCCCGGGCTTGAGCCGCCCAGCTCGGACGGCAGGCAGATACCACGGGTATGAGAGGGAAAGAAGATGAACCAAAGAAAAATACCGCGCCGCCATCTGATCTTTTATCTGCGGGTGTTCGATCGGGAAACCGGCGTGCCGGTCGGCAACCTGGTGGACATCACTTCCGAAGGCGTCATGCTGGTGAGCGAGCATGAGCTGGGGGTCGGCAATCTTTACCATCTCCGCATGGAGCTTCCCGCCGAAATGTTCCCCCACGGCCGCCTGGATTTGGACGCCGAATGTTTATGGAGCGGCAACGACGTTAATCCCGAGTTTTTCGACAGCGGTTTCAGGCTACTGAACATCGATGAAAAGGCCCTGTCGTGTATCCGCTATCTGCTCGACATGTACGGCTTCGCCGACTGATCCGGCAGTCAAAGGTGGCCGCTTTCCGTGACTGGCGAAATCCAGTAATGGAGGCCGGTACCCTGGAAGTCCTGCTGGAGCCGCGCGATGAATTCGGCAGTCTCCCTTTCCGGCAGGTGGATCTGGAAGCGTACCTGCTTCTTGCGCCCTGCCACCTGCTCGGCCAGGCTGAGCCCCTGCAACTGGCTGGAATGGCCATGAACCGGAAAGCTGGTGAACCCGCGCGTGGTTTCGAGGCCCAGCAGCCAGTCGACCAGGGCTTCCTCGATTGAGGGCGAGACGGTGAGTGTAATCAGATTATGTGCCGTCATATGCTTTCTTTTTCGACTAAGTGCCGGGCAGACAGGCCACCCGGCTTGGCTTCAACCAAAACGCCGGTAGAGTATCGGCAGCAGTATCAGAGTGAGCAGCGTTGAGGTGACCAGGCCGCCGATCACCACCACCGCCAGCGGACGCTGGATCTCCGAGCCGGGCCCGGTGGCGAACAGCAGGGGTATCAGGCCGAAGGCGGCGATGCTGGCGGTCATCATCACCGGCCGCAGCCGGCGCAGCGAACCGACCACCACCACCCGGCCGATTTCCATGCCCAGCGCGCGCAACTGGTTGAAATAGCTCAGCATTACCACGCCGTTCAACACCGCGATGCCCAGCAGGGCGATGAAGCCCACCGAGGCCGGCACCGACAGGTATTCGCCGGAGATCCACAAGGCCACGACGCCGCCTATCATCGCCAGCGGGATGTTGGACAGCACCAGCACCGCCTGTTTCACCGAGCCGAAGGTGGTGAACAGCAGCAGGAAGATCAGGCCGATGGAGACCGGGATGACCAGGGCCAGACGTGCCGCGGCGCGTTGCTGGTTCTCGAACTGTCCGCCCCACTGGATGTAATAGCCCTTGGGCAGTTCGACGTTCTTTTCCACCGCGGCGCGGGCGTCGGCCACGAAACCGACCAGGTCACGGCCCCGCACGTTGCTGCGCACCACGGAGAAACGCTGGCCGCGTTCGCGGGCGACCGACACCACGCCTTCGACCCGCTCGATCTTGGCGACGGCGGACAGCGGCACGCGCTGATTGTTGGGCAAACTCACCTGCAAGCCTGAGAAATTGGCCGGATCGCCCGCACCACGCAGAAGCAGGGGCGTGCGGCGTATGCCTTCCTGCACGATGCCCAGCTTCAGCCCCTCGATCTGGGCGCGCAGCATCTCTTCCAAGCGGTCGCCGTCCAGGCCCAAGCGGCCGGCGGCGAGGCGGTCGATCTTTAGTTGCAGATACTGCATGCCCTCGTTGCGGGTGGTGAACACGTCGGACGCGCCGGGTATGGTGCGCAGCAGCGCGGCGATCTCCTCCGCCTTGGCGTTGAGCACGGCCAGATCGGCCCCGTAGAGTTTGACCGCCACGTCACCGCGCACGCCGGTGAGCATTTCCGTCACGCGCATCTGGATCGGCTGGGTGAAACCGAATGCGATGCCGGGAACGGTTGCTATCACCTTGCGGATCTCCTCGATGAGTTTTTCCTTGCTGTCCATGCGCCACTCATCGCGCGGCTTGAGGATGAGGAAAGTGTCGGTCTCGTTCAGGCCCATGGGATCCAGGCCGATCTCGTCGGCGCCGACGCGGGCCACCACACGGGTGACTTCCGGCACGTGCTGCAGGATCGCTTCCTGGATGCGGCCGTCCAGGCGCACCGACTGGTCCAGATTGATGGACGGCAGCTTTTCCACCTGCACGATGATGTCGCCCTCGTCCATGGTCGGCATGAAGGTCTTGCCGATCTGGGTATAAATCACGGCCGTGATGGCCAGCAGCACGCCGGCGGTGACAAGCACCACGCGGGTATGTTGCAGGCACCAGTCCAGCGCCGGCTCGTACAGACTATGCAGGGTACGCGGCAGCCAGGGCTCTTGGTGCGACATCGTTTTCAAGAGAAACGAGGCCAGCACCGGGATGACCGTCAGCGACAGCAGCAGCGAGCCGCTGAGCGCGAACACGATGGTCAGCGCCACCGGCCCGAACAGCTTGCCCTCCAAGCCTTGCAGGGTCAGCAGCGGCAGGAAGACGATGACGATGATGAGTATGCCGGAAGTCACCGGCGCGGCCACTTCGCGTACCGATCGGTAGATCAGGTGCAAACGCGGCAGGCTATGGTGCTTGCTTGCGTCGCCCAGTTGCGTGGCGATGTTTTCCACCACCACCACCGCGGCGTCCACCAGCATGCCGATGGCGATGGCCAGGCCGCCCAGGCTCATCAGATTGGCCGACATGCCGAACCAGCGCATCATGATAAAGGTGAACAAGGCCGCCAGCGGTAGCGAACAGGCGACGGTGAGGGCCGCGCGCCATTCGCCGAGGAATAGCATCAGCAGCACCAACACCAGCACCACCGCTTCCACCAGGGCCTTGCTGACGGTGTGCACGGCCCGCCCGACCAGATCGCCGCGGTTGTAGAACACGTCGACCTTCACGCCTTCGGGCAGGGCCGGCTTGATTTCCTCCAGCTTGGCCTCGACGCCCTCCACCACCTGCCGGGCGTTGGCTCCGCGCAGACTCAGCACCAGTCCCTCGGTCACCTCGCCCTGGCCGTTCTGGCTCACCGCGCCGTAGCGGGTCAACGCGCCTATGCGCACCTCGGCCACATCGCCCACGGTCACCGCGACGCCGTCCGGGCTGGCGATGACGATGGCGCGCACGTCATCCAGTGTCTGGATGCGGCCTTCGGCGCGCACCAGCAGCGACTCCTCACCCTCCGTCAAACGCCCGGCGCCGTCGTTGCGGTTGTTGGATTTCAGCGCCTCGGTGAGTTGCTGGATGCTGATGCCGCGCGCGGATAATCGGCCGTTGTCGGGTATCACCTCGTAGCTGCGCGCCAGGCCGCCCAGGGTGTTGACGTCGGCCACGCCGGGCACGGTGCGCAAGGCCGGGCGGATGACCCAGTCGAGCAGGTTGCGCCGCTCCATCAGGCTCAGTTCGCCGCCTTCGACGGTGAACATGAACATTTCGCCCAACGGGGTAGTCATGGGCGCGATGCCGCCCTCGACGCCTTCGGGCAGGCTGCCCCACACCCCGTTGATGCGCTCGGCGATCTGCTGGCGTGCCCAGTAGATGTCGGTGCCTTCCTCAAAATCGACGGTGATGTCGGTCAGCGAATATTTGGCGATGGAACGCAGCATGGTCTGCTTGGGGATGCCCAGCAACTCCACCTCGATGGGCGCGGTGATGCGCGCCTCGACTTCCTCGGGCGTCATGCCCGCCGCCTTGACGATGACCTTGACCTGGGTCGGCGAGACGTCGGGAAATGCGTCGATGGGGATGGTGGTGGTGGCGTAATAACCTCCGCCGGCCAGGAGGAAGACCAGCAGCAGGATCAGCAGGCGCTGCGTGAGCGCGAATTGAATGAGGCCGGCCATCTCAATCGCCCCCCCCGCCTATGCCGACCCAACTGGCCTTGAGAGCGGCCACGCCCTGCACCACCACTTCATCGCCCGGCTTGAGCCCGGCATGGATGATCGCCTCACGCTCCTCCTTGCTGGCCACGCTCACCTCGCGTGGCGCATAGCCGCCGGATACGCGCACGAAGACATAGTCCTTGCCTTCCTGGCTGGCCAGCGCGCCTATCGGCAGACGGAACAAATCGTCGCTGCTGGCGTGCATGAGCTGCACGTTGACGTGCTGGCCGGGCCTGATGGCATCGGTGCGTCCGCTCACCACCGCGCGGACCAGGGCGCTCTGGCTGGCCGGGTTGATGGCCTGCCCGATGTGGGTGATATGTGCGTTCAAGCCGGTGTTCTCGATGGCCACCGAGTCGCCGACTCGTGCTTCCGCCAGGCGCTCCATGGGCATATCGATCTCCAGCCACAATTCGTCCAGCTTGCCCACCTTGAACAAGGGTGCCAGCAGGTCGACGCGTTGGCCGGGGGCGGCCAAGCGTTCCAGGATCACCCCGGCGAATGGCGCATGTACCGTCAATGTGCCGTCCAGCTTGTGGTTGCGCTTGAGGGTGCGGATTTCCGCGGCGCTCATGCCCACGGAAGTCAACAATTGGTCGGCCTCCTTCTGGGCGGTGAGATAACGTTCGTGATCGGCGCGGGTCTCCTCGTAGCGGATGTGGGCGATGATGCCTTCGGCCAGCAGGGTCTTGTCGCGATTCAGCTTGGCGCCGGCCAGGCGTAACTGGGTGTCGGCATCCAGGGCGGCGCGTTGCAGGGCGAGCAGTTCGGCGCTGCGGATCTGCGCCAGCGTCTGGCCGGCCTGCACTTCCACACCCAGCGCGACTTCGATCTTGTCGACGAACCCGGCCACCGGCGCGGCCACCGTCTGCTCGTTCTGCGGCGGCAGGCTGACCCGGGCCGGGGCGCGCGCCAACGGCATCTGGTGCGTGACCTGAGGCTTCAAGGTCTTGATGCCGATGTGCTGGGACTGCTCCGGCGTCATCTTGAGCAGGTTATCCTGCGCTTGAGCCAAGCCGCCCAGCGCCAGCCAGGCGAGTATCGTCAGCTTGAACATCCTCATGGCATCACCCCCACGACCTGGTTGTAGAACGCGGTATCGCGCTTGAGCAATATCGCCCGCTCCGCGGCATCGCGGATGGCGGCCTGGGCGTTGGCCTGGATCTTCAGATAATCGATGAGCGGTATCTCGCCGGCCTCGAAGGCCAGCTTGCTCATGCGCAGATGGGTCTCGGCGATTTCCCGGCGCCGGCCGGCCAGTTCCAGCGCCTTCTCGTCCACTTCCAGATTGTGCTGGGCTTCGTGCAAAGCTTTTTCCAGCTGGCGCAGCAGGGTTCCGCGGTCGGCGATTTTCTGATTCAGCGTGAGGCTGGCGCCAGCCACCTGGGGCGCGTTCCAGGCCTCGCCGCCAAAGGGAATCTGCACGACCAGATTGGTGCCGTTGTCGTAGCCTTCGCCGCGCGCGCCCCGGTCGTGCTGGGAGCCGATGAGGATGGAGGGCTGGTTGCCCTGTTTGGAAAGTCGGGTGAATTCCACCTCGGCTTGCGCGCGCTCGACCACGGCATTGGCGGCGGCGACCGCCGGATGCTGTTCGGCGATTTCGTGCAGCGGGCTCTTATGCTCGTCGTACACGGCGGGAGCGCGTTCCATGCGGGTCAGGTTCTGATAGGCCTTGCGGGCGTGCATCACCTCCGCCTCGGCCAGCACCAGCAGGTTTTTCTTGTCCAGCAGATCGCTCTCGGCCATCAGTTGATCGGTGCGGGCCAGATCGCCGAGCTCCACCCGCCGCGTGACAGCATGCAGAGTCTGTTCGGACACCTCGTAGACCTTGCGGGCCAGCTCGTGCCGGTTTTCGACCAGCGCGAGGTTCCACAAAGTCTCCCTGACCAGGCCGGCCACCTCGTGCTTGACCGCATCGGCAAAGCGCCGGGCACCCTTTTCGGCCTCGCCGGCCACGTTGCGGCTGGCGGCGCGCTGGCCCCACATCCACACGGGAATCTGGTAGCCGGTCTGGATCTCGTTGCGCCCCCGGTCGTTGAACGGCGCATCGTTGATCCACTGCAGGTAGACCATGGGGTAGCCGGCCACCAGGCTGTCGCTACGCCGGTGCAAGGCCTGCGCCTCGTCTTGCAGGGCGGCGATCACCGCACCTTGCGGATATTGTTGGAAAGTGGCATCGACCACTTGCTGCAAGCTGAGCTTGGGATCGGACCGCAATTCGTCGTAATGGTCGACGTAGCGTAGGTCCTCGGCGGCGAAGACAGGGCCGAAAAGACAACAAAGGCCGATCAGGGCGGCCACTCGGATTGGGGCGGACATAGAGAACTCTCCACGGGTGGGCATCGCGGCGCCTCGCCGGGCGCGCGATCCGGGCATACGTCCCCCGCCATCGCGAAAGACGGCGGGCGACGGACTGACATCAATGGGTGAGAGTAGTCCTGGGAGGGCCGCGCGGCTCCGAGGCGGCGTACCGGACACGCTGGCCGGTTTGCGTGGCGTGAACGACGGAAACGGTCTGCGCCGACGTCGGGCTCACGCGGATGCGGTCTGGCAGGACGGCCGGCGCATCGCTACCGGGGCCGGGCGCTAGCCCGTCGCCGTCCGACTTGAGAGCCGGGGCGAGACCGATCACAAACTCCGCTATACCCCGGTCGGCGCCGATTTCGATTCCCGCGGGGGAAGTCCGCGACAGGACCTCCAGTTCGGGCAGGTGAGGAAAACCCACCGTCACGCCTGCCCCGCCACTATGGGCATGGACCAGCGGGGCGAACATTTGCATGAGCGCCAGCAGGCCGATGAGCAGGAAACGGGATGTGAACAGCATGTCGCCGGAGTTTAACTCGCTAGTAGCCGTAAGGCGCGAGTATACGGGAATCTTCGATTCGCACGCACGAAAATTCCCTGTCCCGCCGAATCAGGACCGAATGAGGCGTATGCGGGAGTTCGGCGTGGCGACAGGCATCTCACCGGTGGATAAACAATTTACTCTCAGGAACTACACCGGCTTTTTCCTTATTCCCGAAAGTCGAAATCTTTCGAAACCAGCCCGAACCCGGCGTTCGGCAAGTAAAGTCGCCCATGAGCGTGCCCGCATGGCGGGTCAAGTTTGCGCTTGCCGTCGTGAAAATAGCGGTTCAGACTAAGCCGGTCCACCTGCGGTAGTGTGCACTCCATGCGGTTTCGACGGAGGATGGGGACCGGCTTGGTTCCATGACATCGAAGGGAAGGATATAAACCGAGAGGGTCGCCGACACGGAAACCGTGCCCGGCACTTTACATGCAACAACGCGTCTTTCTTTCCATCATTACGGGGTGAATATCGTCATGCAAGCCGAGCATTCCAGCTTTTTACAGTATTTCTTTGTCGCGATCGCCTTATTTCTGGTGCTTTTTTATTTCCTACGGAAAAAGCAAGCCGGTGAACTCATTCCGGATGAAATCTCCGCCGATACTCAGGGTTCGCCGGCCGGCGAAACCGTAGGCGGGGCCATTGCAGGAGATTTGGTGCTGGAACGCCGCCATTCCACCGGCGACCTCCCGGCTACTGCGGCAAGCAGAGCGGATTCCTCAAATACTCCGGAAGATTCCGTACTGAAAAGGCATTATCTCGCTCACCTGAAATACCTGATCGAGGAGGTCAGTGCTCAGCGCCCGACCGACAGCGTATTGCGCCGCCATCATGAACAATCGGTAGCCAGCGAATTGGAAGCCGTCTTGAGCGACGACTCGAAACTGAAAAACCTTATTCGCATCTACGACGAACACCGAAAAACCGCCTTGAGCCGGCGCCTATCGCTTGTCGAACGCGCAGTGATCGAACCGGGGCCAGTCGAATCGACGACCACGGCCCATGCTCCGACGTCCTCGGCCCCCCCTGCCTCCCACCTCGGCGTTCCTGAAGACTCCGTGCTGCGACGGCATTTTCAGACGCACATAAAGTCCCTGATCGAGTCCCTGAGCTTTCCGCTCCCGACCGACAGCGTGCTGCGTCGCCATTACGAGCAATTCATCGCGAGCGAACTGGAAGACGTATTGAGCGACGGCGTGAAATTGGAAAGCGTGGCCCGCCGTTACGACGAGTTGCGTAAAAGCGCCTGATTCAGACCGAGCTTACGTAGCCCCGCCACTGCCCATGGGTGCCCGCATGGCGGGCATTCAACGATCCTACGCCGTATTGCTCGGCATGTGCGGCCAACGCCGGGGCTGATCCTCCGCGGCCGGGACGGCCGGTATTGTGTCGACCGCCCCACCGCCCGCCAGTTGCCCCGCGCCGCATACCCCCGGCCATAGCCGATCTGGCAACGGCCTATGCCGGAATCGCCGGGTACAATCTAAGCTTCTGCAGTCGTAGTAATCGGGGAGTTCGCCCCTGCCATTTAGTGTGCGTCAAACCAACCGACGATAGGCTGGTGGCTCCCCGAGACATCGGACCGAAGCCGGTCAGCGACTAAGGACCCCGCGTCCACCCTCATGCGACCCGCGCCTCGGCCCCATCATCTGCGGGACATCGCATTTGGCTGCGCTTTGCCGATATCCATGCCGATCGCGCACGCGGTATATTTTTGCCGCGCACTCCCGAGATCCCCGGCTATCACGACGCACGCCGGGCTACGACTGGAGCCCTTTCGAAACTACAGGGATAAAACATGAATAACACTTTCGGTCCCAGCGGCTTTCTCGTCCGTTTTGCCCTGGCGCTGCTACTGGTCTTCGCCACCTATAACCCCGGCGGCTTGTCCTATTTCCACTGGCTGATCGTGCCGACCTACGACGGGCCGGACAAGTCCTGGGCAGACTCCCACGCCCTCAAATTCCTAGCTGGCGCCGTGTTGCTGGCTGGATGGGCGATCTTCCTCAATGCCACCCGTTTATCCCTCGGCTTTTTCGGAGTGGTTCTGACTGTGGCGCTGTGCGCCGGCATCATCTGGTTCGCGGCAGAGCTCGATTTGTTCGCCGCGGACGATCAGGTCGTCATCACCTACCTCACTCTCGTGGTCGTAGCCATCGTGCTCGCCGTCGGCCTGTCCTGGTCGCACTTACACCGGCGCCTGACCGGGCAGGTGGACGTCGATGAAGCCGATTGAGGGGCGCCCATGAGCCTAAAAGCCCAAGTCATTGCCGTCACCCCTCTGCAGCAAAACTGCACGCTGCTGTGGACCGATGAAACGGGAGTAGGCGTGGCGATAGACCCGGGCGGCGATCTGGACGAAATTCTCGCCGCGGCGAAAGAAGCGGGCGTGCGCCTGGTCAAGATCCTCCTGACCCATCCCCACATCGACCACGCCGGCGGCACTGCCGAACTGGCCCAGCGGCTGGGCATCCCCATCGAAGGGCCGCAAAAGGAAGACCAGTTCTGGATAGACCTGCTGCCCAAGCAATGCGAGATGTTCGGCTTTCCGCCCGTCGAACCCTTCACCCCCGACCGCTGGCTGGAAGAGGGCGACACCGTGCAGTTCGGCGACGAAACCCTGGAAGTCCTGCACTGCCCCGGCCACACCCCCGGCCACATCGTCTTCTTCCACCGCCAAGCGCGCCTCGCCATCGTCGGCGACGTTCTGTTCAAAGGTTCCATAGGCCGCACCGACTTCCCCCGCGGCGACTACGACGCGCTCATCCGCAGTATCCGCGAAAAATTATTTCCGCTCGGCGATGATGTGGTTTTCATACCGGGACACGGACCGGTATCCACCTTCGGCGACGAACGGCGAACTAATCCTTTTGTGGGAGATGGAGCGCGATGAAACCGTGCGGTTCTCCGGGAGGCGCTGGAAAACGGGTTACTTTGCACTATCGTTAGTGCGACGTCAGTGAACCACGCGAAACGGCTGCGTAGCAGCGATCATTATATCGCCACGCCGGCACCGCCCCTGACGACAACCCCGAAGTTAGGTGCCATAGTCAATTGCCACGATGCGCCCATTCAGCCATCCGAACGAGTCTTGCTTTTCTTCGACCGGGATTACTCCGTCGCTCCGTTCGATGAACTCTTCCGTGTCAAACGCGCACCAATCCGCATCCGTCAGTGGCTTCGCTCTTGGCATTACAACCAGCCATCCGCCGGGAAGCGAAAACAGCACAGGGCATAACTCAGCCCACCGCGTGCGCCAGAACTCACGCTCTTGCATGTTGGCGAGCAGCCCATTCAAGAACGTCCGCCATGTACTCAACCGCGGAACCTTGATAGCCATCCTCCCAACCAGCAGCACAGCCCGCGTGGCCCCTAACTCCACGGTCAACGCGGACGCTGCGCCTGTTGGCGTCGTTGAGGGTGTCTGTGTCTGGTCGTTCATGGCTTCGTTTTCCTTTCGTGGCGCGCAGCGCCGGTTACCTCGAAGATAGATTCGCCGGGCCCTGCGACTGGAGGTGCATCATGGCCAAGATTTTTCTGTTCTTCCCATTCAAGAATTATTCCGAAGACGATGTCCTGAAAGAGGATGTAGAAGACCTGCGCAAAAGCGGGCTGAAGTTTGAAGTAATCGTTTGGCAGAGACCACCTGTGACCCTAAGGGACGTCGGGGACGATGACCTTCTCATAATCGCGGGCCACGGCGACTTGGGCGACGGTACGTTGGCAATGAACGGCAAGGCGGGCGATGTGGCGATCACGGCGAGTGAGCTGGCCGAAATGCTCGAGACAGGCGGCCTGGCCAAGAGCCACCAGAGCATTCTGCTCATCACCTGCTTCGGCGGGGGTAGCTCGAAGATGAAAAACCCCACGGGTGCCGCACGCGTACCGGCTGCTGATTTAATTGTCAAAAACAATAAGAAGGGAGAATGCCTCGCATCTATCCTCGGGAAGGCGTTGGGGATGAGGCGCTATTTCAGTATCCTTGTCGGGGGCTGGCCCGGCAGTTTCATCTCATCGGACCCGGATTTCGGCACCCGTTCAAGCTTCGAGGCTCGGGACAACGAGTACGTGCTGGCCCAACTGGATCACATCCAATGGTTCGATTGTAAGGGGAGTAATACGGTTTCGGCACCTGCGTAAGGCGGAACCGGTTTTTATTCGGTTCCGCCGGAGGGAAAACGCTCCACGGTGCCAGCCGTTCCCCAGCGTTTTGTGATGAGTCGAGGATGGTTTGATTTTCCGCTGCTTGATTGGCGGATCACCCTGCCGGGTATCCGCCCTACTTCGAGCTGGGGTTATTTCTTGGGCGCGCCGGGTTTGACTTCGATATTGGTCGCCGACATCGTGTATTCCACCGTCACTTTCGATCCTTTTTGCAAATCACCTTTAACCGGCGTGCTGGCAGATTTGGCGATTTCCCACTTTTCCTTTCCCTTTTGCACGACGACGGCGGTGTCGGTGATCTCCACGACCGGGCCGGTCACCTGGTAGGTTTTGCCCGCGAACGCGGGAGCGGTAACGATCAGAGCGAGGATGAAACCAAGTAGTTTGTTCATAGCGCTTACCCCTCGTTTTTCCATGGTTGTGGAGTCGGCACGATAGGACTTTCGCCGCGGCGATGCAATCCACTTGACCTATCGGTCGCTCCTACCGGTATCCTTCCTGTCGAGTCGAAAAGCCTCGCTATTTCAAACTGCGCCCTCAGGCGCCGAGGATGTCGAGCCCGTCTGACTCGTCCGCCGCCGACTCCGCGGCGCCGCCGCGCAGGGATTCCAGGTTGGCGAAATCGAACAGGGTGCGGTCGGCCAGTTGCGAAGGAGCAACGCTTTGCAGCGCGGAAAAGATGGAGTCCAGCCGGCCCGGCGTTTTCTTTTCCCACTCCTTGAGCATTTCCTTCATCGCTCGGCGCTGCAGGTTTTCCTGCGAGCCGCAGAGATTGCAAGGGATGATGGGGAAGTCGCGGATGCGCGCGTAGGCCTCGATGTCGCGCTCCTTGCAGTAGGCCAGCGGACGGATGACGATGTGCTTGCGGTTGTCGCTCAACAGCTTGGGCGGCATGGCCTTGAGATTGCCGCCGTGGAACAGGTTGAGGAAAAAGGTCTCCAGGATGTCGTCGCGATGGTGGCCTAGAGCGATCTTGGTAACGCCGTTATCCGACGCGTAACGGTAGAGCGCGCCGCGCCGCAGACGCGAGCATAGCCCGCAGGTGGTCTGGCCCTCGGGCACCACCCGTTTGACCACGCTGTAGGTATCCTGCTCGATAATGTGGTAAGGCACCCCGATGCCGGCGAGATATTCCGGCAACACGTGCTCGGGGAAGCCGGGCTGCTTCTGGTCCAGGTTGACGGCGACGATGTCGAAGTACACTGGCGCGTTCACCCGCAGGCTCAGAAGGATGTCCAGCAGGGTGTAGGAATCCTTGCCGCCCGACAAACACACCATCACCTTGTCGCCCTCGGCGATCATGTTGAAGTCGGCGATGGCCTCGCCGACCAGGCGACGCAGGCGCTTCTTCAACTTGTTGTATTCGAAGCGCCGCCGCTCGCTCAGGCCTTCGGGCCGGTAGTGGGCGGGGGGCGTGAATACGATGGGGTGTTCGGCGATCGCCCCGCCCGATTCGGGCGGAGCGGATCGCGCGGCGGCCTTATCCGGCATAGCGCTGGAAGATCAGGGTGGCGTTGGTGCCGCCGAAACCGAAGCTGTTGGACATGACGGTGTCGAGCTTGGGGTTGTCGATACGCTGGCGCACCACCGGCACACCATCGGCCTGCGGGTCGAGCTGGGTGATGTTGGCCGAGGCGGCGATGAAGCCGGCTTCCAGCATCAGCAGCGAGTAGATCGCCTCGTGCACGCCCGCTGCGCCCAGGGCATGGCCGGTCAGGGACTTGGTCGAGGCGATGGGCGGAATGTGGTCGCCGAAGACTTCACGCACCGCCTGCAACTCCTTGAGATCACCGACCGGTGTGCTGGTGCCGTGGGCATTGATGTAATCGATCGAGCCCGCGGTGGTTGCCATGGCTTGCAGCATGCAGCGCACCGCGCCTTCGCCGGAGGGCTGCACCATATCGTAACCGTCCGAAGTGGCACCGTAGCCCACCAGTTCGCCATAGATCTTCGCGCCGCGCGCCTTGGCGTGCTCCAGTTCTTCCAGCACCAGCACCCCGCCGCCGCCGGAAATGACAAAGCCGTCGCGGGTCTCGTCGTAGGGGCGCGAGGCCGTTTCCGGAGTGTCGTTGTACTTGGAGGACAGGGCGCCCATGGCGTCGAACAGCACCGTCATGGTCCAGTGGATTTCCTCGCCGCCGCCGGCGAATACGATGTCCTGCTTGCCTAGCTGGATCTGTTCGGCACCGCTGCCTATACAGTGGGCGCTGGTGGCGCAGGCCGAGCTGATGGAATAGTTCACGCCCTTGATCTTGAAAGGCGTCGCCAGGCAGGCGGAGTTGGTGTTGGACATGGAGCGAGGCACCATGTAGGGGCCGACCTTCTTCACGCCTTTTTCCCGGAAACTGTCCCAGGCCAACAGCATGTTGCCCGTGGACGGACCACCCGAGCCCATGATCAGACCGGTGCGCGGATTGGAAACGTCGTCCGCCTCCAGGCCGGCGTCAGCGATGGCTTCCTGCATGGCCAGATAGTTGAAGGCCGCACCATCGCCCATGAAGCGGCGTATCTTGCGGTCGATCAGCTCGTCCACGTCGAGCCGAATGGGGCCATAAACATGGCTGCGGAAATTCAGCTCGCGGTATTCCTCGCTGAGCGCCAGGCCTGAACGGCCCTCGCGCAACGCGTCGGTAACTTCATGCTTGTTGTTGCCCAGGCTGGACACGACACCCAGGCCGGTAACCACTACTCGTCTCATCTCGGCAACTCCCTCAGAAAGCGTCTGTGGAAGTGAAGAGGCCCACCCGCAAGTCGACCGCCTCGTAAATTATCTTACCGTCGCACTCCATCTCGGCGTCGGCGATACCCATGACCAGCTTGCGCAGTATCACCCGCTTCAGGTTGATACGGTAGGTCACCTGTTTATGCTGCGGCAAGACCTGGCCGCGAAACTTCACTTCGCCCACGCCCAGCGCCCGGCCTCGTCCCTGGCCACCCATCCAGCCCAGATAGAAGCCGACCATCTGCCACATGGCGTCCAACCCCAGGCAGCCCGGCATGACGGGATCGCCCTGAAAATGGCAGCCGAAAAACCACAGATCGGGCTGGATATCCAGTTCGGCGACGATGAGTCCCTTGTCGTGGGTGCCGCCTTTCGAGTCGATATGGCTGATGCGGTCGAACATCAGCATGGGGGGCAAGGGGAGCTGGGCATTGCCGGGGCCGAACATTTCACCCCGGCCGCACTGTAGCAATTCGTCCCGGGTGTAGCTGTGCTGCTTTTGCATTGTAGTTATAGTTTCCTGGAGCGCGCGCTGATAAAAGGCGACCATTATCCCTCAGCCGGAGAATAAATTCAGTACGTTCCCTTCTCACTTTCGCATACCGGCACCGCCGCCACCCGATCCGGCTTGGCGTTCGCCCCGTTTCCCGGCCGCACGTCCGGCAGCCAGGACGTGATGCGCGCCGTCGGCAATCCCAGCCTCAACTGGTAGGCGGCGGCGTAGGCCACGATGGCGCTGACGTATTGCCGGGTTTCTGCGATCGGGATGGTTTCTATCCAGATGTCGGCCGGCATCGGCGCAGAAACGGGCAGCCAGCGATCGACCCGGTTAGGCCCCGAATTGTAACCCGCCGCGGCCAGGGCGAAATGGCCGAAGCGGTCCAGCAGACCGCGCAGATACGCCGAACCATAGCGCAGATTGCGTTCCGGCTCGAACAAGGCGTCGCCGCCGGGGAGTTTTTCGTTGAAGCGACGCGCGAGTTGTTCGCCGGTGGCCGGCATCAACTGCATCAGACCGCGCGCCCCGACCGACGAGCCCGCCCCCGGATCGAAGGCGCTTTCCCGCCGGATCAGGCCGTAGAGGAGAGCCGGATTCAAACCCTGCAGAGTGGCCTGCTCCATCACCGCCGGTTTAAAAGCCAGCGGGAAGCGTAAAGATAAATCGTCCCAGGCGCCGGACTTGGCGGCCGCGCTGATAGCCAGGGCGTCCCAGCCCCATTGCTGGGCCAGCTTGGCCGCGGCCAGTTGGTCGGCTTGCCCCAGCGACCGGAGGGTGAAGGCAAACTCCGCGCGCGCTTCGCCGTCGCGCCCCAGCGCGCGCCACTCGGCTATGGCGACCAGGGCCTCACTGGAAAGCAGGCGTTGCGTCACGGACGCATCGACATCGGCGGGACGGTCGACTAGAGGATACGGCTGGCCCAGGCGGTCTGCGGCCAGATAGCCGTGGAAATCGCGCTCGACCGCCGCCTGCCGGTACAGATCGGCGGCTTCCGCGCCGCGACCCAGGGCTTCCAGCGCCCGACCGTGCCAGTAGCGCCATTGCGCCTGGCTTTGCTCCTCCTGCGACATCAAGGACAAAGCCTCGAGTACGCCGACCCAATCCTGCTGGCGCAAAGCCGCCCGCACCCGCCAGGCGCGCGTCTGCGCATCGGCGTGCGCCGGCGGCACGGCAAGCAGATACGCCGTGGCCTGATCGTAGCGATCGGTGGCCAGATTCGTCGCCAGCTTGCGGTCCAGCCGCGCACGCGTTTCGGCATCCAGAGGAAAACGGGGCTGATTCAGGGCCCAGGCGGCCTGCGCCAGCAGCGGCTCTTCCGCGGCCAGCCGCTCGATGCCGTGGACGAACACCCTGGCGCTCACGGCATCGGGCCGCTCACTATGCTGGCAGGCGAGAACCAGCCTGGGATGGTCGTGAACCTGATGCAGCAAGGCCGCACGCTCGCGCTCGCCCGGCGGCAACAGCGCTTCCAGTTGAGCAGCCAGAGCCCCGTTGTTCTTTAGCAGGGCCAGACTCAAGCGCTTCCAGATCTGCCCGTTATCGAAACCGGGGCCGGTCCGCCAGGCGGCGAACAGCCTTTCGCACAGGGCGGGACGCGTCTCGCCGCTGGCCCAAAGCTTTTCGGCACCGGCATAGGCCTCCGCGGCCCGGCCTGACTGCAGCAGCGCCAGGTTATGGGCGCATTGCAGGGCCGGCTGCTCGGTGTCGCGGTAATAGCGCTCGAAGGCGGCCCAGTCGCCCGCATTCGCCAGCTTTTCCAGCCAGCGGGCGCGCAGGATCTCGGTCTGCCGCGTCCAGGGATAACGGTCTATCGCTTCCGTTGACGCGGTATCGTCCAGAGAAAGCGCCGTGCGCTTGGCCTTGAGCCAGGGATACAGAGGATAGCCGCGCAGGGCTTCGATCAACTTGTCAGCCTCGTCCAGCCGGTTCTGCGCAAGAGCCTCCTCGGCCTTGGCGAACAGAGGACGCTGCGCCTCGAACTCGGCTCGCGCGGCCGAGCCGAAGAGCAACGCCAGCACCAGCGTCGCCCCCCAGATGGCACGACTTCGCCGGGCGTGGCTCAATTCTGCTCCCAAGGCAAGCCATAAAAGCGCCACCCGCCCAGGGTGCCGCGGTGCTTGTCGGCATCCAGGGGGCCTTCGAAACCTTCGTCGATATTGCTCAGATCCAGATAACCCGCAGTCGCCAGCGCCTTGGCCGCATCCAGCGAACGCTGGCCGCTGCGGCAGAGCAGGAAAATGGGCGTGTCGGGATTGGCGATGCGCTGGCGCACCTCGTCGACGAAATTCGGATTGGGCTTCCAGTCCGGCGCATCCTTCCAGGGAATATTGACCGCCCCCTTGGGATGGCCGACGAAGGCGAACTCGATGCGGTCGCGCACGTCCAGCAGCACGGCGTTGGGTTGGGCCCGCACCGCGTCGTAGGCCTGCTTGGGATTCAATGTTTTGATGAGCGACATGGGCTTTCCTTGGTGAGTGGATTCGACCGGTTCATTCTACCGCTAGGCGCGTCCGCCGGAATCTTCGCGCCAACCGACCCTTCAATTTTTTCCGCGGCCGGCCCACAGCACACCGGCGATGACCAGCAGCGCGCCCAAGCTTTGCTCCCGGCTCAGGACTTCGCCCAGGAACACATGGGCCAGGGCGATGGTCGCCACGGGGCCTAGGCTGCCGACCAGGGCGGCCCGGCTGGCGCCGATGCGCTGTATGCCCAAGGACAACAGCAGGGACGGCAGGACGGTCGAGAAGATCGCCATGGCGAGAGCCAGCGCGTAAACCGGCGCATCCACGAACAGGGCCGAGAGCGGACGCGTCAGCGCGAACTGGACCAAACAGGCTCCGCTCGCCGCCGTCATCGCATAGGCGGTGAAGCGGGTGGCGCCCAATCTGGCGATGACCCCGTGACTGCCCAGGAGATAAAGCGCGTAGGCGACCGCGCTGCCGAAAACCAGCGCGGCGCCGAGGATCAGATCGGCTGATCCGGTCGTGATCTGCCGATAGACGACCAGCGCTATCCCGATATAGCTGAGGACCAGCGCGACGACCTCCCGTCCCGCTATCGCGCGCCCCAGCATCAGCCAGGACAGCAGCACGACCAGAGTGGGGTAAAGAAACAGTATCAAGCGCTCGAGACCGGCGGAGATGAACTCGAGGCCCCAGAAATCCAGCCAGCTCGCGAGGTAATAACCCAACAGCCCGAGACCGATCACCGCCCATCCGTCCGCGGCGGATATCCCGCCAGCCCCGCCTGCGGGCCGGCGCCACAAGGCCATGAGCAGAAAAAACGGCAGCGAAAACGCCATGCGCATGGCCAGTAGCGTCACGGCATCGACCTGATGGCCATAAGCCAGCTTGACCAATACGGCTTTCGCCGAGAAACCGAAAGCGGCCAGGGCCACGAGCAGACTGCCACTCAAGGGGGCACTGTCGACTAAGCGGCGGGGAGGGAGATGGACGGTGGTCATGGAAGCCTCGCTGTCTGGCGCGGGCCCCGACCGGACATAACCGACTGCGGCTGGCCCGCAGTGGTTAAGTTGGCACGTCTGGAAGAACTCAGCTCAACTCGCCGCGGCTTCGGGTAGCAACCCAAGGCCACAGTCGGAATGCAAAGGACACGAAAATGTTCGAGCGGATGTTCATGGGAGACAAACTACCATTGAGGGCGAAAACAGTTCAATATCTCGGACGCCGGCTTCGCCCCTGCCCGCGAACCGTTCGACTTGTAAAGTCTGCGTTACAAAGCGCCCGGTCATAATCGTCAATTTATTGACTTATAAAGAAAAATACTAGTGGCATCGTGTTTGCTTGACTAGCGGGCTCAGCAGGGCGAGGCCAGCGCACAGCCCATGAGTGTCTTCAACCAGCCATAAATTTTAAGGAGCTACACCTCATGAATATGAAATCGCTTGCCCTGGCGACGAGCCTGCTGGCGTTCGGCCTGGGTGCCGCCAACTCGGCGCAGGCCGCCGTTTCCTATGAAGATCTGACCAACGACAACTCATCGCCAACCCTGGAAAATTCGCAGTTCCTGGGCGATCTCGACATTAACGAAAGCGTCAATTTGTTCGGCGTCCGCGGCAGCGTCAACGTATTCGGCGTACAGGTCAACGACGACGACAGAGCGGATTTTTATAGTTTCACTGCCGGTGCCGGCCAACTCCTGACCATCGAGGTTCACACGCCGGATGGCCCCCAACTCAATGACGATCCGATCGTGGGCTTGTTTTCTGACGATGGCACCTTGTTGGAGTTCGCCGACAATGGCGGCGCCGGTTATGACTCCCTGCTGACGTGGACCACACCCGCCTTCGGAACTTATTTCGTGGCGGTCAGCGGTCACGGCGACTCAGGCTTCAATTCTGGAGACGGCGACACGGACTTCTTCTACAACCTGACCGTAAGTTCCACGGCGCTCGTTCCTGTGCCGGCCGCCATTTCCCTTTTCGCGCCCGGTCTGCTGGGTCTCGCCGCGTTCGCCCGCAAACGTCGGGCCTAGCCGCGACCACGGTATAGCCCGTCGCACACGTGTAGAGGCCCCGCATCGTCGGGGCCTCTTCCGTTTCGGCCAACGGGAATGTCAACCTGGAAGACAAAGGAACTCGGCACCCCCAGGGGCATTTCGAATCGATGGACCCTAGGCGTACTCGCGACCACTCGATCCCTCGGGCAAATCGGCCGGAACGTCCACGTCGCGCAGAATGCCCGGGTCTCGGCAAGCGATCGATCGCAACTGGTCGGCGTGCGCGCGCAGCAGGCTTTTCGCGCCTTCGTCGCCCTGCAGTGCCGCAAGCCGGGCTCCAAATTCGCGGCCGAAGCCGACCGGATGGCCGCGCCGCCCCTCAAACACCGGCGCGGCGATCGGAGCGCCCGACCGAAGGGCACCCGCGACGCTGCGTATCGTCTCGGGTTCGATCCAGGGCATGTCCGCCAGGGCGATGAGCCACCCGCCGGCTCCCCATGCATGCCGCACTCCGCAGGCCAGGCTGATCCCCATACCGCCCTCCGCCTCCGCGCAGACGACCACCTCCGCCCCCTCGGCCCGCAACCGTTCGGCCAGTTCGGATTCGCTGCGCACCGCGGCGACGACACGGCCTATGCCCAGCACCAGGTTGCGGCAGGCCTGCTGGGCCAGCCATAAGCCGTTCGGCAGGGACTGCTGCAACTTGTCCGCGCCGAAGCGGCTGCCGGAGCCTGCCGCCAGCAACAGACCGACCGGTACGGCCGGGACAAGTCCATTTATGGGTTCAGTGATCATGGAAGAATTTTGCTCTGCTTCGGCAGGCGTACGAACGGTTGACCAATGTACCTGTTGCCGCAATGACGCTTGCGCGTATCATCGCGCCCGCGTGACTTTCCTTTTCAACTGGAGAACGATGATGAGCGAACCCCTCTCGCCTCAAAAAGCCCCTTACGGAATCGAGTTGGAAGCCGGCAAGTACTGGTGGTGTGCCTGCGGCCGTTCGGCCAAGCAACCGTTTTGCGACGGATCGCACAAAGGCACGGAATTCACCCCGGTCGCCTTCGAGCTGACGGAAACCAAGCAGGTTTGGCTCTGCGGTTGCAAACACACCCACAACCGACCCTTTTGCGACGGTACTCACGCAAAACTGTGACAACCTGGAGAAAAAATGAAGCAATTTCGCACTTTGACCCTGGCGACCGCGTTCGCCCTGATGACCCTGGCTAGCGGCGCGCAGGCCGACTCCGCGCAAAAGTTCGGCCGCGGCCTGGCCGGCATGACCTGCGGTGTCCTGGAACTGCCCGGCAACATCGTCAAGGAAACGCGGGCCAAAGGCCCGATAGGCATACCCGTCGGCCTGGCCTTGGGCGTGGGCATGATCGTGACCCGCGAACTGGTCGGGGTTTACGAATTCCTCACCGCCCCGTTTCCCGTGCCACCCGGCTTTCGCCCTATCCTGAGCCCCGAGTATCCCTGGGACTATTTCAAATAAGTCCTCCCCCGCAGCGGCTGCGAGCGCCTAGGCCGCTTGCAGCCGCTTGCGCGCTTTCCCGGCCGCTTCCCGCACGCGTTTCGGCGCGGTTCCTCCGATGATGTCGCGGGCCGCCACCGAGCCTTCCAGGGTCAGTACCTCGAACACGTCGTCGGCGATGTGTGCAGAAAATTGCTGCAACTCGTCCAGCGCGATTTCCGAAAGATCCCGGCCGCTTTCCACCCCGAGACGCACGGCCTTGCCGACGATTTCGTGGGCGTCGCGGAAGGGCACGCCCTTGCGCACCAGATAATCCGCCAGATCAGTCGCGGTCGCATACCCCTTGCGCGCTGACTCCAGCATGGCGGCCCGTCGGGGCGCCACGTGCGGCATCATGTCGGCGAAGGCGCGCAGGCAGTGTTTGAGCGTGTCGACGGTGTCGAACAGCGGCTCCTTGTCCTCCTGGTTATCCTTGTTGTAAGCCAACGGCTGGCTCTTCATCAGGGTCAACAGGCCGACCAGATGGCCATACACCCGGCCGGACTTGCCGCGCACCAGTTCGGGCACGTCCGGGTTTTTCTTCTGCGGCATGATGGACGAGCCGGTGCAGAACTTGTCGGGCAGGTCGATGAAACCGAACTGGGCGCTGGTCCAGAGGATGAGCTCCTCGGAGAAGCGCGACAAATGCATCATGATCAGGCTGGCCGCGGCGGCGAATTCGATAGCGAAATCGCGGTCGCTGACCGCGTCCAGGGAGTTGGCCGAAGGACGCGAGAATCCCAGCAGTTCCGCGGTCAGCTCGCGGTCCAGCGGGTAACTGGTGCCTGCCAGGGCCGCCGCGCCCAGGGGCATGACGTTGACCCGCTTGCGGCAGTCGGCCAGCCTTTCGCGGTCGCGCTCCAGCATTTCGTTCCAGGCCAGTAGGTGATGGCCGAAGGTGATGGGCTGGGCAACCTGCAGATGGGTGAAGCCCGGCAGGATGGTATCCGCCTCGCGCTCGGCCAGGTCGATCAATGCAGTCTGCAGGCGGACCAGTTCGGACCGAATCAGGTCGATCTCGGCCCGCAAATACAGGCGCACGTCGGTCGCGACTTGATCGTTGCGCGAGCGGCCGGTGTGCAGCCTCTTGCCGGCGTCGCCGATGCGGTCGGTCAGCCTAGCCTCGATGTTCATGTGCACGTCTTCCAGTTGGACGGCCCAATGGAAGTCGCCGCGCTCGATCTCGTCGCGGATTTTTTCCAGACCCTTGACGATGGCCTCCAGGTCCTTAGGGGTGAGCAGACCGATGCGCTCCAGCATGGTGGCATGGGCGATGGAGCCCTGAATGTCGTAGGGCGCCAGGCGCTGATCGAAGTCTACCGAGGCAGTGAAGGCTTCGACGAAGGCGTCGGTCGACTCGGTGAAACGACCTCCCCAGGGTTTGTGTGCGCTGCTCATGTCGGATGCTCCGGAAACGTAAGATCGGCGGGCATTATAACCGCATCGCCCAAGCGGCCGGAGTCGCTCGGCGGAGCGCGCCTTGCATCGATCCGACATGATTTTCCATGGCGGGGTATTTTTCGTTACCCAGCCAAGGCTAAAATAAGAAGTTATCAAAAAACCATGCGCAACGAGCAAAGGACAACTGTCTATGCCTCAACTCACCCACAAGCCGGCTTGGTTGGCTCTGCAGGAGGAATTTCGGGAAACCTCCAAGCTGCATATGAGGGATTTGTTCGCTCACGAACCGGGGCGCTTTCAGCGTTTTTCCCTGCAGCTCGGCGATTTGCTGTTCGACTTTTCCAAGAACCGCATCACCGACCAGACATTCCGCATCCTCGTCGACTTGGCCCATGAGACCGATGTGAAAGCCCGGATCGAGTCGATGTTCCGCGGCGACCGCATCAATGTGACGGAAAACCGGGCCGTCTTGCATGTCGCCCTGCGCAACCGCTCTCAGCGCCCCATACGGGTCGACGGCCATGACGTGATGCCCGAAGTGAACCGCGTCCTGCAGAAGATGCGGCATTTCAGCGAGTCCTTGCGCTCGCACGAATGGCGAGGCTATACGGGCAAGCCCATTTCCAACGTGGTCAACATCGGCATCGGCGGCTCCGATCTCGGCCCCAAGATGGTGGTCAAGGCCCTGACCCCTTTCCACAAGGTCGGGCTGAAGGTGCATTTCGTTTCCAACGTGGACGAAGCCGACCTGATGGAAGTCGTCCGTGAACTGGATCAGGAAACCACGCTGTTCATCGTGGCCTCCAAGACCTTCACCACCCAGGAGACCATGACCAACGCGCATTCCGCGCGCGACTGGTTCCTCGCCAAGGCGCGCGACGAAGACGCCATCGCCCGTCATTTCGTGGCGGTTTCCACCAACGCCGAGCGGGTGGCGCAGTTCGGCATCGACACGGCCAACATGTTCGAGTTCTGGGATTGGGTCGGCGGACGCTACTCGCTGTGGTCGGCGATCGGCCTGCCCATCGCCGTAGCGATAGGCATGGACCACTTCGAGGAGCTTTTGGCCGGTGCCCATCAGGTCGACGAGCATTTCCGGGTCGAACCCTTCGAGCGCAACATCCCGGTGGTCATGGCTTTGCTGGGCATCTGGTACAACAACTTCTTCGACGCACAGAGCCAGGCCATCCTGCCTTACGATCAATATCTGGAGCATCTGCCGGCCTATCTGCAGCAGGCCGACATGGAGAGCGACGGCAAGACCGTCGACCTGGACGGCTGCCCCATCGATTACAGCACCGGCCCGGTGATCTTCGGCCAGCCCGGGACCAACGGGCAGCATGCGTTCTACCAGCTCATCCACCAGGGCAGCAAACTGATACCCTGCGATTTCCTCGCCGCCGCCCGCAGCCATCACGACCTGGGGGCGCACCACGCCATCCTGCTGTCCAACTTCCTGGCCCAGCCGGAAGCCATGATGCGCGGCAAGTCGCGCGACCAGGCGCGCGCCGAATTGGAAGAGGAGGGCGTCACCGGCGAGGTGCTGGACCGGCTGTCCATGGCGCGCGCGTTTCCCGGCAACCGCCCCTCCAACGCCATCCTCTACCGCCAGCTCGACCCGCACACTTTAGGGATGCTGATCGCACTGTACGAACACAAGATCTTCGTCCAGGGCGCGATTTGGAACATCAACTCCTTCGACCAGATGGGCGTGGAACTGGGCAAACAGCTCGCGCGCAGCATCCTGGGGGAGCTGGAAGACGACAAGCCGGTGGAAGGCCACGACTCGTCCACCAACGGCCTGATCAATCACTACAAACGACTGCGCTGAAAGATGACGACGGAAACACTGATTCTGCCCGATGCCGAGGCGGTCGCTGCGGAAGCGGCCGAACGTTTCGCCGCACTGCTCTCGGCTCATCCGGGCGAGCGCTTCAGCCTCGCCCTGTCCGGCGGCTCGACGCCGCAACGCTTGCACCGGCTGCTGACGCAAACACCGTGGATCGAGCGCATAGACTGGTCGCGCGTGCATATTTTCCTGGCCGACGAGCGCCAGGTGCCGCACGATCATCCCGACAGCAACTACCGCATGGCGCGGGAAACGCTGCTGGATCACGTACCCATCCCGCCGGACCAGATCCACCCCGTTCCGACCGCGGGCGCCAAGCCGGCCGAGGACGCGCTAGCCTATGCGGACGAATTGGCGGCTTATTTCGGGTCCGACGCACCGGCTTTCGATTTGATCCTGTTGGGCATGGGGCCGGACGGCCACACCGCCTCGCTCTTTCCCGGCCACACCTGGCCCCAAGGCGGCACGGTGATCGGCGTGGAGAACTCGCCCAAGCCGCCGCCGCGGCGCATCAGCCTGAGCCTGGAATTCATCAACCGGGCTCGCAACGTCCTGTTCCTGGTGACCGGCGCGGACAAGGCGGAAGCGGTTGCACGGGTATTCAGCGAAGGGCACGGTGAGGGCGCATTGCCCGCCGGCCGCATCCAGCCGGCCGGAAAACTGGTCTGGCTGCTGGACCAGGCCGCCGCGGCGCGCCACGCCGCCTGACACGCGACTTACTTCAACCAGGCGGTCATCCGGTGGGACGATGACCAGAAGCGCTGCGGTGTGCCCCAATATGCCGAACAGACCGGCACCAGCACCGACAGAAGCAGGACGCCGGCCAGCGCGTAGCGTTTCAGCCTACGCGACCGGGCGACCCGGTACGAACGCTCCAAGTACTCCGCCTGCTCCTTGCTGAAGCAGGCCGGGGCGCCGCGCGCCCAACGCCTCGCCTGCCTCAGGAACTCGCCGTTGGGCAGGAGCAGGGTGGCGTCGCGCGCATGCTGCTGCCATTGCACCAGCGCCGACGCCACGCCATCGCGCACCCGCATGAAGCCGCGATGATTCTCGACCCATAGCCTCAGCACGGACCAGTGCCCCAGCAGGGCTTCATGAACCAGCGTCAACGCCGGGCCCTGCTCCGAGCTATGCGCGCATAGCAGGCGGGCGCCGACCAAGGCTTCGACCAGGGCGGCCATTTGCCGGCTGCGGGGCAGCTCCCGAAACAAGGCGCGCCGACGCGTGGGCCGTTCGGTCTGCCCTATGCCATAACTCACCAGATAGGAAAACAAGGCATCCCGCCATTCCCCGGCCATGCCGCCCGGCAAGGCGCCCGCCTGCGCGGCGAGTGTCCCGGGAAAGCCACCCAAGTCGCGATAGGCGCGGGCGCGGACCACGCCTTCGTCCCGGCATTCGAGGTAAAGACGCTCCAGTACCTTGCCGAGTACGGGGAACACCAGCGGCTCCCGAATTACGTAATAAGCCAGGAGTTCGTTCAGCGGTTTGCCGGTCTCGGGGTCGTCTTCGAAGACCATGCCGGCGCGCTCCCCCGGCAGGTCTATCATCTGCCGGAGTTCCTGGCGCGTGGGCGGAGGCAGCCAGTAATGCCCGGAGTCACCGAGCCAATGGCGCCAATCGGAATCGCCCGCCAGCACATCGTCGTAATCGCTGCGCACGGTCGCGACGATCCAGACCAGGCCGCTGTTGGCCAAGGCGGACAATGCCCGGGCGAAACGGTGGCGGGTTTCCAGCGGTACCCTATGGGTATCCAGCATCGTATCCAGCGGATCGATGAGCAGTACCAGTTTCGCCTCGCCGGATTCATCCACCGCGGGCCGGGCGATGCGCTCCCACGTAGTCCGCAGGGCCGGGATGAGCACATCGGGGTAGCGGCGCAAGGCTTCCGCCAGCGCGCCGGAGCCGTAATCCCCCGCGAATTCGGGCAGGGCGTCACTCGCGAGCAGACAGGATGCAAGTTCGTCGAACACATCCGCCCCGCCCCGAGCGCCGGGACTCAGCAAGGCATAACGCCAGCCGCTGATCGGCCCGTCGCAGAACAGGGCCGGCAAAAGACCGGCGCGGGCCAGCGAGGACTTGCCGACTCCGCTCGCGCCATGGATCAGCAGGCAAGGCACGCCTTTCTCCGCCTGCGTGCGCAATTCTTCCAGCGCTTCGTGCACGGCGCGGGTACGCCCGTAGTACAAGCTCGCGTCGTCGAGTTCGAAAGGCCGCAATCCCGGATAAGGGGCGAAGGCCGTCCGGCCCGCCCCCGCACACGGCCCCAGCCGGACGGTCAACCACAGCCGGAGGTCGCGAAGCAGGCTGTCTTCCAGGTCGGCCAGAGAATCGAACGCCCGGAGGACCGCGCCCCGCCCTCTCGCGCCGCCGGGATGGCTTTCCGCCCGTTGATCCACGGCACTCCGCGGTGGAGCATGCGGCAGGTTCGGGGCCGACGCGAGACGGTAGACGAACTGGTCGCACCCGGTAAGCGCCTCGCCGACAAACGGATGCCCGGCGCCGAAGAAGACGAATACGCCGACCTCCGCCGCTGCAAGCGCAGCCGCACTGATTTCGTCCGGCGAAAAATAGGTGCGCTCCGCACGAAATTCCGGCCGCAGTTCGACGATGCCGCGAAACTCCCACCTCAATCGGGCGAATAAACGCCTGACGAATGCCCTTTCCTCCGTAACGGAGGTCGCGGTAAACACGAAAACGCGCATCTCCCTCATGATAGCGGTCCGGGGTATGAATATCTCTGAATCACTGGCTACGCACCACATCCTATCGGCACTCCACAGGGCATACATCCGAAAAGGCGCCGGCGCCTATCTGCCAGCCTGCGGCTGCCTTCAAGCTATGCACGGTCCACCGAGGCATCCGCCACCCGTGAGACCTCCGTCGCGCCTCGACGCTGGATGCTTCCCGTCGGCCGCTGAACGCCAGGTTGCGAGCGCCCCATAACCCCCTTGCAAAACCCATGCAACTAACCATTTCGCGTCATTCGAATTCACGGCATTTCGGACACAAGGCGAAAATCCGGCATTGAATCCCGAATCATGCCAGCGATGCGCAGGAAGGGATATAGGGACAGAAACGGGCTTGACGGACCGTGCTTATCTGGGCATGGGGTCGGCGACAAGCGAGCGGAAGCGCGCAGCCACTCGGCACATCCGGCCGACTCCGGGTCTTCGACTTCCCTCCGGCGATACGCTAGAGTTTAGCGCCCCATTTCCCGGACCTAGACGACCCATGAGCTACGCGAACTTCCCGCCCGGCAGCCTGGCTTCACGCCTCGCGCAAGCGCCCGTTCCCCTGCAATTCGGCACCAGCGGGCGGCGCGGCTTGCTGGTGCATCTCAGCCAGCTGGAGATCGTGGTCAATGCCCTCGCGGAGCTCGAATACCTGCAATCCCTGCCGCGCGCAGAAGGCGGCATCGTGCGGGGCGATGCGTTTTATTACGCCTACGACCTCAGGCCCAGTTCCAGCGCCTACCTTGAGGGGGAGCCCAAACGCGGGGAACTGGCGCAGGCCATCGAATACGCCATCGGTGCGGCCGGCATGCAAGCCGTCAATCTCGGACGCATCCCAACCCCGGCCCTAACCTACTATGGCGTATCGCGCGGCAAGGGCAGCATCATGGTGACCGGCAGCCATATTCCTTTCGACCGCAACGGCTACAAGACCAACACCTCGCGGGGCGAACTGCTCAAGCATCACGAGTCGCCCATCAACCGCAAGGTGGAGGAGGTGCGGGCCAGGCTGTACGGCCAAGCCTACGAAGACTCGCCCTTCGACGAGCGGGGCTTGTTCAAGGCCGGCCATGCCGCGCTGGGAGCCGAAAGCGATGAAGCGGCTGCGGCCTATGCCGGGCGTTACGAAGAATTTTTCGGCGCGGAGGCCCTGGCCGGCCTGCGCCTTGTGGTCTACCAGCATTCCGCGGTAGGCCGGGACCTGCTGGTCGACATCCTGCGGCGACTGGGCGCGGAAGCTTTCACCGCCGGCCGCAGCGAAAGCTTCGTACCCATCGACACCGAGAACATCGACGCCGCACAACTCGCCGCCATCCAGGCACTGGCCGACGAGGCCCGCGCCCGGCACGGCCGCATCGACGCGGTGGTTTCCACGGACGGCGACAGCGACCGCCCGCTCATACTGGGCGTCGACGCGGATACCGGCGCCGTGCGCTTCTTCGGCGGCGATCTGGTCGGCATGGTGGCGGCCGAATACCTGGCCCCGGACGCCGTGGTCGTGCCCATCAGTTGCAACGATGCGATCGACCGGGGCGGCCTGAAAGATCTCGTCGAGGCCAAGACACGCATCGGCTCGCCCTACGTCATCGCCGGCATGGAAGCGGCGCGCCTGAAGGGCAAACAATCGGTGTGCGGCTGGGAGGCCAACGGCGGCTTCCTCACCGGAACCGAGCTGAGCAAGAACGGCAAGACCCTGGCGGCCTTGCCCACACGCGACGCCGTCCTGCCCATCATCGCCGTGCTTTCGTCGGCGAAGGCGCAGCGAACGAGCCTGGGCGGATTGTTCGACCGCCTGCCCAGGCGTTACAGCCGTGCGGCCCTCATCAAGCAGTTTCCGCGCAGCCAGGGCCTGGCCATCGTCAGCCGGTTCTCGCCCGGCGATTCCGGGATCGCCGACGCGCGGCACTCGACGCACGGCTGGATGGCGCTTGCGGCCGACGGCAAGGCCTTGGAGCCCACAGCGGCCGAAATCCAGGCGCTGGATGGAGTCCGGCGGGAGCTGGGCGCGTATTTCACGCCGGAGCTGGGATTCGGCGCCATCGACGGACTCAATTTCGTGGACGGCGTGCGCATTTATTTCGACAACGGCGACGTGGCGCACCTCAGGCCTTCGGGCAACGCCGACGAATTACGCATCTACGCGGTGGCCGACACCCAGGCGCGGGCCGACGCCATCGCGGCATCGGCGGTAGCAGAACCGGACGGCATCCTGCGCCGCCTGGCGCAGGCGATAGCATGAGCGGGGGCCGCCGGACATGCCCGCGCCCGACTGCCCGCTGTGTCACCGCTCCGCGGAGTTCTATACGGCGGACCTGCGGCGGAGCTATTTTCGCTGCCCCGACTGCGGACTGGTCTATGCCGACCCGGCAAGCCAGCTGAGCCCCTCGGCGGAAAAAGCCGTCTACGACCTGCACGATAACGATCCTGACGACGCCGGTTATCGTCGCTTCCTCGGCCGCTTGCTGCCACCGCTGCTCGAACGTGTAAAACCCGGCATGGAAGGGCTGGACTATGGCTGCGGACCGGGTCCGGCGCTGGCGCGGATGCTGGAAGAAGCGGGCATGCCCATGGTTCTGTACGACCCGCATTATCGGCCGGACAGCGGCGCCCTCGAACGGACGTATGACTTTGTCACCTGCACCGAAACCGTGGAGCATTTCCGCCGGCCTGCCGAAGATTGGACGCGGCTGGCCGCCTTGCTCAAACCCGGCGCCTGGCTGGCCGTGATGACCCAACCGGTCATCAGCCGCGAGCGCTTCGAGCGCTGGCAATACAAGAACGATCCCACCCACCTTGCCTTTTACAGCGCGCACACGCTCCGCTGGCTGGCGGAACGCTTAGGCCTCGCAAGCGAGCAAGCCGCGCGGGACATCTTCCTGTTCAAAAAGCCGGGGCCGGCCTGACGCGCCAGTAGCCGAACTGCCGTCCGTACTCTATATAAGGGTTGCGCGGCCCTCGCTGTGGCGTTTTTTCGCTCGAACCGACCGGCCATCCGTAATCCACCCCCATGCCCCGACGACCCACTCAAACAGCCTAACGATCGCGAACGCCATGCCCCTCCGAACGCACGGGCCGCTGCCGCCCCTCCCCAACCCGCCGTCACCGGGCCGCCGCCGGGCCCTGGCGGCCCTGTCGGCCTTGACGCTCGGCGGATGGCTGCAGGGCTGCACTAGCCACGATCCGCTGCGCGTGGCCGGACATGTATGGCCGGGTTACGAACTCCTGTTTCTCGCGCGCATGTTGGGCTGGCTGGAAAACCGGCCCGTGCGGCTGGTCGAAACGCTCACCGCCACCGACTCCATGCATGCGCTCCAGGCCGGACTGGTGGACGGAGCGGCGCTCACCCTCGATGAAGTCTTGCGGGTACGGGCCGGAGGGCTGGCGATTTCAGTAGTGGCCGTGTTGGACATATCGGCCGGCGCGGACGTGGTGCTGGCCCGGCCCGGCATCGCCGCCCTGCGCGATCTGAGCGGTCTGCGCATCGGGGTGGAAAGCAGTGCCGCCGGCGCGCTGATGCTCACCGCGGCCCTGGAGGCGGGGGGATTGTCGCCGCGGGACGTGCAGGTGTCGTCTCAGCCGGTAGCCCGACACGAATCCGTCTGGGAGTCGGGCCAGGTGGATGCCTTGGTGAGCTATGCCCCGACCTCCGTCCGGCTGGAGAAAACCGGTGCGGTCCGCCTGTACGACAGCCGCAGCGTGCCCGGCCTGATATTGGACGTGCTGGCGCTCACACCACGAGCCCTCCAGGACAAGGCGGAAGACGTCCGCACCCTGGTCGAGGCACACTTCCGGGCGCTCGACTATTTTCGCCGCAGCCCGCAGGATGCGGTCCGCCGCATGGCGCCGCGGCTGGGCGTTCCGGCACATGACGTCTACTCGGTTTACAAGGGACTCAGCCTGCCCGACCGCTCGGAAAACCTCGAATGGCTCGGCGGCAACTCGCCGTCCCTCATCCAGTCGGCCAGCGCGCTTTCGACACTCATGGTCGGTAGCGGCCTCCTCAGCGCAGAAGACGCCCTGGACAGTCTCGCCGTTCCCGATTTCGTCGCCCCCGAACCCTTATGAGCTTGCGCCCTAGCTGGTCGCGGTGGCCACTGCGCCTGACCCTCCCCCTGCTGATGTCGGCCGCGATGCTGGCCGGCATCGCAAGCTCGCTCTACCTGACTCACCAGCAATATCGCCGGGAACTCGCATCGCAGGTCACGGCACAAGCCAGGGAGGCATCCGCCCGCTTTGCGCGGCAAGCGGAACGGGCACTGCCGCAGCACAATACCGACGATCTGGAGCGGGAAATCATGCTGCATGCCGCGCAGCGGAGCGGCGTGGATTTGGCGGCCTTGGTCTCGCCCGACGGCACGGTATTGTTCGCCCAGCGGGTCGACTGGAAAAACCGCGCCATAGGGGACGTCCGGCCGAGCTGGAACGTAGCGCGCTTCGCCCGAACCGTGCACGGCGCGCTGGTGAACGAGCAGTGGCAGGGCGACGGCACGCGATTGAGCGTGCTCATGCCCTACAACCATCCGCCGGATGCAGGCGAACTCGTCAGCCGTCGGCGCGGCGCCGTGGTGCTGGAATACGACATCCATCGCGAACTTGCCGAAGCCGCCGTCTCCAACCTGGTCCGGCACGCCCCCAGCATCGCCACGGTCGTGCTGCTGACGCTGTTGCAAATCGGCTGGCTCAACCGGCACTTGGCCCGTCCGCTGGCCGAACTGGCGACCACCGCGCGCCGCATCGGCGGCGGCGAATTCGACGTACCCTCGGCTACGGGCGGGGCAGGCGAAGTCGCGCTGCTCGGCCTGGCGCTGCACGACATGGCGCAGCGCCTGGCGGAAATGGACGCCGCGCAAGCGCACCGCGTGGAGCGTTTCCGGCAACAAAACGACATCGTCGCCCGGCTGGTGCGCCACACCACGAATCTCAGCGACTTCGCCGGTTTCAGCCGCATGATGACGGAAGCCGCCAGCGAGTTTTTTGCGGTGGCCAGGGCTAACGTCTGGTTGCTGCGCGAGGGCGACAGCCTGCTGTACTGCATAGACCACTACGACTCGCCCGCCCGCAGCCATACGCAAGGCGCAGTCCTGCAGCAGAAGCAGTTCGCCGACGAGTTCGCCGCGCTGCAGCAGGCCACCTACATCGACGCCGATGACGCGATGAGCGACCCGCGGCTGACCGGCTACCGGGACGGTTATCTCAAGCCCAACCGCATCGTTTCCATGCTCGACGTGGTGCTGCGGGTGGGCGATCGGGTCATCGGCGTGTTCTGCCTGGAACATGTCGACACACCGCATGCCTGGCGCCCGCACGAAATCGCTTTCGCTTGCCAGCTCGGCGCGCTGCTGACCAATGTCGCCGAAGAAGAGGAGCGACGCCTCTCCGAGCGCTTGCTGGCCCATCAGGCCGGGGTGCTGGAAATGGTGGCCTCGGACCGCCCCCTCCCGGACATCCTGGACGCCCTGGCCAGAGGCTTCGAAGCCCAGTCGCCGGGGCTTTTGGTTTCCATACTCCTGCTGTCCTCCGACGGCGTGCGCCTGCACCACGGCGCAGCGCCGAACCTGCCGGCGGACTATACGAGCGCCATCGACGGCATCGTCATCGGCCCCAAGGTAGGCTCTTGCGGAACCGCGGCCTATTTCGTCAAGCCGGTCGCGGTCGAAGACATCGCGACCGATCCTTTGTGGGCCGACTATTGCGAACTCGCACTCCACCATGGCCTGGCCGCCTGTTGGTCGACCCCGATACTGGACGCCGACGCCCGGGTATTGGGTACCTTCGCCATTTACAGCCGCACACCGGCCTTCCGTCAGCCGCCCCAGCAAAAACTGATCGATCACTACACCCACACCGCGGCCATCGCCATCCAAAGGCGCCGGATGGCGGCCGAGCTGAGTGCTCGGGAAGCGCAGATGAACCGGCTTTTCCAAGCGGTCGAACAAAGCCCGGAAAGCATATTGATCACGGGCGCCGGTGAGCGCATCGAATACGTCAACGATGCCTTCGTGAAAAGCAGCGGTTACAGCAGGGACGAAATCATCGGGCGCCCCTTACACTTCCAGGCCGCAGACGGGGTCGCCGATATCCACTACGACGCCATGCGGCAGGCTTTGCGCCTGGGGGAGAACTGGCAAGGCGAACTGAGCAATCATCGCCGGGACGGCAGTGAACGCATCGACCGGGCCATCGCCGCGCCGGTGCGCGACGAAAAGGGCATGATCAGCCATTATCTGCTGGCACTCCAGGACATCACCCGGCTGCGGGAAGCCGAAGCCCGGATCGAACGGCTGGCCTATTTCGATGCCCTGACCGGACTGCCCAACCGTGCCCTCGTGCGCGACCGTTTGGCGAAGCAACTGGCCGCGATTCGACGCGACATCCGTACGCAGGGCCTGATGGTGCTCGATATCGACCGTTTCCAGACCATCAACGACGCCCGCGGGCATGCCCGCGGCGACGAAGTGCTGCGCAAATTCGTCGAACGCCTCGTCGGCCTGCTGGCGCCGGGCGATGTCCTGGCGCGCATAGGCTCGGACGAGTTCGTGCTGCTCCTGCAGTCCGGCGACGGCCAGCAGGCCGCTCACCAGGCGATGACGAGCGCGGAAAAGATCCACGCCGGGCTGCGCCGGCCTTTGCAGATCGGACAGGACGAACTGGTGGTCGGCGCCAGCATCGGCATCACCCTCTTTCCGGAAGATGATGCGGACACACCGGACGATATCCTGTGCCGCGCCGATACCGCCCTGCACCGTGCCAAGGGCGCGGGCGACAGCCAGAGCGCATTTTACGAATCCGACATGCGCACCGCCGCCGAACAGTATTTTCAGGTCGAGCGTGAACTGCGCACCGCCGTCCCCGCCGGGGAATTGCGGCTTTACCTGCAGCCCCAGGTCGATTCCAGCGGAACGCGGGTCGGCGCCGAAGCATTGCTGCGCTGGCAGCATCCTCGGCGCGGACTGCTCGCGCCGGGAACGTTCATCGCGGTGGCGGAGGAAACCGGTCTCATCGTCGAACTGGACCGCTGGGTGCTGACCGAAGTCTGCCGCTTCCTGGCTGGCCGGGACGGCGTGATGTCGGTCAACATCAGTCCGCGCCATTTCCGCAAGGCGGATTTCGCGGCCTGGCTGAAAGCCTGCCTGAGGGAGCACGGCATATCCGGCTCGCGCATCACCCTGGAATTGACCGAAGGCGTGCTGATCGACAATCCGAACGAAATCGTCGCCAAGATGAACGACTTGGCCGAACTGGGCATACGCTTCGCCATCGACGATTTCGGCACCGGCTATTCTTCCCTCGCTTACCTGAAACGTCTGCCCATCCACGAACTCAAGATCGACAAGACGTTCGTGCAGGATGCGCCGGTCGACCCGGACGATGCCGCGCTGGTGGAGGCCATACTCGCGGTTGCCGGGCACTTGCGGCTGAAAGTGGTTGCCGAAGGCGTGGAAACGGCCGAGCAGGCCGCATTCCTCAACAGCCGGGCAGAGGTCGTCCTGCAGGGCTATCTTTACGGCAAGCCCGAGCCGGCGGAGTGCCTAGGCAGGTTAATGGAAGAGGACCAACGATGAGCGGACCATGGAAACGACTGTGCTTATCCCTGCTTCTGCTTCTTCAATGCGACAACGGCCGGGCGGAATCCGTTTTACACCTGGGAATACTGGCTTACCGGGCCGAAGAAGACACCCAGATTCGCTGGCAGCCGCTGGCCGGCTACCTGGAGCATGCCATACCGGGCACGCGCTTTGATCTGGTCGCCCTGAACTTCGCGGGACTGGAAAAGGCGATCCGCGAACGCCGACTGGATTTCGTTCTGACCCAGCCCGCCCACTACGTACAGCTCGCCTACCGCAACGGGCTATCCTCTCCGCTCGCCACCCTGGTCGCCCAGGCCAACGGCGAGGCCCAGGATGCTTACGGCGGCGTGATATTCACCCTGAGCGAACGGCGCGATATCGCGACACTCGCCGACCTCAAAGGCAGGAGGATAGCCTACAGTACCCGCGAGTCGCTCGGCGGCTACCAGGCCCAGACTTATGAACTGGAACTCGCCGGCGTGCGACTGTCCCCGGAGACACGCCTGATCGAAGCCGGCCTGCCCCAGGACAACACCGTGCGCGCGGTGCTGGAAAACCGCGCCGAAGTCGGATTCGTCCGTACCGGCCTGCTGGAAGCCATGGCGAAGGAAGGCAAGCTCGATCCGAGCCGGCTGCGCATCGTCAATCCGCAAGAGCTGGCGGACTTCCCCCACGCCGTATCCACCCGCCTGTATCCGCAATGGGCATTCGCGGCCCTCAACTTCGGCGATTCCGACCTGGCCCGCAAGGTCACGGCGGCCTTGCTGAGCTTGCCCCAGGGAGGCGAGGTCGCGCAGCGCATGGGCATACACGGCTTCACCATCCCGGCGGACTACCGCTCCGTGGAGAACCTGCTGCGTACGCTGCGCCTGCCGCCTTTCGAGCAGACACCGGAATTTACCCCTACCGACGTTTGGCGCCGCTATCGTTGGCCGATCCTGGCCGCGGCCACGATGGCGGCCTTGGTCCTGGCGCTCGCGGTGCGTCTGCTCGCAGCCAAACGCCGGCTCGATGACGAGCACGCGCGGGTGATGTCGCTCATAGAAGGCACGCAGGTCGGCACCTGGGAATGGGACATACCGACCGGCCGGCTGACCGTGGATGCGCGCTGGGCGGAGATCACCGGCCATACCCTGGACGAATTGCACCCCGTAGGCATCGCAACCTGGCGCGAACTCGCCCATCCCGACGACCTGAAACACGCCGAAACGCTGCTGCGCCGCCACTTCGCGGGTGAACTCGACTATTACGACTGCGAATACCGTTTGCGCCACAAACAAGGCCATTGGGTCTGGGTGCAGGATCGCGGCCGGCTCAATAGCCGCAACCGGGACGGTAAGCCCTCGCGCATGTCCGGCACCCGCAGCGATATCACCGAGCGCAAGCGGGTGGAGGAGCGCTTGCGGCTACTGGCGGTGGCGCTGGAATCGGCCGGCGACGGCATCGTCATCACCGACCCCGACGCCCGCATCGAATGGGTCAACAAGGCCTTCACCCGGCTCACCGGCTATAGCATGAGCGAGGCCATCGGGCGGCATCCGGCCGAACTGGTCAAGTCCGGCCAGCAGACCCAGACCTTCTACCAAGCGATGTGGAAATCCATACAGGGCGGTCGGGAATGGCGCGGCGAGGTGATCAACCGCAAGAAGAACGGCGAACTGTATACCGAACAGCTCACCATCACCCCGGTCCTGGACGCGGGCGGTGCGGTCACGCATTTCGTCGGCATCAAGGAAGACATCACCGGGCGCAAGCGCCTAGAAGCCGAGCTGGTCGCCCAGGCCACCACCGACGGACTGACCGGGCTGGCCAATCGCCGGCATTTCCTCACCCGCCTGGAAGCCGAACTGGCCCGCCTGCGCCGTCAACCCGAGCAGGTCGCCTCTCTGCTGATGCTGGATCTCGACCATTTCAAGCAGGTGAACGACACGCACGGCCATGAGGGCGGCGACGCCGTGCTCAAGCACTTCGCGGCCGTCCTGTCCCGCGATCTGCGCGAAAGCGACATCGCCGGCCGTCTGGGTGGGGAAGAGTTCGTCGTGCTCCTGACCGGAACCGGACCGGAAGACGCGATGACGCGCGCCGAACGTTTGCGCGGCCTGGTGCAGGCATCGCCGGTGCGCTTTGCGGACGGCCACATACCCTTCACGGTCAGCATCGGCGTCACCGGCATCGCTCAGTCCGACGCCGGTGTAAGCGCGATCTTGCGCCGGGCCGACCAGGCCCTCTACCGCGCCAAGCTATCCGGTCGCAACCGGGTGGAATTGTTTAAAGCCGCGGCGGAATGAAACCGACGCGGCGAATCGCAGCCCTTTTCATAAGGCGCCGCTACGGGTAAAAAGCACCCACCATCCCGGGAGATCTTTACATGAGCACAGCGTACCCGCCCCTGCTACAGGGCGACTCCACCCGCCCTCCTGGCATCCCGTCGGTTGCACCGGCGGCTTACGGCGAAGGCGTGATCGACGATACGAATTTTCAGACCATCGAGGTGGAGCCGCTGTTTCAGGCGCTGAACCACACGCAAACCCGCATCGGACAGGCCGTTTTGTACCGTTCTCTGGCACGCCCCCTGGACGACGCGGAACAGATACGAGCCAAACAGGACGCGCTGGGGGAGCTGGAAAAACGCCCCGAGCTGGGTCTGGCGCTGAACCAGATGATTAACGAAGCCGCGCGCGGGGAGGCGGATTTCTGGGCGCTGCTGTACGGCGAATTTCTCGGCCTGGCCGGGCGGCCGGCGCACGAACTGGAATTCGGCGGTTACGGCTACGATCAATACCGCAAAGGCACGCGCTTCCTGCTGAATCTCACCGGCCAGGTGGAGGTCTTTCCGGAGGTCGCAAGCGGCTATCTGCGCGAGCTGTTGCAAACCCTGCGGGAATTTTCCAAAAGCCGCGCCCATGAGTTGATGCGGGGGCCGGTGTACCGCAGCGAGAAAGGCTTGCTGACCCGTTCCGAGAAACGCTGGTACATCCCGGCCGTCGCCTTCAAACCCACGCTGTTCAAACCGCTCGCCATCACCCTGCTGATCCTGGTGCTGGTGGCGCTCATGCAATTCGCGCCCATCGTGCTCGATCTGGCGGCGTCCGTCGCGCCGGTATTCTGGCTCTTCCTGCTGCCGCTCGGGATGGTCTACGTGCCCATCGTCGGCGGATTCGACCGCGATGGCTGCATCTATCCGCTGCGCGACATTTTCAAACGCTCGCCCGAAGTGCAGGCCGCCCTGGATGCCTTGGGCCAGCTGGACGAACTGGCGAGCATGCTGAACTTCAAGGAGGCCTACGGCCACCCGGTGTGCCTGCCGAAACTGCTGCCCGGCACGCATCACTCGATCAAGCTCAAAGGCGTGCGCAATCCGGTGCTGGGCAAGGGTGCCCCGGACTACGTCGCCAACGATCTGAGCCTGACGGACGAACGCTTGCTGTTCGTCACCGGCCCCAACAGCGGAGGCAAGACCGCGTTCTGCAAGACCCTGGCGCAGAGCCAGCTGCTGGCCCAGATCGGCGGCTACGTGCCGGCGGCATCGGCCGAACTGACGGTGGCCGACCGCATTTATTATCAGGTGCCCGAGATCAGCCATCTCGGCGACGGCGAAGGCCGCTTCGGCGCCGAGCTCAAGCGCACCAAGGCCATCTTCCTGGCCTCCAGCGCTCGCAGCCTGGTGATCCTGGACGAGTTGTCGGAAGGGACGACGCACGAGGAAAAAATCGCCATTTCCAGCGACATCCTGGACGGCTTCCGCGAAAAAGGCGCCACCACGATATTGATCACCCACAATCACGAACTGGTGGAGCGCTTCCAGAAACGGCAGACAGGCCTGACACGGCAGGTGGAGTTCAAGAACGACCAACCGACCTATCGCCTGGTCGAGGGCGTATCGACGGTCAGCCACGCCGACCGGGTGGCGCGCAAGATAGGCTTCGGCAAGGAAGACATCGCCCGCTTGCTGAAAGGCGAGAAATCGTCCTGATCGGCAGCGGCCGGGCCGGCGCTCGCGTCGGGCCGGCCGCTCGCACCGAGAGATGGCCCACTGAACAACGAATTGAAATGTCCGACGCCTTTTTGATTTCGGCGAGCCTGCAATCGCTGCTGTTTCCGCCCGGCTTGTCATTGCTCTTGTTGCTGCTGGCCTTGCTGGTTCGTGCCCCGGCGAAGCGGTCCTTTTTTCTCGCGCTGGGCCTGGGCACCCTGTATCTGAGCAGCGTCCCGGCCACCGCGACCTGGCTGCGCGGCCATCTGGAACCCTACCCGCCGGTGCCGCTCGAGCACAGCGCGGCCGAGGCCATCGTGGTGCTCGCGGCAGACCGCTATGTCGAAGCGCCCGAATACGGCGGAGACACGCTCTACCGCTTCGGTCTGGAGCGGGCGCGCTACGCTGCCTGGCTGCACAAGAAGACCGGGCTGCCCATCCTGGTCAGCGGCGGTGCGGTGCTCGGCGAACCGGTCCCCGAAGCCGAGCTCATGAAATCCGTGCTGAACGAGTTCGGCGTGGAAGTCCGGTGGCTGGAAAGCAGGAGCACCAACACTTACGAGAACGCCCGTTTTTCCGCCGCGATACTCAAGGGAGCCGGCATAGGCGAGGCCTTGCTGGTCACCCATGCTTGGCACATGCCGCGTGCCCAGGAAGCTTTCGCGCGGGCCGGCCTGAAGACCATCCCCGCACCCACCGGCTTCCACCGCCCTTACGCCCCCGGTAATCCGCTCAACTGGCTGCCGAGCGCCGAATCGCTGCTGAAAACCTGGCTGGCCCTGCACGAACTGGTGGGCCGTAGCTGGTATCGCTGGCAGTATTACCGCGCGTCGACCACCGATCCGGGACATGAACCATGAACGACCGAACCGAGACATCCCCCGCTGAGATCGTGCAGATCCCGGTGCTGCAGGACAACTATGTCTATCTGATCCACGACCCGGCCTCCGGCGCGACGGCCGCGGTCGACCCGGCGGAAGCCGAACCCGTCCTGCTCGCCCTGGAGCGGCGGGGCTGGCGGCTGAGCCACGTGCTGAACACCCATCATCACGGCGATCACGTCGGCGGCAATCTGGAACTGCAGGCGCGCACCGGCTGCACCATAGTCGGCTACGCCGGCGACCGGGCGCGCATACCCGGCATCGGCGTGGCCGTGAAGGAGGGCGACCGGATCCCCATCGGCGAACAGTCGGCCGTGGTGCTGGAGGTCCCGGGCCATACGCGCGGTCATATCGCCTACTGGTTCACCGCGGCGAACGCGCTGTTCTGCGGCGATACCCTGTTCGCCTTGGGCTGCGGGCGATTGTTCGAAGGCACGGCCGAACAGATGTGGACTTCGCTCGGCAAAATCCGCGACCTGCCGCCGGCCACCCTCATCTACTGTGCCCACGAATACACACAGGCCAACGGCCGTTTCGCGCTGACCGTCGAAGCGGACAACGTGGCCCTCATCGAGCGCATGAAACGGGTCGATGAGGCCCGAACGCGGAATGAAGCGACGGTGCCGTCAATGCTGAGCGAGGAACTGGAGACCAATCCCTTCCTGCGCGCGGGCGACAGTGCAAGATTCGCTCAGCTAAGACGGCAGAAGGACCAGTTCAAGGCTTAGCCGGACACCCTGGAGGGGGGTTAACCGACAGCCTGATAGCCATGGCCTGTCGGTCGGCGGATGCGGGAACGCTTATAGGGGGGCGAAGCGCTGAGTTCCGGCCGCATCGAGCGGCGGATGCCGTGCTGGCCGAGGCGTCGCCGCCCCGCGCAGACCCGCGGAATAGTCCCTCCAGTCGCGCGACTTGTCGCCATAGACCAGGAAGTAGGGATTGAGCAAAGACTCCTTGCCGTTGTAGCGCAGAGGCTCGCCGTCCAGATCCACCACCGCCCCGCCCGCCTCCTCCACCACGCACTGCGCGGCCGCCGTGTCCCATTCAGAGGTCGGGCCCAAGCGTGGATACAGGTCGGCCACCCCTTCGGCCACCAGACAAAACTTGAGGGAACTGCCCATGGACCTCAGCTCGTACCCGCCGAGCCGCTCCAGGTAAGCCTCCAGGCCGGGCGTCCAATGGGAGCGGCTGCCGACCACGGTGATGCGGGCCGGCGCCGGGGTGCGCACGGCGATCTCGTGCGGCAAATCATCCCCTCGCTGCACGAAGGCTCCGCAACCTTCGGCGGCAAAATAGGAGGCGCCCAGCACCGGCGCATGGACGACGCCCAGCACCGGTTTACCCTGGTGGACGAGCGCGACGTTGACCGTGAATTCGCCGTTGCGCTTGACAAATTCGCGGGTGCCATCCAAAGGATCGATCAGCCAATAGGTCTCCCATGCCTGTCGCTCTGCGTAAGGCACTGCGGCGGATTCTTCCGACAGCACGGGATAGACCGCAGCGAGCGACTCCAGTCCGCGCAACAGGCGCTGATGGGAAACCAGATCGGCCGCGGTCAAGGGCGAATGGTCGTCCTTTTCTGCGACGCGAAAGTTGGAGTGGTAGATCTTGAGTATTTCGCCGCCCGCCTCGCGGCTCAACTCAACGATGTCTTTCAGAAATCGCGAGGGCTCCCTCATAATCGGCGTGTAATAACTTCCTTCTATCGGACTACTCACGATGGCGGGGTCTCGCTGGATACGAATCTGGGCTCTGGATGGTAGCGCATGATAACTTGGAGCGACATCGACGAGGTATTCCTGGACATGGACGGTACCTTGCTGGACTTGAACTTCGATAACCATTTCTGGCTGGAATTCGTCCCGCAGCGCTATGCCGAACACCATGGCCTGACGCCGGCGGAGGCGAAGTTGGTTTTGCAGCCGCGCTTCAAGGCCATGGAAGGGCGTTTGGAATGGTATTGCCTGGACTACTGGACCGAGCAACTCGAACTGGACATCGCCGGGATGAAACAGGAAATCGCCGGACTCATCGGCGTCTTGCCCCATGCGACCGAGTTTCTGCAGGCGGTGCGCGACAGCGGCCGGCGGCTGGTGCTGGTCACCAATGCCCACCGCAAGAGCCTGGGACTCAAGCTGGAGAAAACCAGCCTGGGCGTGTATTTCGACAACATCGTCAGCTCGCACGATCTCGGCGCGCCCAAGGAGGCGCCCGAATTCTGGCACGCCCTGGCTGAAGTCGAGGCTTACGACGCCGGCCGCACCCTGATGGTCGACGACAGCCTGCCGGTGCTGCGCGCCGCCCGCGCCCATGGATTGCACCATCTGGTGGCCGTGCGCAAACACGACAGCACTCGGCCCAGCCGGCCTATCGACGAATTCACCGCCATCGAGGATTTCCGCGAGCTCATGCCGGTACAGCGCGTGGCCGGCGGCTGAACTCGCCTCCGGGCGTCCCTCCGCGATCAGGGCATTCTGGATGGAACCGAGGTCGCGCCGCCCTTCCCATACGTTGAGCGATCAAGGGTGGCGGTGGCCATCGGGGGTGCCGGTGCTCCGCGTCGCCAGATAATGATCGCGCAGCAGGTCGCGGCCGAAGTCGCCCGTGTAGTCGCGCCAGACGCTGTGGATGTGGTTGCCGTCGTTCTGGGTGGAGTCGTATTCGATCAGGAACAGCGGGCCTTGTACGCGGTAATAGTGGGGATGACCGCGCTCCGTCGAACCGGCCCAGCCGAACCGGATATTCTCGATTCCGCCTTCGCGGACCCTCGTCATGCGGGCCGCCGTGAGTCCGGGCTCGAAGTTATCGGCATAGACCGCTATCAAGCGGATGAGCTGCGCGCGCTGCTTGTCGTCCAGTTGTGCGGCGGCGACGCCGACCGGGTCCAGCGGGGTTACTTGCTCGGCGGCGCCGGTCACGATCTCGCCGTAGGTCTTAGGGCTGAAAACCGCCGTAGCGCGCTGCTCCGGAGTGAGCAATGCCAGCAGCTTGCGGGCTTCGTCTTCCTCGTCGGCGAGCACGCGCAGGCCTTTTTTCGGTCCTTGGCGTACGGTCGCCGGGTTGGCGCCGAAAAAGCTCGGCGTATCCACGGCCAGGCGGTCGCCGGCCAGGGTGAAGTTGAGGGACAGATGATGTCCTTCGAAGCGCCATCCCCACGCCGCTTTCGGGTCCGGTGTGCCGTAGATCGTCAGGTGATAGCGTTCGGGATCGCGGATGGGGCCGGAAGCTTCGAGTTCGCGCAGCACCAGCTCCAGTTCGATGATGTTGACGACCTTGGCATGGCCGGCCGCCGACAAGGCCTGCTTGAGCAAGGCGTGCACGGCGGCCCGGCCGTTCGCATCCAGGTCTTTGAACGACACCCCCTTGCGCTCGCGCGGGATGTAATGCCAGTCGTAGCGGTCGCGATCGTCGAACGGGCGGAGCGCTTTGCTGCGCGCGGGCTCCGGTAGCGTCGCGAGCACGTGCTCGGCGGCCGCTCGCATACGCGCCGCGGCGCCGGCCGAGGCATGGGGCTGGTCCAGCGCCATCACCTCGAATGCCAGGCTCATCAGGACGACTACAAAAAATAACACGCGCATATCACCTCCTTTCGATTCGGGCCGCCTTATCCGCGCGGGCTAGCCAAAATGCCCTACTGCCGGTGCTTGCCGCATACCCCGAAAGGCGGCTTCCTGCGGCCAGCAACGGGCGAATTACAAGACGAGCCCGGGCGCGGGTACAGCCCGGGCTCGCCCTACCCTAGCCAGCTAGTCGCCGGGGCAGGGAACGTAGGTGATCACGCCGATGTTTGCGCCTTGCGGGTCCGTGACGATGGCAAAGCGGCCGACACCCGGTATGTCCATCGGCGGCACGCAGACTTGGCCGCCCAGTTCGACGACCTTGGCCGCGGTCGCATCGACGTCGTCGACCGTGACGTAGCTGCCCCAATGCGGCGGTGCGCCCTGCGCCGAAGGCGGGACCGCCATGATGCCAGCGCGCTCGCCGCCGTCGAGTTTGGCGAGGTAATAAGGGAAGCCGGCGGGGTTGACTTCGTCGAACTGCCAGCCGAACAGCGCGCCGTAAAAGCGTTTGGCGCCGTCTACGTCGGTCGTCAAAAGTTCGTTCCAACTGAACGTGCCGTGTTGCAAATGATCGGCCATGGTTCCGTCCTCCTATGGGGTTGTGTGTCGCTGAGTGCGGCGGCGTCAGTGCCGCCGAAGTGCTTGCATCAAGCAAGTGCGCTCAGCATGCCAAGATGGCTGGCAGTTTGCCAGTCAGCATTTCGCTCACCCAAGGCCATCGGACTAGGCTGGACACCCTCCGGATTCCGGACGGTGTCCGAAAGCCGGACAACGCCGCCGGACACCCGGAGCCCTCGTCTGTAGAGAAAAGGCGCCCGATAAGGAAAAAGAGCGGTTCTCCGTATGGCTTGAAATCTCGACGGCTTTGAGCTGAAATGGCCCGACTTAGCGCCCCCACCGGCCGGCAGGCCCGGCCCCCGCTGCTTCCGACACCAACAACCCCCGGAGATTCCCGTGAGCGAAAACCTCTTGCATTTGAGCGACGATGATTTTGAAAGCCAGGTACTCAAGGCCTCTGGCCCTGTCCTGGTGGACTACTGGGCCGAGTGGTGCGGGCCCTGCAAGATGATCGCGCCGGTGCTGGATGAAATCTCCAAGGAATATGCCGGTCGCTTGACCGTGGCCAAGCTGAATATCGACAACAATCCCGCGACGCCCCAGCGTTACGGCGTGCGTGGCATTCCGACCCTGATGCTGTTCAAGAACGGCGAGGTGGAAGCCACCAAGGTAGGCGCCTTGTCCAAATCGCAACTGACCGCCTTCATAGACGCCCACATCTGATAGGCAAACCCCCGGCCCGCCCGCCTATGCGGCTGGACGGGCCGGGAATGCTGTGCTAACGTTGCCATCCAGGCTAACTAGCCCTCTCTCAACAGCCCGCGCCGGTTCCGGCCATTCCTTCCGAATCCCACCTCGATCCCCCGCTTCGAGGCGCCTCCGAGCCAGGCCCAGTTTTTCATCCGTCCGCATCTCTCAGAACATCTTCATGAATCTCACCGATCTCAAACGCAAACCCGTAGCCGAACTCATAGACATCGCAGAGTCGCTTGAAATCGAGGGCTTCGCCCGCACCAAGAAACAGGACCTCATCTTCGCCATCCTGAAAAAACAGGCCAAAGGCGGAGAGGACATCTACGGAGACGGCGTGCTGGAAATCCTCTCGGACGGCTTCGGCTTCCTGCGCAGTCCAGACACCTCGTTTCTGGCCGGTCCGGACGACATCTACGTCTCCCCCAGCCAGATCCGGCGTTTCAATTTGCGCACGGGCGACACCATTTCCGGCAAAATCCGCCCCCCCAAGGAAAGCGAACGCTATTTCGCGATGCTCAAGGTGGAACAGATCAATTACGAGCCGCCGGAAAACGCCAAGCACAAGATCCTCTTCTCCAATCTCACCCCCCTCTTCCCCACCCAACGCTTCAAGCTCGAACTGGGCAACGGCACCACCGAAGATCTGACTGCCCGCGTCGTCGATCTGGTCGCCCCCATCGGTAAGGGCCAGCGCGGCCTGATCGTCTCGCCGCCCAAGGCCGGCAAGACCATGATCATGCAGAATCTGGCCCATTCCATCGCCGAGAAGAATCCCGAGTGTTATCTGATCGTGCTGCTGATCGACGAGCGCCCGGAAGAAGTCACCGAGATGCAGCGCAGCGTGCGGGGCGAAGTATTGTCGTCCACTTTCGACGAGCCACCGGCGCGGCACGTGCAGGTGGCAGAGATGGTGATCGAGAAGGCCAAGCGCCTGGTCGAGCACAAGCGTGACGTGGTGATCCTGCTCGACTCCGTCACCCGCCTGGCGCGCGCCTACAACACCGTGGTGCCGGCCTCCGGCAAGATCCTCACGGGCGGTGTCGACGCCAACGCGCTGGAACGGCCCAAGCGCTTCTTCGGCGCGGCGCGCAACATCGAGGAAGGCGGCAGCCTGACCATCATCGCCACCGCCCTGGTCGACACCGGCTCGCGCATGGACGAGGTGATCTACGAAGAGTTCAAGGGCACCGGCAACATGGAGCTCCACCTGGAGCGCAAGATCGCCGAACGGCGCATCTACCCGGCCATCAACATCAACCGCTCGGGCACCCGCCGCGAGGAATACCTGGTGCCGGCCGACGAACTGCAGAAGAGCTGGATCCTGCGCAAGATCCTCCAGCCCATGGACGAGATGGCGGCCAGCGAATTCCTGCTCGGCAAGCTCAAGGACAGCAAGACCAACGCCGAATTCTTCGACTCCATGAAACGATCGTAATGATCGTGGCGGCCCGGCATGCGCCGGGCCGCCACCCCCACGCTCCCCGCGTCGGGATATTCAGATGGAGATGCGCCCCCTGATCAGCCACTGCCGGAATTCGTCGGCGGACAAGGGGGGACAAACCAGCAGGCCTTGGAGCTGATTGCAGCCGAGCGCCTTCAAACGATCGTATTGCTCCCGTGTGTCCACGCCTTCGGCCAAGGTCGTCAGGCGCAGGCCATGGGCGAGTTCGATGATGGCGGTGACGATCGCCGCGTCTTCGGCATCGCCAAACAAGTCGCGTACAAACGAGCGGCCGATTTTCAGCTTGTCCACGGGCAGGCGCTTGAGATAGGCCAGGGACGAGTAGCCGGTACCGAAGTCGTCTATCGACAGACGTATGCCCAACTGCGTGATGTGTCGTAGCAGGCCCACCTCCTCTTTTCCGCTGTGTTCATCCATCAGGGCCGATTCGGCCACTTCGAGTTCGAGCAGAGATTCGGGGAGGCCGCTGGACTGAATCACCCCTGTCAGCATGGAAAGAAAGTCGGGATGGTGGAACTGCGCGGGGATAATGTTGACCGCCACGGGCACGGTTGCGATTCCCGCGTCCAGCCAGGCCTTGTTCTGACGGCAGGCCTCACCCAGGACCCAGGCGCCTAACGGGACCAGCTGTCTGCCTTCCTCGGCCTGCCGGATAAACGCGTCCGGCGCGATCATGCCCTGCTCCGGATGCCGCCAGCGCAACAGCGCTTCAAGACCCACGATGCGTCCGTCTTCGAAGTCGATTTGCGGTTGATAATGCAGAAGCAATTCCCCGCGCTCCAAGGCCTGGCTCAGCTCGGATTCCAGCGACAGCCGCTGGAGGGCCTGGGCGCTGATCTCCCGCGTGTAGAACTGGTAGTTGTTGCGTCCCAGCTTTTTCGCGTGATACATGGCCGCGTCGGCGTTCATGATCAGCCGCTCGCCATCGTCGCCGTCCTGCGGATAAAGGCTGATGCCTATGCTCGGACTCACGGCGACGTCCTGCTGCTGAACGTGAAAATTCTGCCGCATGGCGTCGAGGATCTTCTGGGCGACGCCGCGGGCATCGCGGGCTGCGCCCAAACGGCTCAACACGACCACGAACTCGTCGCCACCCTGGCGGGAAACCGTGTCGCCCTCACGCACGCATTTTCTCAACCGCTTCGCCACCTCGACCAATACGTCGTCGCCGGCCTGATGGCCTAAGGTGTCGTTGATGTATTTGAACCGATCCAGGTCGACGAACAGGACTGCCACCGGGCTCTTGCTGCGGCGTGCCTGAGTGACGGCCGAGTAGATGCGGTCGCGCAGCAACATCCGGTTCGGCAGCCCGGTGAGCGCATCATGGGTGGCCATGAACTCGATGTGCTCGGCCGCGGCCTTGCGCTCGGAGATGTCGGAAAACAAGCCGACGTAATTGATGACTTCATCCGCATCGTTCTTGACCGCGCTGATCGACAGCCACTCCGGATAAATCTCTCCGGTGCGCCGACGGTTCCAGATTTCGCCCTGCCAATGACCTTTTTCTCGGACGGCTTGCCAAAGTACCTGGTAGAACGACTGGTCATGCAGGCCCGAGGAAAGCATGCTCGGGTTCCGGCCGACCACCTCGTCGCGGGCGTAACCGGTGATTTCGCGAAAGGCCCGGTTCACCATGACGATGGCCTGCCCGGCATCGGTGATCATGATGCCCTCGCGACTGCTCTCGAAAACCTGAGCGGCGAGTTGCAACTGCAGCTCGGCCTCTTTCTGCCGGCTGACGTCGCGTATCAGGGAAATGAAGCCGATGTGTTCACCCTCGTGGCCGAGCACCGGGGCGCGCGATAATTGGCCGCGGAATTGGGAGCCATCCTTGCGGCGATATTCGACCTCGACACAGAACACGGGGCCGGCCGTAACCGAGAGATAAGCTTGCTGACTCGAATAAATGCGTAAACAGGGCGAGCCGGTCAGTTCGTCGACGTCGTACCCGAAGAGCCGGCTCGTGGCCGGATTGACCAGGACGATGCGGCTGTCGGGATCGGCGACGATGGCGGCATCCGGGATGGCATGAAACATGGCTTCGAATTCGGCCATGCTGCGCGCCAGCTGTCTTTGCATCGCCTCTCTCGCCGCCGCCTGCTCGTGCAGGGTATCCAGCATGCGATTGAAAGCCTCCCCCACGGCGCCCAGCTCGTCGTTCCGCCGTATACGGACGCGTTTATCGGACTGTCCCTTGCTCACCAGGGCCGCTACTTTCGAAAGTTCGGTCAGCGAGGCGGTGAGCCCGCCAGCCATGAACCAGGCGAATAGCGCGCCAATTGCGATGGCCACGGCGGCGTACACCATGCCGCGTTGCGTGATCTCGACCAGGCCCCGCGCGATCGGCGCCTGACTGACGCCCACCCGCGCCCAGGCGATCAACTTCCCATTGGCGAAAACCGGCTCGGCGATATCCAGCATGGCGGGATCGTGCAGCAGAACCTGACTGACCGGCGGAGCGGAGAGCAGACGCAGGCTGACGGGATCGTCGACGTACAAGCCGGTGAAGCGCGCCTCGCTATGGCCGATCACCCGTCCTTGCGGCGACAACAACATGGCGTAACGCAGATAGGGCACATGGGTTTGCGCGATCAGCACTTCCTGCAAGCCGGAGACATCATTGGCCAAAACCCAGGACGCGCTGTTAGTCGCCAGGGTTTGCGCCAATCCCCGTACCTGGGCCACGCTCTGCTCGACGAGAAAATTCCTCTCGTGTTCCACCAGGCCCGCCACGAACAGAGACATCGACACGGCATGAACCGTGACGATACCCAACATGAGCTGGCGGCGCACCGACAGACCGAACAGCCGCTTCAAACGCTGGAACGTGCGTCCTTTCATGGCCGCCCCAACGGCCGCACGGCCCGCTCGAAGCGGTCCAGAAACTCACGTACCGGGACGTAAGTGTCACCATCGGCCGACTCGAAACGGCTCAAGGCCATGCGTTCCAGATTAAGCCTTCCCTGCTCGGTTCCGTGCATTTCCACCAACAGCCCCTTAACCGTCGCGACGAGATCCTGAGGTATGTCGTCCCGCGCCATCAGGCTGTTGTTGGGCAAAGACTCCGTCTCCCACATGACCCGAACCGCAGCGCCCACTTCGGGGTGCTCCCGGATGTAAGCGCGCCACGGCGGAGGCCAGGTGGCTCCCGCCGCGACGTTGCCGAGATAGACATTCATGATGGACGACTCCTGCGAGCCGACATAACGCAATTCGATGTCCCGGCTGACGTCCAGGCCGTGGGTATGCAGAAAAAATTGCGGCAGGAGGGTGGCCGCCAGTGCGGTGGGGGCGGGAAAACTGACCGCCTTGCCTTTCAAATCGGCCACGGCTTTCACCGGGCTGTCCTTACGCAGCAGTATGATGCCGCGAAAATTCTCGTCGTCAGCCATCTTGCCGAACACGCGGTAGCCGTGACTCAGGGCGAGAACGGTCTGATAGGGGTTGGGCAGGGCGAAATCGAATTCGCGTCCGTACAGCTTTTCCTCGAACGCGGCGTAGTTGCGCGAGGCCTCGAGTCGAAAATGCGAGCCCGGAATACGCTCGGCGAGGTAGTCCATGATGGGGCCGAACATCTCGTACAGACGTTCGGGGTTGTGCAAGGGGTGCACGCCAAATACATATTCCCGCTCGCCGCCGGGCGGCGCTTTCGTGTAATGGGGCAGGTATTCCTGATCTTGTCGACCCGCCTGACAGGCGCCTAGCCCCAGCAAGATCAGGAGCCAAAAGAGTATGCGGCTCATGGCGGACAGTATAGCGGCCGCCCCCGCTTTCCTCCCCGCGCCCTTACCTAGCGGCGCAACAACAGGGTACCGATGCCCTGGTCGGTGAACAGCTCGAGCAACACGGCATGGTCGACCCGCCCGTCTATGATGTGCACGCTGTTGACCCCGCCCTTGAGCGCATCCGTGGCGCAGCGGGTCTTGGGTATCATGCCGCCTGAAATCGTTCCGTCCGCGATCAGGTCGTCCACGTCGGTGAGCGACAAGCCGGTCAGCAGTTCTCCCTGCTTGTCCAGTATCCCCAAGGTGTTGGTCAACAGGATCAGCTTCTCCGCCTTCAGCACCTCCGCCAGCTTGCCGGCGACCAGATCGGCGTTGATGTTGTAGGAACGACCGTCCTCGCCCACACCGATGGGCGCCACCACCGGAATGAAATCGCCGTGCACCAGCATGTCGACCACGGCCGGTTCTATGCTTTCCACCTCGCCCACGTGGCCCAGGTCTATGATCTCGGGCTGGTCGGTTTCCGGCGAGCGCTGCGTGACGGTGATCTTGCGCGCCCGCACCAGGTCGCCGTCCTTGCCGGTCAAACCTACAGCTTTTCCACCGTGCTGGTTGATAAGGTTGACGATCTCCTTGTTGACCAGGCCGCCCAGCACCATCTCCACCACGTCCATGGTCTCGGCGTCGGTCACCCGCATGCCCTGGACGAATTCGCTGGTCTTGCCCAGGCGTTGCAACAACTGGCCGATCTGCGGGCCGCCGCCGTGTACGACGACGGGATTGATGCCCACCAGCTTGAGCAGGACGATGTCACGGGCGAAGCTGCTTTTCAGGCGTTCGTCGGTCATGGCGTTGCCGCCGTACTTGACCACCAGGGTCTTGCCCTTGAAGCGGCGGATATAGGGCAGGGCTTCGGTGAGGACATGGGCGATCTCGCCGGCGGAACGGTTTTCTATGGAGGCTTGGATTTTCACAGGCGTATTGAAATCGTCGGTGTGTGGGTAGGATGGGCACAGCCGCTAGCCGTGCCCATCGAAAATGCGTTAGAACGGCAGGGCGATATCCGGTTTCACCCGTTTCATCAACTCGCCGAACTGTCCCTGGATGCGCGCCAGGGCTTGCGGCGATTCCGCCTCGAAGCGCACGACCAGGGAGGGCGTGGTGTTGGAGGCGCGCACCAGGCCCCAGCCGTTCATGAAGTCCACGCGCAGGCCGTCGATGTCGGTGACACGCGCCTCAGGGAACTCGGCCAGTTCCTTCAGACGCTCGACGAAGCGGAAATTTTCGCCTTCCTGCAGACCGATAGTCAGCTCCGGCGTGTTGACCGCGTCGGGCAGTTCGGCGAACACCTCGGCGCTGTTGCGCGGGTCGCCCGAGAGTATCTCGATCAGGCGGGCGGCCGCATAGATGCCGTCGTCGAAGCCGTACCAGCGTTCCTTGAAGAAGATGTGGCCGCTCATCTCGCCGGCCAGCATGGCGCCGGTTTCCTTCATCTTGGCCTTGATCAGCGAATGGCCGGTCTTCCACATCAAGGGGCGCCCGCCGGACTTGACGATCTGGGTCGCCAGGTGACGGCTGCACTTGACGTCGAAGATGATGTCGGCGCCCGGCTGGCGGCACAACACGTCGGCGGCATACACCATCATCTGCCGGTCGGGCCAGATGATCTTGCCGCTGGAGTCGACCACGCCGAGCCGGTCGCCGTCGCCGTCGAATGCCAGGCCGAGATCCGCTTTTTCACGCCGCACGGTATCGATCAGGGCCTGCAAATTCTCCGGCTTGCTCGGATCGGGATGATGGTGGGGGAAGTGGCCGTCGACCTCGCAATACAGCTCGACCAGCTCGCACTCCAGCGCCCTCAGCAAGGCCGGTGCGACCTTGGCGGCCACGCCGTTGCCGCAGTCGATCACGACCTTCAGCGGCCGGCCGATCTGCATGTCCTGGACCACCGTTTCGGTATAGTCCGCGATCAGATCCCGGTTCTCCACCTTGCCGGCACCCGACACGAAATCGCCTGTCTCCGCGCGCCGGCGCAACTTCTGGATGTCGTCCCCGGACAGCGTCTGCCCCGCGATCACGATTTTCAGGCCGTTGTAATCGGCCGGATTGTGACTTCCGGTAAGCATCACGCCGGACTTGCTGTTGAGCACCTCGGTGGCGAAATAGAGCAAAGGCGTAGGAACCAAGCCGATATCGATGACGGTGCGGCCGGTGGATTTGAGCCCTTCGATCAGCGCCTTGGCGAGATCCGGACTGGACAGGCGGCCGTCGCGTGCGACGGCCACCCGCTGCTCGCCGCGGAAATGGGCCTCGCTGCCGATAGCCCTGCCCAGGGCCAGCACGATGTCGGGGGTGAGGGTCTGGCCCACCACGCCGCGGATGTCATAGGCGCGGAAGATGGAAGCAGGAAGCTTGGCCGGTGCCGCTTCCTCCACGTCTATCCGTCCTTGCTGCCGCGACCCCGGACTGAGGAAGGCATTGTCGGCACTTTCGGCGCGGCTGACAGGAGCCGGCTTCTTTTTATTCGCGGCGGCCGGCGCCTCGACCCCCATCCTTTTCAGTTCGGCGATACGTCGAACGAAGGCGTGATGATCGGCGATCGTCAAGGGGTAATTACCCAGGGTCTTGCCGCTCATCAGGTCGGAGACCAGCTTGACCTGAGCCTCCACGTCCGCGGCAAACGCGCGCTCCAACCGCCGGAGTGCGAATCCGGCCAGGGCCGCCAGGGCCGCGCCGGCCAGCAAAAGCGGCAGGATAAGCCATGCCAAACCCCACGCCGCACTTTCGGAAGACCAATAAACGATTTTCCAGGGCGAGCCGGAAACGGGCAGCTCGCCGGCCGGTTCCGTCGATTTCAACTCGGAATCGCCCTGGTAGGCCAGGGGTAGCGTATCCTGCCTTAGTTCCAGCGCGCCGGCGGCGGATTTTCCGGCCAGGGCCTGTTGCAACAGATTGGGCGACAGGCTGGCGAGTATCGCCCCGCCGCCCGCCGCGAGCTTGCGCGCCAGGGCGATATGGGCGTGCGGCGTGTTGGCGCCGTGCAGCGCCGCCTGGGGACTGGCCTGATATGCCAGGCGCACCATTTCCAGGTCGGCGAAACTCATGGCCGGTGTCTGGCTTTCGTCGGGCGTGAGATTCGCATCCGGCAACAGGCGAACGAGCAGCGCGCCGGGAATCACCGCTGCCAGCCGCGCCTGCTCGGCCTGAATGGCGGTCGCATCGCCGGACGCGAGCACGTTTGTCAGCCTCGGCTCGCGCGCCAGGCCGTCGAGCGTGCGGCCCAGATAATCTGCCAGCTGGCCGAGAGCCTGCGCGGCACTCTCGGCCGCCAGCCGCGCATCGTCCTTTTGGCGTTGCTCCAGCGCCGTATGGGCGATCCAGTATTGTGCCGCCCCCGATGCCGCCAACAACCCCAGCGCGGCCAACACCAGGACAGCCATCAATTTCCTAAGGCTCATTGCAAATCCGCTCGTCCGAATTCATGGTAAATGACTGCTCCTTGAGCACACGTGTCGCGTAGGGCCGATCCGGGATGACGTTACGAGTCGCCACACGGTAACACAAGCCGATGATCGAGGATAAACCACGCGGCTAACGCCGCCCGGAATGCCCGAAACCGCCTTCAGCGCGCTGGCTCTCGCTGAATTCCTCGACCTGCTCGAATGCCACCTGCGCCACCGGCACGAAAACCATCTGGGCGATGCGCTCGCCGACGTGGATCTCGTAAGGCTCGCTGCCGCGGTTCCAGCATGAAACGAAGACCTGGCCCTGGTAGTCCGAATCGATCAGCCCGACCAGATTGCCCAGCACGATGCCGTGCTTGTGTCCCAGCCCCGAGCGCGGCAGCAGCACCGCCGCCAGATGCGGATCGTCGATGTGGATCGCCAGGCCGGTGGGGATGAGCTGGGTTTCGCCCGGCGCCAGGGTCAGGGTGTCGTCCAGGCAGGCGCGCAAGTCCAGGCCGGCCGAGCCGGGGGTCGCGTAGTGCGGAAGCGGAATCTCCCCGCCTAATCGCTTATCGAGGATTTTCAGTTGTATCTTGCGCATGGAATCGTTCGGCTATGAGTTCTATCAGTTGGATGGCGATGCGGCTTTTATCGGCCAGCGGCAGTTCCCGTTCGCCGTCCGGCCAGAAGACGTGCAACGAGTTTTCGTCGCGGTCGAAGCCGCCTTGCGGGCGCCCGACCCAGTTGGCGGCGATCATGTCCAGGTTCTTGGCGGCCAGCTTGCCGCGGGCGTAGTCCTCCAGCCTGTCGGTCTCCGCGGCGAAGCCCACGGTGAACGGCCTGGGGCTGAGCCCGGCCACGGCGGCGAGGATGTCTTCGGTGCGCGTCAGTTCCAGGTTCAGGCTGGCGGCCGTCTTCTTGATCTTGGCCTGGGCGACCTCGGCGGGCCGGTAATCGGCCACCGCCGCCGCGCCGATGTAAATGTCGGACTCATGCACTCGCGATAACACGGCTACGTGCATCTCGGCGGCGGTTTCCACGGCCACGAATTCGACGCCGGGCGGAGGCATCAGGGCGACCGGCCCTGAAATTAGTGTGACACGGGCACCGGCGTCCGCCGCGGCGCGCGCCAAGGCATAGCCCATCTTGCCGGAACTGCGGTTGCTCAAATAACGGACGGCATCCAGCGGCTCGCGGGTCGGGCCCGCGGTGATCAGCACGCTCAGGCCGGCCAGCGAGCCATCGCCGAACGAGCCCTCGAGCGCCTCGCACAATTCGACCGGCTCCAGCATGCGGCCCGGCCCGGTTTCACCGCAGGCCTGTTCGCCTTCCTCCGGCCCCAGCAAACGGATGCCGCGCTCGCGCAAAACACGTACATTGTCCTGGGTCGCCGGGTTGGCCCACATCGCGCGGTTCATCGCGGGCGCGAGGATCAGCGGCGCCTCGCTCGCCAGACACAGGGCAGACAGCAGGTCGCCGGCCAGGCCGGCCCGCAGCCGGGCGATGAAATCCGCGGTTGCCGGGGCAATTAAGACGAGCTCGGCCCAGCGTGCCAATGCGATGTGGCCCATGGCCGATTCCTCGACCGGGTCCAGCAGATGGGTCGCCACCGGATTGCCGGACAGCGCCTGGAAGGTCAGCGGCGCGACGAAGGCCTGCGCCGCTTCGGTCATCACCACCCGCATCTCGGCGCCGCGCGACTTGAGCTGGCGGGTCAGTTCGGCGGCCTTGTAGGCGGCGATGCCACCGGTGACGCCCAGCAGAATGTGCTTTCCGTTCAGCGCCGACATGCTCAGACCCGATGCGCCCATAGGTCGTGTTCGTCGGCTTCCTCGATCTCGACCTCGACGAACTCGCCGACTTCCAGATCGGTCGCGCCATCGATGAAGACCTGGCCGTCGATGTCCGGTGCATCGGCATAGCTGCGGGCCACCGCGCCTTCCTCGACCACTTCGTCGACCAGCACATGCTCGCGCCAGCCCACCCGTGCCTGCAAGCGCTCGGCGCTGATGCCCTGCTGGCGTTCCATGAAGCGGGCCAGCCGTTCCTGTTTGATCTCTTCCGGCACGGCGCCGGGCAGTTCGTTGGCGACGGCGCCCTGGACCGGCGAATAGGCGAAGCAGCCGACGCGGTCGAGCTGGGCCTCGTCGAGGAAATCCAGCAATTCCTCGAACTCGGCTTCGGTCTCGCCGGGGAAGCCGACGATGAAGGTGGAGCGCAGGATCAGTTCCGGGCACTCGCGGCGCCAGGCCTGGATACGCTCCAGGGTGTTCTCGGCACTGGCCGGCCGCTTCATCAGCTTGAGGATGCGGCTCGACGAATGCTGAAAGGGAATGTCCAGGTAGGGCAGCACCTTGCCCTCGGTCATCAGCGGGATGACCTCGTCGACATGCGGATAGGGGTAGACGTAATGCAGCCGCACCCACACGTCCAGTTCGCCCAGCGCGCGGGCGAGATCATAGAAGCGGGTCTTGAGCGGCCGACCACCCCAGAAGCTGGTCCCGTATTTCAGATCGACCCCGTAGGCGCTGGTGTCCTGCGAGACGACCAGCAATTCCTTCACCCCGGCGTTCACCAGCCGTTCGGCCTCGGTCATCACTTCGCCGATCGGCCGGCTGACCAGGTCGCCCCGCAGCGAGGGAATGATGCAAAAGGTGCAGCGGTGGTTGCAGCCCTCGGAAATCTTCAGATAGGCGTAATGCTGGGGCGTGAGCTTGATGCCTTGCGGCGGCGTGAGATCGACGAAAGGATCGTGACGCGGCGGCAGATGCTCGTGCACCGCGCCGACCACTTCCTCATAGGCATGGGCGCCTGTGATCTTGAGCACCTGGGGATGACGGCTGCGGATCTCGGCTTCCCTTGCGCCCAGGCAGCCGGTGACGATGACCTTGCCGTTCTCGGCCAGGGCCTCGCCGATCGCATCCAGCGATTCTTCCACCGCCGCGTCGATGAAGCCGCAGGTGTTGACGACCACCAGATCGGCGTCGCGGTAAGTGGGCACCAGGTCGTAGCCCTCGGAACGGAGTTGGGTGAGGATGCGTTCGCTGTCGACCAAAGCCTTCGGACAGCCCAGGCTGATGAAGCCGATGCGGGGTGTTGCCATGTAGAAATTGTAAAGATTTAAGAAAAGGCCGGCTATGTTACTCGAAACCCAGGGCGGGTTCATGCCGTTACGGGAAGGCGAGCAGTTGTCACGGCCATTCCGGCGGCGCAACATTCAGCAACCGGACTCTAGCCCGGAAAACGGCTCTCCCCAGCCGTGCTAGAGGTTCGCTGCCGCAACAGGAGGTCGGAATGTATAGGCTAGGGATGATGGTTTGCGTCGTGTTGCTGACCGCCTGCGCGCGCGGTCCGGAAATCCGTCGGACCGAATCGTTGTTTCGCGACCCGCTTTTCGCGCCGCCCACCGAGTCGATCGAGGCCGAGGACGTCTTCGCGCTCAGCGATGACATGAAGCGCTTTCTCGACACCGAGGTTGCCGAACAACTGCGCACCAAGGGCCGGCAACTCGGGCTATACGAAGCGCTTTACGACCGCCGGCAACTCAAGCTCGATTACGATGCCACCTACACCCGCAACGCCGCCGAAGCCTTCGCGGCGCGCAGCGGCAATTGCCTGTCGCTGGTCATCATGACCGGGGCGTTCGCAAGGGCAATCGGGTTACCGGTCCAGTATCAGAAGGTACTCGGCGAAGTTTTCTGGAGCCGAAGCGACGATCTGTATTTCGCGGATTGGCATGTCAACATCGCCCTGGCCGAGGGCAAGCTGATGACCATAGACTTCGTTCCGCCGGAGGAAATACTCAGCCAGCGCCGCCAGGCGCTCAGGGAGGAAACGGTGGTGGCCATGTTCATGAACAACCGGGCGACCGAGGCCATCACCGACGGACGGATCGACGATGCCTATTGGTGGGCGCGGGCGGCTATCGGCCAGGATGCGAAGTTTCTCACCGCCTATAACACGTTGGGCGTGATATATCGGCGCCACGGGCATCCCGAGATCGCCGAGCGGGTGTTCGCCTATGCGCTCGAACAGGAACCCGACAATATCCAGCCCATGACGAATCTGGCCATCACCCTGGCCGAACTGGGCCGTCACGAAGAAGCCCGCGCGCTCCAGCAAAAAATCGAACAACTGCGGCCCTATCCGCCGTTTCATTTTTTCGACCTGGGGATGGCGGCCATGGAAAAAAAGGATTTCCATACTGCCAAAGACCTGTTCGGCAAGGAGATAGCGCGCGACCCTTATTACCACGAATTCCATTTCTGGCTCGCCGCCGCCTATGCCGGCCTGGGCAACACCGACGATGCGCGCAAGCACCTGAACCTCGCGATAGAAAACAGTCCGACGCCGTCGGAGCGCAAGGCCTATCTGGCCCAACTCGCACGCCTGGACGACTCGGCGGGCCGGCAGTAGAGATGCGGGGCTGTTGAGGGTATACGGCCTCGTGATGGGTCAGCGCGGTAGGCCAATGGGAAAAGGGGAGCGAATCTCAAGCGGCCGACAAAAACGTGGGGGATGGAGATACGGTCGCGCCGCAACGGAAGTGACAACGTTAATTCCGTGGACGGTTATGCCGGCGCATGAAGCGCTGATTCCTATGCCTCGCTCCATTCCGCCAACTTGTACAGCAAGGAGTCCATCCTGATGTCGCGTTATCTGCTCCGGCCAGTCGGCATGCTTACCGCTCTGGTTTTCATCGGCATGGCGATCCAAGCGGCGCCTCTTAAGCCCAGCATTCCGGCCATACAGTTCACCTTCGACCAGGCCGGTTTCGATTCCGTACTCGCGCAATGGGGACCTGACGGAATGGCGCGCTTCAGGATGCATTTCGCCTTCGACTTCCCCTTTCTTGCATGCTACGGGCTGTTCGGCTATCTGCTGTCGCGCCGTACATCCCTATTCCTGCGATTCCATGCCTTTGCGAGTTCCCTGCTCGCTTGGATCATGCCTGCCGCTGCGGCCATGGATGCCGCTGAAAACACGCTCCATCTCTACTTTATTTCCGGCGCCACCCCTATCCTGCCAGACCTCTACTTGATCGCGGGCGTGATCGCGACCATCAAGTGGCTGCTGCTCGCGGGTTTCATAAGCTCCGCCGCCTATGCCGGCGCGCCTGGCGCTTACGCAGCCAGATGATGACGCCGGTGACGGACAGCATGACGATAGCGACGCCCAGCAGGCAGACCAGGATGCGATAAGACAGTCCGAACACATTCGCCTTGTGCAGGGCGAACAGCCAGGCGGTCACCGTATTGCCCGCGTACTGGCCGCTGGGCAGGCTGAGCAGTCGCCGTTCGCCGGTATCGGCGTCGAAAAACAGCCGGGTTTCACCGTAGCGATCCTGGAAATCGAGGCTGCTGTGCACGTGGTAGATGTAGACGCCGTGGGCACGGTCGATCCGGAAGGAAACGGGGCTCTCGACACTGAAACCCTGTGCCGCGCCCGCGCGGGCCATGAGCTCCCTGCCGACGCTTTCCGCTACGCGCCAGTTGAGGGCGGCTTGCTCCAGGGGTTTTTCTCGCAGGGGCAGGTCCGTCCAGGGATTGCGGTAATCAAAAGCAAGGCGGGTAACGGTCGTGTACACCGCACCGAGGTTCATGTACACGCTAGACCAGGCGAAAATCAGCAGCAGCACCCAAAGCCACAGGCCGCCCGCGCGGTGTAGATCGAAATTGATGCGATGGGGGGACACCTCACATCCATGTCCATTTCAGCCAGCCTCAGAAGTCGACCCGGACCGATCCGAGGAAGGTGCGCGGGGCACCCGGCAGGATGTGACTGCCGCTGTTGGTGTTGAGGAAATAGTTCTTGTCGATGAGATTGTCGACATTGAGCTGTAGCAAGACCTTGGATGGCCCCACGTTGATCCCGTAGCTGGCCATGAGGTTAACCGTGGTGTAACCCGGAAGTTCGAAGCTGTTCTCCGGATTACCTTCCCTCTGCCCCACGGCACGTAGGCCCGCCCCGAATTTGAGTCCCCTCAGCTCGCCGTACTGAAACTCGTAGGTACTCCACAGGCTGCCTGCATTGCGCGGCGCCAAAAACAGGCGGTTGCCCTCCTTGGCGCCCGCTCCGTCGTCGGTGATCTTGGCGAAAGGCAGGTAGGAATAAGAGCCGATCAAACGCCAGCCAGGCAGGATCTCGCCGGCCAAGTCGAACTCCAAGCCACGGCTTTCCGCCTCGCCGATGGCCCGCGAGCGCACGGGGTTGGCCGGATCCGCAACGGTAAGATGCTGTTTGATCAGATCGAAATAAGCCAGTGTGCCGGTCAGGCGCCCGCCCCAAAGCTCGGTCTTGATTCCGGTTTCCCATTGCTGGGCCGTCTGTGGCGGCAAGCCTTGGCCGTCGGCGTCGATACCGTTGGAAGCACCGAAATTCTCCGTGTAGCTGCCGTACAGCGAGAGTTCAGGGATGGGGCGCCAGACCAGTCCCCCGCGTGGACTCACCCGCGTGTCGCCGTTGGTCCTGGTATTGGATAAGTTGTCGTGGATATCCGCACTGTCGTAGCGGAAACCGCCCAGCGCAAAAACGTGATACGGCAGTTCAATCTGATCCTGAAAATAGACGCCATGCCAGGATGTCGTGAGGTTTACCGGATAGGTGGTCGGACCGAATTGCGGCGCCTGCGTCAGGTAGACCGGATTGAAAACATTGAAATCCGGGCCGTCGATGTCATGCCCGTCCACACGGTCGTCCATCCGATAGTAGTCGCCGCCGATCAACAAGGTGTGTTTCAGATCCCAGGTAGAGAATTTGCCGGTCAAGTTCAGGCTGGTGTAGTAGCGGTCCGACTTGGACGGATACGAATAGAACGGTCTCACAAAGGTACCGTCCGGACTCAGCTCGCTGCCGACGTAGGAACCCGCCAAGACGGGTTGATCGATGAGGTCCATGCCGAAACGCTGGCTCAGGGTCCATTGCTCATTGAATGCATGCGACCAGTGGAAACCGAGGTAATTGCGGTCGATCACGTTGCGATTGAGCACCGCGTCCTGAATGCTGCGTTCCCGCGGAACCGGCGCGGGACGGTTGCCTAAAGGAGGAACGCCGTTATCGAGCCTCTCGTCCACGTGCTGGAACTCATACTCCAGCGTCGCCTTCGTCCGCGGGCTTATGTTCCAGGTCAGCACCGGAGCGAAGAAGATCCGCTCGTTGCCGTCGTGAAAATCGCGGAACGAACCGGCGTTTTCGTAGGCCAGGTTGAAGCGGTACAACAGCGTATCGTCCTTGGTCACGGGGCCGGTGGCATCGACCGTGGTGCGATAAAAATCGAACGAACCGAACTGCTGCTGTAGCGAGTAGAACGGTATGGTCAAAGGCTGCTTGGTGACCAGGTTGATGATGCCGCCGGGTTCGGCGCGGCCGAACAGCAGGGAGCCAGGCCCCTTGAGCACCTCGACCCGCTCTACGTTGGCGGTCTCGCGTTTGGTGGTGGGACCGCTCTGAAGGTCGGGGATCTGTACCCCGTCGCGATAAATCGTCTGGGTGAAGAATCCGCGGATGACATAGGCGTCCTGCCCGCCGCCATTGGCGTTCGATGGCGTCACCCCGCTCACGTTTTGCAGGGCCTTCTCGACTCTGACCGCTTGTTGATCGTCCAACACCTGTTTCGGGACCACCTGTACGGAAAACGGCGTCTCCATGATAGGCGTATCGGTCTTGGTGGCGGTGGATGCGTTTGGACGGTTGTAGTCGGGATTGTAGGGATCGGTATCGTCGTACTCTGCCTTGCCGGTCACGGTGACCTTGCCCAACACCGCGCTTTCCGGCGGAACGACCGCGGCCTTGCCCCGATCCAGGGTGATCGTGCCGTCGGCCGTGCTCTTGGCGACGACGCCGGTGCCGGCCAACAGCTTTTGCAGGGCTAGGTGCGGCAGATAGCGCCCTTGTACCGCATTGCCGCGCAGCTTGTCGGTCAATTGCGAGCTGAAAAACACCTTGATGCCGCTCGTTTCCGAAAATTGCAGCAAGGCATCGGCCAGGGGTTGGGCCGGAATGTCGAAGCTGATTTCGGATTCGGCGATGCACCAAGGGCTTGCGCTCAGGGTGGCGACGACGGTTAGACAGTACGGATTGAATAGGGAAAAACGCTGGCTCATTTCGCCTCCTGACGTTGAATACGACGATGGGCGGACGGCGAAGGGCGTGATTCCGTCGTCGCATCCGCGGGTGTTCGTATGCAAAGACGACGGTGACGACGGGTTTTATAACCGGCGGGCGAAAATATTTTCGCGCGTGCGGACTGGGCGCAGCGGTGATCCAGCGCCGACGATACGGCTCGCGACGGTTTAATTCCTGCGCAGGATCACCAGCTTGTCGGTCAGGCGCAGTTCGGCGACCGACAAGGATTTCACGATGACGGCCAATGAGGCTTCCGTATCGGCGGTTTCGAACACGCCGGTCACCCAATGTTCGGCCAGTTCGGTGCCGGCGATGAAGATTTTTCCCGGACGATAGCGGTTCAAGTCCGCGACCACCGCGCGCAAGGGCTGGTCCTTGAAGACCAGGCGCCCCTCGTGCCAGGCGGAAGCCCGCTTGAGATCGGCTTTTTCCGGCAAGCCGATGTTTGCGCCGGCGGACACGATGCGCCGGCCCGCTTCCAGGCGCTCCACCGACGTGCCGTCGGCGAATGCCACGCTGACGGCGTGTTCGTAGACCGTGACCGCCATTTCGTCGGGCAATTGCCTGACGTCGAATGCGGTGCCCAGGGCGGTTACCCGCCCGCCGGAGCTGGCCACCGTAAAGGGCCGGTCCGCATCGGCGGCGACTTTGAAGTACGCCTCGCCGCGATACAAATGGACGAGGCGTCGCCGGCCGGAAAAATCGACCGACAGCGCCGAGCCGGTGTTGAGTATGACCTGAGAGCCGTCGGCCAGTCGCAAACTGCGCTGCTCGCCGGTGGCGGTGCGGTAGTCGGCGAAATAGCCCGCCTCGAATACCCACTGCAGGCACAATGCCAGCACCAGACTAGCGGCCAGCGCCAGCGGCCAGGTGGCCCGGCCCGGCGTCTGCCGACCGGCGCGCACTGGGTTTCCGGTATTGGCTGCAAATCCTAGCCGGCGTTCGACCGTGTCGATTTGCGCTGGATGCAGGTCGGCGATCTGGTGCAGGAAGCGTTGCGCTTGTCGCCAGGCCTCACGATTCTCCTGGCTGGCCGCCAGCCAAGCCTGCAGCAGGCGTTCTTGTTGCGCGTCGTAAAACGGCGATTCGCGCAGGGCGGACCAGTATTCGGCTTGTTCCTCTGGGCTACCTTGCGGAAGCGGCGGGATGGTTGGGTTCATTTCTTAGAAGCAGCCACGGTCATTTGGCCGGATTATAAGGCTAGAGCCGGACGAGGCTGCGGGTGCGCCCGGACGCCGCCCGAGACGATAGCCGGGTCAAGCGATTTCGCCGATTTTCTGCCGGCAATGCCGCATGGCCTGGGTGAGATACCTGAATATCATGGCTTGCGAGATGCCCAGCCTTTGCTCGACCTCCGCATAGCTGCAATACCGGAGTTTCAACAGCACGAACACCTCCCGGCATTTGGGCGGCAACTCGTCCAGCGCGGCTATCAATTGTTCCACTTGTTGCTGCGACATCGCGGCTCGCTCGGCCGATAGCGATGACCGATCGCCGGCTTCCTCGTCTTCCTCGGAGATGGGATCGATTTCCCGGACCGCGCGGCGGCCTTGGCTGCGCAGATAGTCCGTCGCGAGATTGGCGGCAATCCGGAACATGAAAGCCCGCGGGTTATCCACCCGGCTTTTGGCGCCGTAGCCGGCGTAGCGGATGAAGGTTTCCTGAAATATGTCCTGGGCGGCCTCGGTGCAACGGATCCGCTGCGACAGAAAGTGCAACAATTCCCGACGATGCTTGTGCATCAAATCGGCGATGTCGACGGCGGTCAATTCGAGCATGGGGACGTTAACGCGTGGGCAGCCAGCTGTCGGGACTGCCCAGCAACTGCTTGCCGGTGACCCGCGCGGTGTAGGGATCGACGGCGACCTGCCAGCCTTGGGTGACACCCTGCTCGGCGGCCAGCATATAGTTCAGCCGGAAGGCCGCCTTGTCGTTGCGCGGGTAGGTGACGAAGGTCGGCTTGGCCTGCGCCGGCATGGCGGCCCGACCGGCCTCGAAGATTTCCGCCAGCGGCCGATAGACCGCTCCTTCCGCGTGGGCCACCCTCAGCAGCTTCGGATTCAGCCATTCGTCGATCTCGGCGTGGACCACCAGGATGCTGCCGGTCAGCGCGAAAACCGCCAGGAAGAATCCAAGCATCAAACCCAGCCACAAATGCACGTCCAGCCACAACCGACGCCGCGCTTTCAGAGTGCTCAAGCGCGCATCCCGAATTTCGGCCGGAGCACCGCCCAACGAAAGCGTATCTTCGTTCAGTCCCTTCATTTCCCTGCCTCTCAAAAACCTTCCCTTGGTAAGACGTACGAGTGACAGAAATCCCTCAGCCCGGACGAAACAAAATTAGGCGCTGCATCAGGAATGCAGCACGACCAGCCAGGGACCGATACGAGTCGCGTGTATCGCCAGCGCTTTCCGGATAGCCTCGAGCGCGTCGCCGACGTTGTCTGTGGGGAACACCCCGCTCATCCGCAGGGTCTTGGTCTGCTGCCCGCTGACCAGGATACGGTGGGTGCTGTAACGGTTGATCTCCTCCACCACCTCCGCCAAGGTTTGGTCGCGAAAGATCAGCTTGCCCCGCTGCCAGGCGCCGAGCTGCCCGACATTGACCGCCTCCGGAACGCCCAAAGCGCCGCGACCAAGGTAATGCAAACCCTGCGCTTCGTTGATCCGCACCGCCGTGCTTTCGCCTTCGCCGCTTAGCCGCACGCTCACTGCGTGCTCGGTGACCGCCACATCAACCGCCTCGTCGTGGCGATGGACTTCGAACACCGTACCCAATGCCCGCGCAGTGACGGGTCCGGCCACCACTTCGAAGGGCCGGCCGACATCCTGAGCCACACGAAACGAGGCCTGTCCCCGCCGGAGCACGACGCGCCGGGAGCGGTCCGACCATTCCAGCGCAATCGCGCTGTCGGTGTTGAGCAGCACCCGGCTGCCGTCTGCCAGAACCACTTCCCGCTGCTCGCCGACCGCGGTGGCGTAGTCGCTGAACAGGCGGTCGTCGAGCTGCGGCCATCCCAGCCATACCGCGAGCACCAGCGATGCAGCCAGGGCGAGCCACGATGGCCGGCCGACTGAGCGGCGACTTCCGATCGGCCGCCCCAGTTGGGTCGGCCATGCCGATTTACCCGCGCTCTGGCCAATCTTGAGTGCTGCCGTCACCTCGCCCAGCAAGCCTTGAGCCTCCTCGAAGGCGTCGCGGTGGGCCGCACTTTCCGCCAGCCACGTCTCGAACGCCAGCCTCTCCTCCGCTGTCACCGAACCGGAGCGCAGCAGCACCAGCCAGTCGATGGCCTGATCCGCAAGGTGTTCGTCGGACATGGCAGTCGTGAAATTCATAGCATTGGGGCGGTGAAAGATAATCCAGAATCGGGGGAGGAGAGAAACGTCTCGACGCTATTCATCCCGCTGCACCCGGCAATGCTTGAGGGCATCGGCGATGCGCTTGGCCACCATACGCTCGGAAACTCCGAGCAACTCTCCGATCTGGGCATAGGTCAGATTGTCCACCGCGCTGAGATACAGCGCGGTGCGCGACTCCTCCGGCAATTCTTCCAAGGCGCGATTCACCCGTTCCAGTGTCTGCCGGCCGATCGCCGCGCGCTCCGGCCCAGGCTGCTGGCAAGACGCGGCGACCACGAAATCGTTGTCATCCATGTTCTCCACGACGAAGCGGTCGCGGGTCTTGAGGCGGCGGACATGATCCACCGACAGGTTGGCCGCGATGTGAAACGCCAAAGCACGGAGATTGACCGCGGTAACGTGGCGTTGCTCCTCGTGCAAGCGCAGGTAGGTCTCCTGCGCCAGATCGGCGGCGGTTTCGGGGCAACCCAGCCGGCGCAGCAAAAATCGGATCAATTCCTCTCGGGTTTCGAGAAAGAACTGCGTCAGGGCTTCGGCGTGCAGGCCAGTCATGGTCGTCGGAACGGGCAATCGTATGAAGTGGCGGGAAACATACAAGAACCGCGCCGACAAGCTCCCCCGCTGCGCTCATACCGGGCAACGCTGCGTAGACGAAGACCTCACATCTGGACCGCTCGCTGGCAAGCCGGCGCCTATAGGGTCGCCGGCCGATCTCAGGATATCGGGTGAAATATCCCGATCATGTCATTTCGCGCACAACGATAGGCCATATCCCGCAGGGAAAAATTCTTTCGCCCGCTCGGTTCATGTTTGCCCGGCCCATGCGTTTTCTAGGGATGAGTTCATCAATAACCCTCATCCGAGTATTCGACATGCCAGACGCCCCCTGCACCCAGCCTTGCCGCAAACGTCTATGCCGTGCCATCGCCGCCCTGCTGATGGCAAGCGCACCGGCCGTCCATGCCGCGGCCCCGGGCGATACCGCAAGAACCTACAACATCCCGGCGGAGTCGCTGAACGACGCCCTCACCGACTTCGCCGACGAGGCCAACATCAAGCTGGTCTTCAATGCGGAACTGGTCAAGGGGCTCAAAGCGCCGGCGCTGACGGGCAGGCACACGTCCGCACAAGGCTTGGCCAAGCTGTTGGAAGGCAGCGGCCTCACGCACCGTTTCGTCGGTCCCGACACCGCCATCGTCGAGGTGGCGCCTAAAAACATGACGGGAAGCGACGCGAGAAAGATCAACGCGCCGGCACTGTCCAAGGTGACGGTCACCAGTAAGGCAAGCTACGAGTCAGACGCCCCCTATAACCCCGATTACAACCGGAAGAATGCCTCGACGGCCACCAAGACCGATACACCGATCATGGAGACGCCGATGTCGATCGAGGTCGTGCCCAGGGCGGTAATGGACGATCAGCAGATCGTCTTATTCGACGATGCGGTTGTGCGAAATGTCAGTGGTGTGCAGCGCAATTTCGACTTCGGCGACTTGTACCAGGGATTTATCGTTCGCGGTTTTAGTTTAGGCGCCAATATCTATCGTGACGGACTCAGACAAAACACCGGATTTTTCGAACCTTCCGGAATGGAGCGGGTTGAGGTTCTAAAGGGGGCCGCGGCCATGCTCTATGGCCGTACCCAACCGGGCGGTCTGGTCAACTATGTCACCAAGAAACCGCTTGAAGAATCATACTATTCAGTTCAGCAACAATTTGGTTCTTACGATTTGTATCGCACCACAGTCGATGCAACCGGCCCTATAACCGATGACAAATCATTCCTGTACCGTTTAAACCTTGCCTATTCGAGCAATAACTCGTTCCGCGATTACAATGAGAACGAGCGGATTTATGTCGCACCTTCATTAACCTGGAGGCTTTCGGATAAAACCGACATGACGGTGCAGTTTGAACACCAGCATGATGATTATGTAATGGATTTTGGCATTCCCGCCATTGGCGACCGGCCGGCTCCAGTGCCCAAAAGATTTTATGTCGGCGATGCCTCTGTTAAAAACAACTCCATGGACAGTAATCAAATTGCCACCGTCATTTCACATCGCTTCAATGACCACTGGAAAATAGAGCACAAGTTTAATTGGCATCAATGGACGCACGATTTTCACTCTGTTTTTCCAGCGGGAAACATAAACGAGGACAACCAAACGATCGATCGCGCCTTGATGACGGGTCCTACGGACAGGGAAAGCTTTGCTACCAATATTGATATTTTAGGCGAATTCGAAACCTATGGCACACAACACAAATTGTTGATAGGAGGCGATTACTTTAACCTGAAAACAGATACGCATGACAACCGTTGGACTTATGGCGCTATACCTACGCTGGATATTTTTAATCCCAATAATCACTTGGTGGATATCAATGCCATCAACGCCCTACCGTATGATTTCTGGTGGAAGGAAAAAGATGAATGGTATGGCGTTTACGCCCAGGACCAAATCACCTTGTGGGATAAATTACATTTCTTGATCGGTGCGCGTTACGACATTCTGACCTACGGCACCGGCTGCTGCTCCAAGCCTATTAGTATCGATGACAGAGAAGACAACCGACTGAATCCCCGCTTTGGCATTGTTTACCAACCCTGGGACTGGCTGTCGTTGTTCGGCAATTATGTGGAATCCATCGGCACTAACAACGGCCTAACCCCCACTAAAACGGCTAATAAACCTGAACTCGGCACTCAATACGAGGCGGGATTTAAAACTGAGTTCTTTCATGGCCGGTTGTCGTCCAATGTCGCTTACTACCATTTAACCAAGGAAAACGTGCTGACTGGCGTGCCGGGCCTGCCCTATAGAATCCCTGCAGGGGAGGCAAGAAGCCAAGGACTAGAGGTCGACCTGACCGGCGAACTAACCGAGTATTTGAGCCTAATAGGAACCTATGCCTATACCGATGCGATATTCACTAAAGACAATGGATTTGCGCCTTGGGGACTGACATCCAAGCAAGGAAATCGTTTACCGAATGTCCCCGAACACTCGGGCAGTTTATGGTTGACTTTTCATCCGGACGAGCAGTTTAAAATTGGCGCCGGTATGTTCGCGCAAGGTCAGCGCGCCGGTGACAATAACAATACCTATGCTTTGCCCGGCTTTGTCCGCCTGGATGCCATGGTGTCTTACAACTGGAAGATTGGCGGTTCGAAGTTGACGACTCAGTTCAACGTTAACAATCTCTTGGACAAGGATTACTTCCGAGGATCGCGAGTGTCGGACAGGACCGGAGCGTTGCCGGGCGAGCCGATCTCGTTTGTCGGTTCGGTGCGTTTGGAGTATTAAACCCTTAACGGCCCCACCTTCTGTGCCAGGTGGGGTGCCCCGCAGGCGCTCGATCACCGGCGCTGGGAGAATGTCCGCTCCCGGACCGACCAGAGGGCGATGATAATCCCGCCGTCGTGACCGTGACTCCCAGGCCCGCCGAGCAAGAGGAGAACCACAACGAAGCCCCCCGCGGCCGCGGGCCTTCGAATCCTCATACAAGCGTCCAGGGAGCCGTCGACGAAGTCCGCTCGCCCGGCGGCCTCTCATCGCTCGGTTCACCGTCAATTTGTTATGTCGTTGATTTTGGTGAGCGACGTGTCCGGCTTGCGGACGTAGCATGCAAAAGTGCTCCTATGTCCGATCGGCACCACCGATCGGGCTTGAAGTGATGGAGGGGCGGCCGCCCTTGTCGTTTCGTCCGTGCGATCAAAACTCCAGCTTGACCGACCCCAGGAAGCTGCGTGGCGTGCCTATGCTCCGGGTGGTGGCGGCCCCGCCGAGGTAGGCATCGGTGAAATAGGTCTTGTCCAGCAGGTTGTTGACGTTGAACTGGGCGGTCAATTTCGACTTGCCGACCTTGAAGGTATAGGCGGCCAGCAAATCCGCCGTGGCGTAGCTGGCCGTTTGATAGCCGTTGTCCGACCCGTCGGTCGAACCATCGCGTGCCGCGACGCCGCCGCCGACCTTCAAGCCTTCCAGCGGTCCGTCCTGGAAATCGTAGGTCGACCACAGGCTGCCCATGTTGCGAGGCACGGCATACAGACGCAGGCCTTGCAGGCCATTGTTGTCCTTGGTCACCCGGGTGTCGAAATTGGCGTAGGTGGCGATGACGTTCCAGCCCGGCAGGATTTCACCACGGATATCCACCTCGGGCCCCTGGCTACGCACCTCGCCCGCCGCCACGGAAAACAGCCCGCTCGGATCGTTCGGATCGCGGGTGACGACGTTCTGCTTGGTGATGTCGTAATAGGCCAGCGTGGCGCTGAGGCGACCCTCGAAAAACTCGAACTTGGCGCCGGTTTCCCACTGCTGCGCGGATTCCGGCGGCAAGGGTTTGCCCGTAGCCGTTTGCGCGCCCATGTTGGAGTTGCCGAAATTTTCCACATAGTTGCCATACAGGCTGATCCAGTTCTGCGGTTGCCACAGCACGCCCACCCTCGGCGTGACGGCATCGTCCGAAATCAAATCTTGAACCGCCCTGTTGTCCCACTGCTTGACGTATTGATAGCGAAACCCACCCATGACATGGATGCCGTACGGCAGCTTGATCTGGTCCTGCGCATAGGCGCCGAAGTAATCCGCACTGTTGTCGTTGGGTTCCCAGCCCGTGACCAGGGGCGAGGTCAGGCGGGAGTCGTGCACCGGATGATAGATGTCGATAGGCGCAAGCTCAGCCATATAAGGATGGTTCTTCTGATCGGTGCGGTAAAAATCGCCTCCTATCAGCAGGGTGTGCTTGAGCCCCCAAGTGTCGATATGGCCCGTGAGGTCCATCGTCGTGTAATACGTGTCGTTTTGCCCTGGGATGCGGTAATACGTTCTCTGCAAGAGATTGCCCTGTAGCAGGTCGGCGCTGGCGGCGCTGACCCAGACCTGATCGGTATCGCGCAGATCGACCACAAAGCGCTGAGCCAGCTTCCAGTCATCGTTGAATTCGTGCGACCAGTTCAGGCCGACGAGGGTTTCATCGACCTTGCTGGGCGCGCGCTCCATCAGATTGCTCGACCGCGACTTCTTGATGAAATGGCCGTCGATGTAGGGCCAGGTCATGTTGTCGTAATTGAGATTGTCGTGGCGGTATTCCATTTCCAGGGTGGCCTGGGTCCTCGGACCAATGTTCCAGGTGAGGACCGGGGCGAGGAAGGTCCGCTCGTTGTCCACCAGTTCGCGGAACGAGCCGCTGCTTTCGAACGAGGCATTGAAGCGGTAGAGCAGCGTATCGTCCGACGTCAACGGCCCGGTGGCGTCGGCCGTGGTGCGGTACAAATCGTAGGAGCCGAACTGCTGTTGCAGCGCATAGTAAGGCGTGGCGAGCGGTAGTTTGGTGACGATGTTGACCATGCCGCCCGGCTCCATGCGCCCGTACATCACAGAGGCCGGGCCCTTGATGACTTCTATTCGCTCCACGTTGGCCATCTGCCGGGTGCCTATGGAGGAGAATCCCGAGTCGATGCGGAAGCCGTTGCGAAACTGGGTGGACGTGCGGAAGCCGCGCAGAAAGATGTCGTCCGACAGTCCGCCCGAGCCTATGCTGGTGGCGACGCCGCTGACGTTCCTCAACGCCTGTGTCATCTGTATGATCTGCTGATCGTCCAGCACGGCCTTGGGCACCACCTGGATGTTCACCGGCGTTTCCAGGATGGGCGTGTCGCTCTTGGTCGCGGACGACGATTTGCGCGCCGTATAGCTGGTCGGGTCCTCGTCGGGATCGTACTGGCCGGTCACCGTCACTTTCTTGAGCGTCGCAGGACCTTCGGCTGGCTTGACCGATACCGCGCCGTCGGCCGCCTGGGCGTAATCCAGGCCCGAGCCAGCGAGGAGTTTTCCAACGGCCTCATGGGGCAGGTAACGGCCGATCAGGGCTGGGCTGCGCTTGCCTCGAACCAGATCGTCGGCATAAAGCAATTGCAGATTGCCCTGTTTGGCAAGGATATCCAGCGCCGAGGCCAGAGGCTGGACCGGGATGTTGAAACTCTGGGCGGATGTTTGGGCGGCTTGGACATTGACGGCGCAAATGAACACCCCGGCGGTGGCTCCCAGGTGACGATTCAAATACATGTTTCCTCCACGTTTCGTGCTGATCGGGTTGTGATGATGTTCTTCCCGATTAAAGACGCACGAGGGAGGCGGAAATCGTCAGGCGTAGTGATTTTGTCGGGACGGATGGCGGCGCGCCGCATCCCGTCAAACCAGTTCACCTCTCCGGCAGGACGTACCCATTTCCGGGCAGGCCCGAGCAAATGCCCGACACCATCAAAACTCGAGCTTGACCGAGCCGACGAAGGTGCACGGCGCGGGAATATCCACCCGCTTCGCAGTAGGTCTGGCCCAGGAGCTTGTCGATGTTGACGTTCGCGCTATAGGTTTGCTCGCCGATCTTGCAGCGATACGAGGCCACGAGACCCAATGCCCATAGCCGGGCAATTGTGCGCTGCTCTTGTAGTCCGCTTCGCGCGGGCCGGCGAGGCTGAGGCCGCTGGATTTGGACTTTGGTGCTCAACGGTACAAACTTTTCCGAGCGATGAGCTCAGCTTGAGGCCTCGCCGTCCGAATTCAGTTACGCCTGTTGGAAACACTCCTGCGACCGCTCCGGGAGCGGCGCGCCGATGGATGCCGCTTTTGGGCGAGGGAAACGGGGCCGTCTGCGGAAAGATCCACACCGGCTCCGGGCGATGAGATATCTGCCGCTCATCGCGGCTTGTATTCCGTTGATCGCCGAATGCGCCGAGGTGCTGAGTATCTCGTTCGACGAGCGGGACGGGCACTTGAACATGAACTCGGTGACCCGGGTCCGGGCGCCTCTAGCCGGAGTTCGCCGGTCGGCCCCAGTCAGGGAAGCGGGGCCCGCATGCCGCGGAGCCCCTGCACGATATCGAGCTAGCGGTTATAGATGTACATCGTCACTTCGAAACCGAAGCGCAGATCGTTGTAGCTTGGTTTTTCCCATTTCATATCGAATACCTCTTTAAGGGGAGATCATTGACTAGCTAGGTATGGCCCGAGGCCGGTATGCCGCTGCGGCGACGATACCGCTGACTCGGGCCGGAAACGCCGATAAGCGCGCCGCCGGACGCTGATACATGGGCGGCGCGGTCCCTAGTAACAGCTATCTCGACGGCAGGCCCGGCTCCCACCAATTCACGAAGGTCGGAGCGACGCTGGTGCCGAGCAACTGCACATAAGCCGTCAGATTGGCGAGGTCGTTGGGGCACAGGTTGTTCCTGTAAGAGGGCATCCCCTCACCCTCGCCCTCGAGGACCGCCTCGTTCACTTCGTCCGCCTCGCCGATGAGGCTCGGTCCCATGCCCCCACCGTGGCCGCCCATGCCGTGGCAGCTGTAGCAGTTCATGCGCATGAAGGCCCGTCGTCCCTCCACGGCCATGTCATTGGTCGGTGTGACGCATTTGGGCGTGGTCGTGAGTATCGGATCCGCCGTCGACGTCGACGTCGTTGACGTCGTCGATGTGGTCGAGTGCTCTAACGAAGGAGCCTTCGGTCTGTCCGCATGGGCGGCACCCATACCGCCGGCGAGCAGGATGAGCCCTAAGGCCGTGATAACGCGTTTGGGTAGAACTCGCATGATAGATTTACCTCGTGTGTTAGCGGGCCGGCCGATCCGTGTTTGCCCCGGATGGGGGCAAGCCCGCGAGTGGTTTGATGAGTGGTACGTGGTAAGCCGCCAGAATGGCCTTGATTTCACCCCGCTTCCGTTCGAGGCTCTTTTTCAGCCGTGCCGCGAGAACGTCGTCGTCCTTCCTCACTCCGAGCGCGATGTCGAAGGCGAAGGGTTGCGAGGGCATCTCCTCATCGGCGGGCACCGGTGTCACCACCAGGGCCCTGCCGTATGGCTTCGCGAAATAGCCTCCCAGCGGCCCCCAGACAATGGCCACGTCGATATCCCCCTTGGCGACCGCGTCGACGATCTGGCCCTGCGGATTCTTCACGCCTTCCTCGCCCCACATGGAATAGCCTTGAACGTTCCCGGCTATGCCGCGAAGGGCAAGGGCGTGGGTGGGCGGGGAGTCCGCACCGTCGCCGCCGATCGCATGCAGGCCGATCTTCAGCGTGCGCAGCACCGGATCGTCCAGGGACTTGAGCCCCAGGTGACGGCTGCGTGCCGTGACGAAGACATAGCCCGAACGGTAATAAGGCGGAGTGGAGAGCACCCGCTCGTAACCGTAAGGCACACCCATGACCGCGTCGCAGCGCCCCGCTCCCAGCGTGTAGCCGATGTAGCCCTGCCGTTGCTTCTGCCAGTTGTAGGTCAGCTTCGCGTGCAAGTCGTCGGCCAGCAGCGCGGCGATCTTGTTCTCGAAGCCTTCCTGCTTCTGGTTGGAAAAAGGCAGATTATCCGGGTCCGCGCACAGCCTGAGTTCGCTTTCCGCCGCGACCGCCGTCGCGACCGACAAGAGTGCGGCGGCGAGCGACACCCGCAAGCCGCGGGGGCGCCGGTGAGATCGGTTTGGCATGACGTCTTTATCCGTACCCTTGAGCATGATCAGGATCAACGACCGAGTTTGTAGACGTGAACCCGGCCGCCACCCTCGCCGCCGGTGCATTTATCGTCGCTGAAGACGGCGATGCGCTGCTTGCCGTCGGGGCCGTTGAAGCTGATCGGGTTGCCGACCGTGTTGCACGTCAACGGGGCTTCAAACAGGATCTTCTTCCCGCCGCCGGTGCCTGCATCGGGCGTGGGATCGGCGCTGACCGCCTTCAGCTTCGGATCCTTGGTGGAGTAGAAGACCACGCCGCCGGCCGTGGAGAGCACGCCGGCATAGATCTGCTTGGCTTCCTTGACCCCCCACTTCTTCTCGCCCTTGGCGGCATCCCAGGCGATCAGTTCGGCGACGTAAGACTTATCGGTCCCCGGGTGGATGTTATATTCCGTCCCCATATAGGGCGCGCCGGAGATGAACTCGGCCTTCAGGGCGGCCAGGTCCGAACAATAATTGAACGTGGGCGCGTAGAAGAGGCCGGTCTTCGGCGAGAACGCGGTCGGCTCCCATCCTTTTCCGCCGAATACCGACGGACAGATGTTCTTGGTCTGCTTGCCTTCCTGGACGCGCATTTCATCGTTGACGACCGGCAGGCCGGTGGTCAGATCGATGTGGCTCGCCCAGTTCACTTCGGGGACGAACTGGGGAGCCAGCAGGATCTGGCCGGTCCTCCGGTCGAAGGTATAGGCAAAGCCGTTCTTGTCGAAATGGACCAGCAGCTTGTCGTGGATAACGCCATCGGCCGTGGTGACCGGCTGGTTCACCGGGGTGCTCTCGCTTTCGGAGTCGTAGTCCCAGTTGTCGTGTGGGGTGAACTGGTAGGCCCAGATCGCCTCCCCGGTATCCGGCCTTCGGGCGAAGATGGAAGCGCCCCACTTGTTGTCCCCCGGACGCATATCCGCATTCCACACACCGGGCTGGCTGGTGCCGTAGAACAGCAAATCGAGTTCGGGATCGTAGGTCATGTAATTCCAGGCGGCACTGCCACCCAAAAGCCAAGCCCTCTCGTTCGGCCAACTGGTCGCGCCCTGGTCCACGAGATCCTTGTAGTAGACGGAATGGTCGCGGAAATACTGGCCGATCAACACATCCTTGTCGGGACCGGTGTTGTAAGCCTTCCACAGCGATTTGCCGGTCTTGAGATCGAGCCCCTGGACCCAGCCGCGCACGCCCATCTCGCCGCTGGAGGAGGCCACGATGACCTTGTCCCGGACGATCACCGGCGCCGTCGTCATCGTGACACCCGTGCGCGGATCCGCGAGATGGTTACGCCACACTTCCTTGCCGGTGGTCGCGTTGACCGCCACGACGGTGTTGTCCAGCAGGGGGAACACGATCACGCCCGTCGTGCTATCGATCTTGGCATAGGCCGCCCCGCGAACAATCCCGCCGCAGCAATTGGCGCCCTGGGCGTATTCGTCCACATCGGGGGCGTAGGTCCATTTGATTTCGCCTTTGCTCAAGTCATAGGCGATGAGCTTGTTGGGATAGGGAGTCGCGACGTAAAGGATGTTGCCGACCACGAGCGGCTCCCCCATGTGGCTGCCTTTAACGCCGGTCTTGAAGGAAAATTCTTCCTTCAGATTGGCGACGTTGGCGGGCGTGATCTCGGTGAGCCCGCTGTAACGGGTACCCCGCGGCGTTCCGCCGGCGGTCGTCCAGCTTCCGCCGGCTTCGTCCCAGGCGACGTCCGCGGCAGCGCCGGCAGACGCGGCGCCGGCTCCCAATAACAACGCGAGCATCACGCTCGAGCGCAGCCTGTTCGGACGCGCCCCCGAGCGATGGTGTCGCCCGCGTTCACAGGAAAATGTGTTTTTGACTGGCATCTAATGGCCTCCTCGGTAGTAAAAGATCGGTGATCCGGCCTTTCCAGCACCGGCTCTATGGACTCACGCATTCCAGCTTCGGCCCTCGATGTTTCGGAAAAACCATCGGACCCGCGCCCGATCCTATGGAATAAGCTCCCTGTTTTCGGCGCGTCGAGGCGGCCCCCTGGATACCTGGGTACTGCCGCCCCGCAAGTGGAATGCGCCGGAGTGACGCGTCAGATGAAACGGATGTTCGTTCGCTCGTCGTTGAGCCCCGAGCGGGAACGATGCTTTCATCTGACCACAGCGACTTGGCAGATCGCATGCCAGCCAGCGAACAAGGGATATGGAAACGGGATAAGTCCCTGTAAATCAGATGGAATTTGACGGGCTTGGGCGGCGGCCAGGGACTGCCTCTGCCCCAAAATCGAGCAAAGTGTCGTGACCAGACTACTCGGAGGTGGGCCGGAGCCGGGCTAAGGTCGACGAGGACTCGGCGGGCCGGCGTGGAGCGCGACCCGAGAGATCTGAAAAGCTCGGCAACCTCTGAGTCGAAGCTTAGGCCACGCGTCTCACGGCCGGGCCGACGTCTGCCCTGTAGGAGATGGCACTGCCCGAGCGGGTCCTGCCAGCCGTTTAAGACCCATGGAACGGGAATGTCGCCCAGAAGTTACGAAATTTTCGCAGGCGACGGTGCTATCCGGCGCGGCGGGGGCAGGCGAGCCACCGAATCGATGCGGCGTTTCCCCATTTCCCCGCACAACGCGCAAGACTTTTGTTCGCCGCCAATCCCGCGAGTTCTGTATGGTTACTCGCAAGCGCCGAGCCGTCGACGGACGGATCATTGGGGGAACCTCGGTCCGACCGTCGTTACAAGCCGACGATACCTAAACCGAACCGTCTGTTGCGGCGGCACCGATGACTCTGCTTATTGACCGGGCAATTGAATATCTTTAGGCCGCATACTGTGTCCGCGGGTCATAGAAGTAAGTTTTGACGCGCGCAGGGGATCGTTCCAACAGAGCCACGTGACCATGGGCCGCGGCCCATGGCTTGTCCTGGCTACAGACTTGCGCCTTGGCACCAAGCTTGGCCCCCGGCATCTTTGATCCAGGCCTCAAGAAACCTGATCAACCGCTAGGCATCGACGCGAGTTTCCGCGATCATCCGGCGTATCTTGCCTGCTTGGTGAGCGTGGAGCTCAGAGAGCTTTCGCGTTGGTAGCGATGCGGTTCGCACGCTCACCCCATCCTGCAATCCTTTGTTTTCATTGGGAGAAAACCGTGGTTTCCTGGCCCGCGATAATCAAATATGTAAACGACGACGAACTGACGTTCATAAATTCGCCCGAAGAAATCAACAGCCATCCCGATCTGCACGACATTCGATTCAACCCCGGGGATGTCCTGATCGATGCTGCCGGCAAGGTTCATGCGCTTCGAAATGCGCTCGGCCATATCGAAATAGCGCAGGAGTCCGAGGTGGCTTTGACTCTGGATTTCGTAGTCGAATTGGTTCGAAAGCATGCATCGATTTGCGGTGAGTGCTGCATCAGCAAGATATCGGCGACCACGATCGCCGAGGCGATCCATCTGATAAACGACATGCAGCGCCGCAGGACGCGGTGAGCTTGCGAACCGCATCCTGTGGCTCTGCTTGAACTTGTGAACGAGGAGAAAACAATGGGACTTTTTGATTTTTTGAAATCAATACAAAAAAACGAAGTACCTGCTATCAAAACCAACATTCAGGTTAATACTAATCGTTCAATACCAACAATCAAACCAGAGCAGGAAATTTTTGAATGCTATGACGAAGTTTTCAAAACAATGATTGCAGACATATCTGGACTATCAGCAAGTGAAGCTAAGGAAATTAACTCTATTATCAAAAATGGCGAGGGAGGATTCCTAAATATGGGACGTTATCAAGCCACTGTTTGGGAAAAGTATTTCAAAGGCAGAAACTGGCATTGGAATGAATATGAGGAATGGAACAAAATATTTACAAAACTTGATAAATTTCCCGCTCGCTTTCCAATGAAAAGGATTTTGTTCCAACTACGATTGAAGAGGTACTTGGTCAATTGAAGATCAGCGAACTAAAAAGTCTATGCACTGAAAACCAAGCAACACCACCACCGAAAGCAAAGAAAAATGACTTGATTGAATGCCTCAAGTCGTTACCCAACACTATCAGCACCCCTCTTATTTCTTCAAAAATTGATGAATTAAATAGCCGTTTTAGCTATGAACTGTACTCGCTACTTATAAGAACAATGAATTTTAGAGGAAAAAGTTTGTACGACATTAGAAGAGCGGCAAAGATAGGTGTGAAAAAATTCAAAATCATGCACATCTTTGAAGAAGACAAGGAATTTGTTGAAATGGCATTGAAAAAGAATCCCGATGCACTTCACCCCGTATTTCCGTCCGACATGAGCATAAAACAACCTATAATCGAATATTAATGCTCGAAGGAGGCGACATGGATAAAACAACTATTTTCAGTATAGCGGCGATAGCGGTAAGCGCTGCTTCATTTGTAGTTTTATTTTCTCAACTGAAAATTTCAAGCGCTAAGACAAGATTAGATTTGCACAATAAACGATTTAGTATTTATCTAACAGCCCTTGAATATTATCAAGCAACTTCGCACGAATCAACAGACAAAATACTAGAGAAATCCATCAATTTTACAAAGTCATACAGAGAATCAAGATTCCTCTTTGATCCTGAAGATGGAGTTTATGAAACCCTAGGAAAAATTCAGCAAAATGGAAGCACGATCTACTTTTATGAAAAAAATAAATATGAAAGAGATAGCCATTTGACAGAAGACACATATGATCTATCTGCATTGCACGAATCAAGTGTAAAAGCACGAAATGAATTTGAAGTAAATCTCAACCTGCTTGAAAATCAAATTGAGAAATACATTAGATTTACAAATATAGCAGGCTGGCGTGTTTTTAAGTAAGCGACCAACCTCAAAAGGGCCGTAAGATGCGGAGAGCTTGCGAGCTCCATCGCTCGAGCAAACCTTCGACTGTGATTAATCCTGTCCACATCATCGAATTCTGTTGTTTTATATTCCGGGGCGAACTGGCTGTCACTGTGACGGGTGGAGCACAAGGGTTATCGGCTGCTGATGAAAAAGATTAGTGATGTCACCTCGACTGTGGATACTGGTTTTATCGGGAGAGATACTCGAACTGGAATAACGAAGGAATTCCAGTTCGCAGGCTTGCAATGCTGGAATTCGCCGCAGCTCATTCCAGCCTGCGGCCATACTTCGCCAAGCGATACATGGCACTTAACGAACGAGCAAGCCGGTTATTGCAACAAGCGGCCCGGAATGGCTGGCGCGGCCCACGAAGTCTTTCGTCAGCGGCCGGGACGGGCACCGTGCCACCCAACGGAAACTCCGCTTGGAAGGTGTAACAGCCGTGTCATTTTGTCCCTGTAGCTTGTCGCGTCGCGGAGCTGGAACGGTCGTATCCCTAGCTTTATGGCGAGCTTGAATGATGCCGCCTGTCGACCACCGTTCGCACCGGGCCGGTTCTCGCAACCTGCGGCCGGTGCACGCCGGCTTCGGGACCAACCGGGAGGCGAGACAGCGCCCGGGCTAACCTCGCACGACCTCCATTCCAAGGGAAACCATCCATGAGCAAACAAACCCGCCGCGAATTTCTCGGCACCCTGGCGGCCGGCACCGGCGCCGCCACCGCCCTTTCCCTGTTTCCGCCGGCCATCCAGCGGGCCATGGCGATCGAAGCCCACCGCAAGACCGGCACGATCCGCGACGTGGAGCACATCGTCATCCTCACCCAGGAAAACCGTTCATTCGACCATTATTTCGGCGCGCTCCACGGCGTGCGCGGCTTCTCCGACCCCTTCCCCATACCCGTAGCGGATGCGCCCGGCATCGAAGGCAAGACCGTCTGGTACCAGCCCAACCAGTCCTCTACCGCTACGCCGGAAGCCATCGTTCCCTTCCATCTGAACACCGAGCAGCATTTCGAATACATGCGCGTGGAAGGCACGCCGCATTCCTGGACCAACGCCCAGTACGCCTGGGACGAGGGACGGATGAACCAATGGCCGCGGGCGAAATTCAACCATTCGCTGGGCTATTACGGCGAGGACGACATTCCTTTCCAGTACGCCCTGGCCAATGCCTTCACGATTTGCGACGCCTACCATTGCTCATTCCAGGGCGGCACCAACACCAACCGGCTGTTCCTGTGGACCGGCAGCAACGATCCGTTGGCGCTGGGCAACGGCCCGGCCACCTACAACGATTACGACTGGTTCGACGCCAATCCCGGCAACGACGGCGGCTACAGCTGGGTCACCTACACCGAGCGGCTGGAAGAGGCCGGCATCAGTTGGCAGGTGTACGAGAACATGGAAGACAACTTCACCGACAACTCCCTGGCGGGCTTTCATGTCTTCCGCGACGCGTGGTTCCAGCGGCCGGGCTATTCCGAATCCTTGCGCCAGCGCGGCGTGAGCACCCGCGACCTGGACAAGCTCAAGGAAGACGTGCTCGCCGGGCTGCTGCCCCAGGTTTCCTGGATCGTCGCGACCGCCGAAGGCTCCGAACATCCCGGTCCTTCCAGCCCCGCCCAGGGCGCCGATTACACGGCCCGCGTGCTGGACGCCCTGACCGCCAATCCGGAGGTCTGGAGCAAGACCGTGCTGATCGTCAACTTCGACGAGAACGACGGTTTCTTCGACCACGTGCCGCCGCCGGCCGCGCCTTCCTATGTCTCCTGGAACGAAGATCCGGCCCAGGCGGAACTCGCCGGTGCTTCGACCGTCGACACCATCGGCGAATACCACGAGCATCTGGTCAGCTATCACAATAACGCCACCGAGCAGGCCTTGCTGCACCGCGCCTACGGACTCGGCCCGCGCGTTCCGCTGTACGTGGTCTCGCCCTGGAGCAAGGGTGGCTGGGTGAATTCGCAGGTGTTCGACCACACCTCGGTGATCCGCTTCATCGAGGCCCGTTTCGGCGTGTTGGAACCCAACATTTCCCCCTGGCGCCGGGCGGTCTGCGGCGACCTGACGACCGCCTTCAATTTCGCCGACCCGAACGACCAGGAATTCCTGAACCAGTTGCCGGACACCCTGGCGCTCGCCGAGCAGGCACGCGCCCTGCCGGGTCGCACAGTGCCCGCCACGCCGGCTTCCATCACGCTGCCGGTGCAGGCCGCGGGCCTGCGTCCTTCGCGTGCGCTGCCCTACGAGCTGCACGTGCACGACCGGGTTGTGGCTGCCGACCGGATCGAACTGGTGTTTGGCAATACGGGCAAGGCGGCGGCCGTCTTCCACGTCTACGACCGCCTCGATCTGAACTCCATCCCGCGCCGTTACACGGTCGAGCCGGGCAAGCAGCTGACCGGCCATTGGGCACCGGCGAGTGCGGGCGCCTATGATCTTTGGGTACTCGGACCGAACGGTTTCCACCGCCACTTCACCGGCCATGCCCGGACGTCGGAGCTCGATGCAAATCCCGAGGTGCGGATCGCCTACGACCGTCACAGGGGAACGCTCGTCATCAAACTGCGCAACGAAGGTAAGGCCAAGGCGGTATTCACCCTGGCAGCGAACAAATACTACGAGCTTGAAGCGGAAACGTTCACCATCCCCGGCCATGCCGAACGCATCCTGCAGTGGCCCTTGCGCAAGAGCGCTAACTGGTACGACTTCTCCGTGCGGGTAGCAGGCGAGACCGGTTACAGCCGACGCTTCGCCGGCCGCCTGGAAACCGGCCGCGCATCGGTCAGCGACCCGGCACTCGGCGGTCCGGCGCTGGCGGAGCAGTACCGAGTAGACGGCGAAGACTGAAGCCTTGGATCTTGCTGCCGTCCCGCCCGGGACGGCAGTTCCTTTTCCGCAGCCCTAGTCCGTCCCCCGAAGCGGCTGCATCGGATTTGGACGATACGTTCCCGGCGGCGCCAACCCTGGGTGATCGCGTCATGTTCACACCCTTATCCACAGGCTTTTCCACGCAATCTGTGGATAAGCACCAGACCGTTTCCCGGGGGGAGCGGGCAATCCGCCCGCATCGCCGTTAAGATGAGCCATCGTCCAACGGGAAACCCACATGCTTCGTGTCATCAGCGCCAACCTCAACGGCATACGCTCCGCCGTCAGCAAGGGCTTTCTGCCCTGGCTGGAAAAACAGCACGCCGATTTCGTCTGCCTGCAGGAACTCAAGGCCCAGACCGCCGACATGACGGCGGAGATGCTCAATCCGCACGGCTATTACGGCTATTTCCACTACGCCGAGAAGAAGGGTTACAGCGGCGTAGGACTCTACGCCAAACACCAGCCCGAGCGTATCGTCGAAGGCCTGGGCGTGGCCGAGATCGACGCCGAGGGGCGCTATCTCGAACTGGTCTACGGCAACTTATCCGTCATCTCCGTTTACCTGCCCTCGGGTTCCAGCGGCGAACACCGGCAGACGGCCAAATACGCCTTCATGGACTATTTCTACGGTCACCTGGCGGATCTGGCGAATGCCGACCGTGAAGTCCTACTCTGCGGCGACTGGAACATCGCCCACCAGGAAATCGATCTGAAGAACTGGAAAAGCAACCAGAAGAACAGCGGCTTCCTGCCCGAAGAGCGCGCCTGGCTCACCCGGGTGTTCGACGAACTGGGCTGGGTGGACGTCTACCGCCGCCTGCATCCGGAGACCACCGGCGAGGCCTACACCTGGTGGAGCAACCGCGGCCAGGCCTGGGCCAAGAACGTGGGATGGCGCATCGACTACCAGATCGCCACCCCCGCGCTCGCCGCCCAGGCCCTCTCGACGAGCATCTACAAGGACGAGCGCTTCAGCGACCACGCGCCGCTGACGGTGGATTACGACTGGAAAGTTTGAGTTGTTCAAATACTCGACAACGGTCGTTGAATAGCGGAATACGATGACCGCACGCGACCCGAATCGGGTATTGAGATCCACGCGAATAAATATGCCCAAACGCTGATGCCACAGCATCGAGCGCGATATCGGCAACCCCCACGGGCTATCCAGAAACCGCGGTCCCACAAAGAATCCGTCTTTCCGGCATGGACGGTCGCGACTCAAGCGACGCTTGCAATTGGAACTGCCGGAGTCCAAGCCCCATGGATGGGTTCGAGGTAACACCCCTGTCACTGGATTCCGCCATTCCCTGGCGGTATGACGCGCTATGTTCCGTCATGCGATTGCCCTGCCCCGGCACATATGCCGGCCACGCTATGAAGCACCCAAGAAATATCTAAGCAGTCCGGCGGTTGGCAATTTCAGCTTGCCGACTCAGCTTTCCTTAATACTTTTGACGGAACAAGGAAGATGCCGGCAAATGTACTTCGTCTCATATATAAGACACATGGATATCTAATTAAAAATCAATCGCTTGCCTACTCGATGATAAGAGTGTGTCGCAGATCTGATACATACCTTATCTTAATCAAGGGAGATCCAGGCTCTTCTTTTTATTACTATCAACAGCTTGAACATATGGCGTAATTATTGCCCTGTTTTCGTGAGCAACAAGAAACGCGATGTCTTGAATTAAGTCGGCAATATGGTTTTGAGCCTAGTAAGCCGATACTCGAGAGGCGGTTCTAGTAATTTTCCTGACTAGCAAGGTCCCCCAAGCTGGGACAAAGTAGCTGTTCGCGGTTTGGCATTACTCCGGTAACTATTCAAGGAATCTGGGCTCTGGCAACCTCTGCCGGAGCAAGGTTTTTGGGTATTAGCTGCATAAGGATACTAATCAGAATAATTCTTCGGCGATATTCAACCGCAGACGCGATACTCGACCACGTCATAGAAGGCGACTGGATGAAAAAGCGAAACGCAAACCTACCGGTAAGTAGGTGTGAAATATCGCGGATCAAGACGAACGGAAGCCGGGCCACCGAGTGTGACTTCGATTAAGTCACACTCGGTGGCCCGGTTTTTTTGCGCTATGGAGCTTTGGGAGCAACCAGGAATTTGGCGCGTAACGCATCAGTCCATGTCGACAACGAACCGTAGATGGACAGATAACAACGTCTGTGAGGAATAAAAATGTTCAAACCTGCATTCCGCACAATCTTTACGGCCGGCCTGCTGGGCGCAGTCACTCTCGGTGCAGGTCCTGCCTGGGCCACCGCTATCGCCCACAGCAATTTGACCTTCCACGATGTGGGCATCGCGCCGAAAACAGGAACGGTGCAATTCACCGGGCCCTGGATACTTCAGGCTCAAGCCAGCGCCAACAACTCCCTGGGCGAGTTCAGTCCTTCTTTTAGCGAACCTCCTATCGACGAGAAAATCGGCCCCGACACCGCCACCTTCACGGCGGCCGTCACCTGGGCCAGTGCCGGCGGTGTAGCCATCGATCCGCCTCCCACTCCGCCTTATCTCGAGATCAGCGGGAGCGCCACCGCCGACGGAAATATTCCCGGCAAGGTCGAGGGCAGCGCCATTTCCCAAGGTCAGGGCACCGTGCGCCTCGATGATCCTTTCCTGCCTAGCTATTTCCAAATCACCGGCGGCCCGGACGGCGACCCGGTCAGCGTCACCTTCAACGTGCTCATAGACTATGCCCTGAGTGTCAAAACGGACCAATACGGTGTGCTGGCCGAAGCCGAAGTCACTTTCAGTCAGCAACTCTTTGGCGACGACGTAGGTTTTGTGACGATCAACGCATTGGTTCCAGATCAAGACCTAAGGACACACTTGGTCATTGGCCCCAATAGCCGTGACAAGGCGGGCAAGATGAATTATTTGCTCACCAACACCCTCGACCTGCACTACGGCGTCCGCTACGCGTTACTGAACGGAGGCGACGCAGAAGAACGGGTGGCCAACATCCCCGAACCCGCCACGCTCTGGCTCATGGCCTTGTTCCTGCCCGCCATGTACAGAACCCGGCGCGCCTGAACCGCTCAAGAATGCACTCACGGGAGAATCGCCATGGCTGCCTGCTACCGCACCGCGTTTTCCGCCCTCGTTCTATTCACCACCTTGCTATTGGCCTTTCCTGCCGAGGCCAAATTTTTAGCCTGCTTGAACCCCTGCCCGACATGCGTAAGCAAAGGGCCGTCGAACTTGCCATCAAACGCAACTTCCGGCACCGCCACCAGCCTGTCCGAAGGCAATATGAAGGAGAGTTACGCAGGCCCGAGCATCGGAGGCACCGCCGACGGTAATGTCGACTTAGATTTCAATTACGACAGCTACAACGCCGATGGATCTCTCGGCCGTGTCCTGACCACCATGGGTGTGGGCTGGACCCACAGCTATAACATCTTCCTATTCCAGCAGCGGATGGAAATGTTCCGCTACGACGGCAACGGCCGGGTAACCAAATACACCCCTATATCGAGCACTCGCTACGTTTCAACGGCGGGCTATTTCGAAACCCTAACCCGCACCTCCACGGGTTTCACCGTCATCTACAAAGACCAAACCCGCTACGAATTCTCCCTGGTTGCCGGCAGCCCGACGCTGAACGGCCAGCAGTTATATTGGCTGAAAAAGATCAGCCACCCCAAAGGTATCAGTACCACCCTGGCCTATACCGGCGGCTTGCTGAGCAGCATTACCGACACCTATGGCCGCAGCCTCAATCTGACATACAACGCAGCCCGCAAGCTTTCAGCCATCACGGACCCACGCGGCAAGGTCACCACCCTGCAATACGATGGCACCAACACCCAACTACTGCGCATCGTCGATCCAGGAGGGAAAACTCAAAGCTACTCCTACAACTACCTGTACCAGATGACCCAAAAGTTGGATCGCGATGGGCGCCGCTTCAACTTTGGCTACCAGGTAGACAAACCGCTGTTCACCACTGACGGCACAGACGCTAAGCTCTTCAGCCAAACCAACCCCAACAGCTGGGCCATCGAAGATAGTGCGCTGGCGACCCAATTGTGCCGAGTTTACAAGGTCGATCCTTCCACAAAAGTTTCCACTACTTTTCGTACCGATGGCCGGGGCAATACCTGGCAGTATGACTACGACGCTAACGGCTATATCACCCGCATCCGCGCTCCCGACGGCGCAGAAACCAAGTACACCTATGATCCCGCGACATTGAATGTCTCATCCGTGACCGACGCCAACGGCCACCGGACCGAATATACCTATGACGCCCAAGGCAATCTCACCCAGGAACGTCGCTACCTGGTCTACCCCGCCGAGTATTTCGATACCGCCTACCAATACGAGCCGGTTTTCAACAACGTCACCCGGATCAGCTATCCCAACGGCTCCGTAACCCGCTACGAATACGATGCCGTCGGCAACCGCACCAAGGAAACCCGCGACGACGGCGGGCTTAATCTTGTGACGGAATGGGCCTATGACACCCACGGCAATGTGCTGACGGAAAAAGACCCCAACGGCCACATTACGAGCTACCAATACGATGCTGCCGGCAACAGGATCAAAACTATCGATCCACAGGGGCATGTGACCGAGTACGCCTATGACGGCGTCGGCAACCGCATCCAGACCACCGACGCCAACGGCCATGTGACGCTATACGTTTATGACGGCCTCAACCGGCTGGCAACAGAAACCGACCCCTTGGGATTTGCCACCCAATACCAGTATGACGGCGTAGGCAATCGCATCCAGGTCAGGAAGCAGGCGACCAAGGCGCCGGACACCTTCCAGGCGACGAGTCATCAATACGACCTGCGCAACCGCTTGGTCAAGGAAATCCGCGATCCGGGTGGGCTGAACCTGATTACGGCATATGCCTACGACGGCAACGACAACCGGACTCAACTCACCGATCTGCGCGGCAAGGTCACACTTCTTACCTACGACGTGCAGAACCGCCCGAGCAAGGTGACCGATGCACTGTCCAATGTCACCGAAACCCGTTACGACCCGGTCGGCAACCGCATCTGCACCATCGACGCCAACTCGCATTACACCTTCTTCGAATACGATGGGCTTAATCGGCTGAGTAAGGAGTCCCGCAAGATAGGACTACAAGAATGCTCGACCGGCGATGCCGACGACCTGATCACGCAAACCTTCTATGACACCGGTGCGCCGATACCGCCGATACATTGTTTGGCCCTGGAATGCGAAAAACCGACACCGGGCTCCAGCAACATCAGCCACGTGATCGATCCCGAGGGCAAACACAGCTACTTCAAATACGACCACGTCGACCGCCGCGTCATGACCATCCGCAAAGTGGGTGACATCGCCGACGACTTCGACAAGACCGGCAACCCGGCGGACGACGACTGGTCCGAGGTCGTCCAGTACGACCCGGTCGGCAACGTCCTCGCCCGCATCGACGCCAACGGCAACGCCACGACTTTCACCTATTCCGCCGACAACCTGCTCAAGACCGAGGCCAACGCCCTGGGAGAAACCACGGCCTACACCTACGACGGCGCGCACAACCTCAACACCACCACCTCGCCCGGCGGCAACGTCACCACCAATACCTACGACGACCGCAACGAGTTGATCCAGGTCGGCGACGCGGAAGGGCCGCTGGCGGGCAGCAACTCCGTCACGAAACCCGGCTACGCCTACGACGGGATCGGCAACCGGATCAAGGAATGCGACGGCAACGACCACTGCACCCAATATTCCTACGATGCCGTCAACCGCCTCATCGCTGTGACCGACGCACTGGGCCAGACCACCCAGCACACCTACGACCCGGCGGGGAATCTCGTCAAGACTCTCGACCGCGAAGCCCACGCGATGTGCTACGTCTACGACGACATCAACCGCCGCATCCGCCAGGTGCAGAAGGTCGGCGACACCGATTGCACGGCGAACGGTGGCGACGGGGATGCCGACGATGTATGGACCAAGACGGTGTACGACCAGGTCGGCAACGTCACCGAGCTCACCACCGCCAAAACGAACGGGCAAGGCACACCCACGATCTGCAACGGTGGAGCGCCCACCGCTGACTGCGAAACCACCCGCTACGTCTATGACGAGGTCAACCGTCTGGTCAGGGAAACCTATCCCGACGCCGGCATCCGCCGCTTCGCCTACGACAAGGCCGGCAACCTCAAACGGCGCACCGACCCAATAAACCGGATCACCGACTACGTCTACAACGACCTGTACTACCTGACCCTGCGCGATTACCAGGTCGACCCGGACGACAGTTTTGTCTACGACGTCGGCGGGCGCATGATATTGGCGGGACGCGCGGGCTGGATCGTCAACTTCAGCTACGACCAAGCCAACCGTGTCGTGCAATCCACGCAGGACGGCAAGCCGGTCGCGTACGCCTACGACATTCCCAACCGGCGCCGCACCCTGGCCTATCCGAGCGGCAAGGTCGTCACCGAAGACCGCGACTTCCGCGAACGGCTGGCGGACATCAATGGCGGAGGCATCGCGACCTATGCCTATGATCCGGGCAACCGCGTGTTGACCCGCACCTACGGCAATGGCACGTCGGCCAACTACCTGTACAACGCCAACAACTGGATCACCGACTTGACCCACACCAAGGCCGGCCCCACCCTCATTGCCGGCTTCGGCCACCAATACGACAACGAAGGCAACAAGCGCTTCGAGGAAAAGCAGCACGACACCGGCCATTCGGAAGGCTACGAGTACGACGACCTGTACCGGTTGATCCATTACAAGGTCGGCGATCTGGTGGGTTCCGACGTGCCCTTGCCGCTGACCCAGACCCAGTACGACCTGGACAAGCTCGGCAACTGGAACGACAAGATCAAGGACGGCGTCACCGAGACCCGGCAGCACAACGCGGTCAACGAGATCACCCAACTCGACGGCGTGCCGCTCAGCTACGACGACAACGGCAACCTGATCCAGGATGACCGCTACGTCTACGAGTACGATCAGGAAAACCGGCTGACCAAGGTCAGCTCTTTTGGGCCGTTGCAAGTCGTCGGCGAATACCGCTACGACGCCCTTAGCCGCCGCATCGTCAAAAAGAGCGGGCCGACCCGCGGCAACAAGGAAACCCGCTATTTCTACGACGACGCCCGCATCGTCGAGGAGCAAAACGCCACCGGAACGACCGAGGCCAGCTACGTCTACGGCAACTACATCGACGAAGTACTGACCATGGATCGGGGCGGGCAGACCTATTACTACCACCAGAACGCCCTGTGGTCGGTGGAAGCCATCACCGACGGCGCGGCCAACGTGGTCGAGCGCTACGCCTACGATGCCTACGGCCATCCGACCATCACTGATGGAGCCGGGAATCCCGTGCTGCCCAATCCCTGGGGCACGGCCCGTAGCGCAATCGGCAATCCGTGGATGTTCACGGGCAGGCAATACGACGAGGAAACCGGGATTTATTATTACCGGGCGAGGTATTACGATCCGGATAAGGGGAGGTTTTTGCAGAGGGATAGTTTCTTCCCTGAAATAAGCATATATGAATACACAGACGGAAACCCAGTTTCATACAGCGATCCATTTGGCTTGATTACATTAAACCCTTTAAAGAAGGATGAGTGCTCACCTGTAGGATTGAAAAAAACATTCTATCCACTTATTAGGCAGTACCAAAATTGCGCGCCAGCATCCGAACCATTAAATTGGAAGTATGAGAGAGGGCAAAAGGAAACAATAACGATAGGGAGCAAGCTTGGAGGTGAATGCAAAGGAGTAAGTGGCGAGTGTTCAGTTGAAGTTGAAACGGAATTAAGTGTAACTGATGAAGCATCAGGTACGGTGCGGAAATGCAAAAAAACCTGCCTATATCTAATAGCAAATTGCGAATGCAATTGGGAGTTTCAGTATTACCCCGGTTTGCTTAGTAACTGGACAATACGAACTTACTGGGACTGTTCCTTTGGTGGTTTTAGAAAAAGGGGCCTTTCCTGCCCAGATGGTAAAACAGAGCCTGAATGCCCAAAACAGGGAGATCCAATTGAGCCACAAAAGCCACCACATGTCCCAACACCTAAACCCAAACCGCCTTCTAAGCCAAAACCATGTGGTCCCAGAGGGTGCGTACCGCATACCAAGCCCGCGTAGCCCGGTAGGGTGGGCACCGCCCACCACTTGGCATATTGATTGAAACATGTCTGGGAATATTTTCCCCATGTTTCCGAAAATCTCGCGGCCTGGTGTGCGGTGCACACCCTACGGATTTTCCGTCCGGGAAAATGGTGGGCATGACAACATGCCCACTCTACGGCGTTTCGCCGAAACCCTCGGCATCGAACGTCGGGTTTTCGCCACCACACCAATTTTCCGGGTAAACGCCGGCGCGGATATATCGGTGGAACGTGGAATACGGCCAATCGGCGACGCGGGGAACATGGTCGTGCTTGACCGGATTGCTATGGATGTGCGAAATGCCGGTCGAAATCGTCTGGATCGCGGATTTGATGTTCCCAAAACCGCCGCTGCCATATCGTGCTTTCGCGATGTTTGGCTTTGGACGCATTGATCCATTCGGGGCGGTAGCGGCGTAGGTTGGGTTGCGGCTCCATCGCAACCTAACATTTCCCGGTGGACGAATTGACCACTGCGGCTATATCTGCCGACCGGTCGTCGTTGGGTTGTCTCCGCCAAACCAACCTACTCGTGGCAGATGTCGTCGGGAAACTCCATGGCTCCGCATCCCCAATGGGCCGGCAAAATGCCTTGGCGGACATATCGATGAATACTGCTGTACGGCCAATCCACCGGGCACTTCACATACCCGTGCTTGACCGGGTTGTAATGGATGTAATCGATATGCCGGGCATAATCCCTTTCGTCACGAATGCGATGTTCCCAAAATCGCGGCTGCCATATCGCCTGTTCCTTTTTATGCCGTCGCCGCGCGGACACGGCCGGGCGGTTTTCGGTCTCGATCTGTTGGGTCAATGCGCGCTTGATATTGCGCCACCGGATGGAATAATCCGCGTCCCCCGCCGGCATTGTCCAAACGGCGTGAATGTGGTCCGGCATAATCACGATGGCGTCGATGGAAAACGGACGCCGCGCCCTCTCCGCCCGGAATGCCGCACGCAATTGCCTTACCCGATCCGGGTCATCGAACAAATGAATTCGGCGGAAAACCACCACGGTAAAAAAATACGTGGCTCCCTCCGTATAATCGCGACGGTAGCGCATGATCCAATGCTCGATCGTGAGAGTGACGGTTATCAACCATGACCGTATCGGGATATGTTGGGTTGTCTCCGCCAACCCAACCTACATGCTATTAACCCGTTCGCTGAGCGGAGTCGAAGCGAACGGCCCGCGCGGTCGGCTGGCTTCGGCTCCGCTCAGCCATGCGGGAACGACCCTTAACTAAACGGCATTGGGATGCGGGGGCACAAGTTCGATGGATCGGGCCATCCGGAAACGCATATTCCGCAGTCGTTCCACTTCTTTCGAACAGGCGCTCGTCACACGATGACTCACGACAGGCGTTTATCGCTTGGGCTGTGCAGGGCTCGCAATACCGCTCGCGCACCTTCGAAGTCGAACTGATAAATTCGGCGCGCGAGTTCGTCGCCGGGCCAGCCCTGGGCGTCCATCAGGGGCGCGACGCTATCGTGAAAGATGACGACGGCCGCGGTGTCGCTCTGCGCCAGGGAGAGATCGAGCTCGTCGAGCGCGCGTCTCAGGGCTTCCGGGTCGGGAGGGACCGACGCCGGGAGGGTGGGCGTGAGGGGGAGCGCACCCGCCAAGGCGGCGAGTTCGCTCGCGATGGCGTCCAGATCGGGATCGAATAGGCCGCGCGGCGGGCGTTCGGCCCCCGCCGACCGCAGCGCGGCTTCCAGGCGCGCCGCCGCTTCCGCAAGACGCTCGACGCCCAATGTGGCTGCGCTGCCTTTGAGGGTATGAGCCAGGTGCCGGGCGGCGTCGTGCTCGCCTTCGTCCAGGCGCGACGACAGCCGGGCAGGATCGTCGGCATGAGATTCCACGAACTGCTTCAGCAAATCCAGATAGTGGCCAGCATCGCCGTGCAGCACCGCCAGACCTTGCGCCGTGTTCAAGCCGGGCAGACCGGCGAGGCGTTCGAGATCCTCCGTGCGGACCGTGTCTTTTTTCCGATCGGGTGCCGAGTCTTGGGCCGCGCCCATAGCGGATCCCCGACCGGCCCCGGCAGGCATCCATTTCAGCACGGCGCTATAAAGCATCTTGGGGTCCACCGGCTTGGCGATGAAGTCGTTCATACCGGCGGCTGCGCAGGCACGACGATCGTCGTCGAAGGCATTGGCCGTGAGCGCCAGGATGGGAGTGGTTTCCCTCCCCGGCAGCGCGCGGATGGCGCGGGCGGCTTCCAGTCCGTCCAGGACGGGCATGCGCATATCCATGAGAATCAGGTCATAGGCCCGTTCCCGCGCCTTTTGCACGGCCTCCCGGCCATCGGCCGCGGTGTCCACCCGCAGACCGGCGCCGTGCAGCAGCTCTAGCGCAACTTCGCGGTTGATGGCGTTATCTTCCGCCAGCAGCAGGTGCGCACCGCCGTGTCGCGCACGCAATTGCGCCTCGGCGTGTTCGGCGCGCGTGACCGGCGTGGCGGGCATGTTGCTCCGGCCACGCTGCAGGCGGGCGGTGAACCAGAACGTGCTGCCCACGCCGGGCGTGCTCTCGGCGCCGGCATCGCCTCCCATCGCTCGCGCCAGCCGCTGCGTGATGGCCAGTCCCAGGCCGGTTCCGCCATGTTTCCGGGTTATCGACGGATCGGCCTGCTCGAAAGCCTCGAACAACCGCGCCAGCGTGCCGGGCTCTATCCCCATGCCGGTATCGCTGACTTCGAAACGCACCACGAGATCGTCGCCGTCGCTTTCCAGCAGGCGGGTGCGCACGGCTATGGAGCCCTTGTCGGTGAATTTGATGGCGTTGCCGACATAGTTGAGCAAGGCCTGACGCAACCGGGTGGGATCGCCGCGCAGCCAGAGGGGCACGCCGTCCCGGTCGAGCTCGATCCCGAGCCCCTTTTCTCCGGCCGATTCGCCGATGATGGAAACGACCGGGTCGAGTATGGTCGAGAGATGGAAATCGGTGCATTCCAGTTGTATCCGACCCGCCTCGATCTTGGAGAGGTCCAGGGTGTCGCTGATGAGGGCCAGCAGGTGCCGCCCGGCCTTGTCGATCCGGTCGAGACGTGCGGCCTGCTGCGGCGAGACGCCGGCACGCCGCAGCAGGTAGGTGAGGCCGATGATGGCGTTCATGGGCGTGCGTATCTCATGGCTCATGTTGGCCAGAAAGGCGCTCTTGGCCCGGTTGGCGGCTTCGGCCTGCTGCCGGGCGGCGGCGAGTTCTTCGGTGCGCTGCGCCACCAGTTCTTCCAGATGGAGCCTGTGGCGGTCGAGCTCCGCGCCAAGACGCTTCTTTTCGGTGATATCCTCCTTGATCGCGACGTAATGGCTGATGCAACCGTCCGCCTGGCGCAACGGGGCGACGATGGCGAATTCGACGAATTCGCTGCCGTCCTTGCGGCGGTTGTAGAACTCGCCCTTCCAGGCGTCGCCGCGTTTCAGCGCAGCCCACATCGTGGAAAAATTCTCTCGTGGCGTCCTGCCCGAGTTCAGTATGCGCGGGTTTTTCCCCAACATCTCTTCGCGGCGGTAGCCCGTCGCCCGCACACCGGCATCGTTCACGTATTCGATCCGCCCGTCCGCATCGGTGATGACGATGCTCTCCGGGCTTTGCTCCACGATCAGCGAGAGTTTGCGCAACCGCTCCTCGTCGACTTTGCGGTCGGTCTTTTCCAGCGCGACGCCGCGCAAGTGCACCGCACGCCCGGCGGCGTCGAATTCGAAGCGCCCGGTGACGGCGAGCCAGTGCACACTGCCGTCCGGCCAGACCACGCGGAACTCCCGTGCGAATGACGGGCGATTGCGTCCTTTTTCGGCGAGCGCCGCCTGGACACCGGGCAGATCCTGCGGATGGATGCGTCGCGCGAGCGCTTCGTAGGTGCCGCGGAACTCTCCCGGCGCGAAACCCCACAACGTTTCGTGTCCTCTCGACCAGACGATACGGCCGCGGGCAAAATTCCAGTCGAAGGTGGTCATGCGGGCGGCATCGAGGGCCAGGCGCAAGCGCTCCTCGCTCGCCCGCAGGGCGGCGGCGGCCCGATGTTGCCGGGTGATGTCGCTCGCGATGCAGAACAGACCGACCACATTGCCTGCCCCGTCGGACAGCGGGCCTTTGGTCGCCAAAAATACGCGCTCCCCGTCTGCGGTGGTGACCGTCTCCTCGTAACTGCCGATGCAGTTGGCCGCAATCACCTGCCGGTCGTTGGCGCGGATGGCCGCCGCCTGACCCGGCGGGAAGATTTCAGCATCTTTGCGGCCCAGGATCTGTTCGGCGGATTTGCCCATGCGCCTCGCCGTTTCCCGGTTGACCAGGAGGTAGCGGCCGTCCAGGTCTTTCGCAAAGATGGCGTCGGTGGAGCTGTCGACGATGGAGCGCAGCAGCTCATGGATGCGCGCATTTTCCGTTTGTGCGTCGCGCTCGTAGCGGGAGGCGCAGAGTATCTGGGCGAACAGGCGTCGGCTGAACACATACAGCAATAGCGAGGTGACGGCCACGAATACCCAACCTTTCACGGTGCTGGCAAGGAAGATCAGTTCGCGATCGTCGAACAGCCAGATCAGGGCTTCGTCGGAAAGCCAGATCCACACGCTGGCGAAACTCGCATAGGCAAGCACCAGCCAGCGCGCGGGATCGCCGCCGCGGCCTCCCTTTCCCGCCCGGCTCATGAGCGCTTCCGGTATCCGGCCGCGAGCGAATGCGGTGAGCTGAGGTGGCCGTACCGCCCGGCGCGAGCGCCAAAAGCCTCGCCGGGATCGGCGACGAAGCGCGTGCCGCGCCCGGCGACGATGGGCACCGCGACCGGGCCGGTCGGCGGGGCAAAATCCCGGTGTGTTTGCGCGGCTGCTACAGCATCGTCCATCATCGTCGCCTTCCTCGTTTGGGCTCCCTCGGCCTGGGGTGAGATCATAGCGAAGCCTCGCCGCGCTGGAAATCGGCGCGCGGACCACGGGTTTACCAAGCTTTACGTATCCTTTACTCCCGTTAACGCGCATATCCGCCAGACTAGCGGCCCGCCGACGCTGGCTCCGGCAGCCAGCCGCAAGACCGGCCCCCCGGCCGCGGAATCCATACCACAGGAATACGAGTGACGAGGACACCTTTTCAGCGACAACGATCCCCGACGCGCGCACCGGCCTTGCGCACGCTTCGCCCCTTACGATGGATGGCCACATGCCTGTACCTGTTCACCGCCAGCGCCTGCGTCATGGGGCCAGGCAGGCTCGACCCCGAGGCAGCGGCGGAGGCCGTGGAGCGATTTACCGCCGAAGGCGGATATGCTCCTGCGCAACACTTCAAGACCCAGTCCGTCCTGGAAACCTGGCGACATGGGCAAACCGCCCTGTCCATTTCGCTGCTGGCACCCGAAGGACCGGGGCCTTATCCCGTGGTCGTCTATCTGCCGGGGATGGGGGAGGATGCCGACTCCGCCCCGCTGTGGCGGCAGGCCTGGGCCGGGGCGGGCTACGCAGTCTTCGCCGTGCAGGCGGTCAGCGCGGCCGACGCACTCAAGGCCCTGGGCAAGAGCCCGCGCACCGAACTGAGGGCGGTCGGCCGCCAGCAATTTTCGCAAACCGCGCTGGAAAGCCGCCTCACGCATCTGGGCTGGGCGCTGGACGAACTCAAGCGCCGGGCGCAGTCGGGGCTATCACCCTATTCCTCGCTCGACACGAGCCAGGCCGTCGTGGCCGGATACGACCTCGGCGCCCAGACCGCGGCGGTTCTGGCCGGCGAAGCGGTGAAGGCGAAAATACCCGAATTGCGCGGCTGGACGCTGCGTGGCGCAATCCTACTCAGTCCTTCCGTGGACCTGGCCGCGGGAGGACTCGCCAACCGCTTCCAGGATATCGCGATGCCCCTGCTCGCGGTCACCGGCACGGAAGACGACGATCCCTACGGCATCAGCTCGCCTTCGCTGCGCTCCGCCCTTTGGCAACATGCGCCGGCCGGCGACAAACACCTGCTGCTGCTGCGCGACGCCAGGCACACGCTATTCGCGGGACACTGGCCCGGCGCGGATCCCCGGACGATGCGGCGGCAGGGCGGTGCGAAAGAACCGGGAGGATCCGCCGAAGACGACGGCCAAACGCAATGGCCGGACGATGACGCCGAGGACGATACGCAAGAAGGCGGCGGCCCCTTCGGCACCGGAGGCGGGCCGGGTGGCTATGCGGGCGGGCCGAGGCCGAAGCGCCGCACGGACCAGCGCAAGGAACAGATTCGTCAACTGGCGGTGGTGCGCAGCGTCAGCACCGCTTTTCTCGACGCCACGCTGCGGCACCGGCCCGACGCCCGACTATGGCTGGGTCGGCCCGCCGCGCGCTGGCTGGGAAAGCTGGGCACGCTCCGATCCAAATAGTTCCGCCCGGAGTGCGGGGCGGGCGCTCCGCTCGCGGGGCCTGACGCCCCGCGAATTTTTCACCCGTTTATGATCCGCCGGCGACTCAGAACTCCGTCCACTCGTCGTCGCTGGCGATGGGCGGTACCTTGAGCGGCTTGCCGGCGGTGGGCTTTTTCGGGGTGGCGAACCGGGCCTGGGACGGCAGGGCGTGGCGGGACGCCTGAGGCCGGGCGGGCGGCAGCTCCGAATAGCCTTCCAGATGGAACTGCGCCACGTTTTCAGCCAAAGCCGTGGCCTGTTCTTCCAGGGACTCGGCCGCCGCGGCCGCCTGCTCCACCAGCGCGGCGTTCTGCTGCGTGACATCGTCCATTTGGGTAATGGCCTGGTTGACCTGCTCGATGCCGGAACTTTGTTCCACCGAGGCGGCGGCGATCTCCGCCATGATGTCGGTCACCCGGCGCACCGAGGTGACGATCTCGTCCATCGTGCGGCCGGCTTCTTCCACCAGCTTGGCGCCGTCGTCGACCTTGTCCACCGAATTGTTGATCAAGGCCTTGATTTCCTTGGCCGCCGCAGCGGAACGCTGGGCCAGGTTGCGCACCTCCCCGGCCACCACCGCGAAACCGCGGCCCTGCTCGCCGGCACGGGCTGCTTCGACCGCGGCGTTGAGCGCGAGGATGTTGGTCTGGAAGGCGATGCCGTCGATGACGCTGATGATGTCGACGATCTTGCGCGAACTTTCGTTGATGTCATGCATGGTGCCGACCACCCGCTGCACCACGTCGCCGCCGCGTTTCGCGACGTCGGACGCCGCCACCGCCATTTGATTGGCCTGGCGGGCATTGTCGGCGTTCTGCCGGACGGTGGACGCCAGCTCTTCCATGCTGGAGGCGGTTTCCTCCAGGCTGGAGGCCTGTTCCTCCGTGCGCTGCGAGAGGTCCGAATTGCCCATGGCGATTTCCTTGGCCGCCGTGTTGATCGAATCGGTCACCTGCTTGATGGCGATGATGGGCGCGAGCAGGGTATCGAGGGTGTTGTTGACGCCTTCGATGATGCGGCGGAAATCGCCCTGGTGCCGGCCGGCATCGGCGCGCGTCTGGATGCGTCCATCCACGGCCGCCTGCGCCAGCATGCCGGCGTCGTCGATGAGGGCGTTGATGGCATCGATACAGGTGTTGAGGTTGTTCTTGAAGGTGTCGAAATCACCGTGGTATTTGTCGGTGATCTTGGGCGGCACGTCGCCGTGAGCGATGCGATCCACATAGTTGGAAGCCACGTTCAAGGGGTTGATCACGGCATCCAGTATCAAGTTCACCCCTTCGGCCGTCTTGCGATAGACGCCATGCGGCAGGGGAATGGCTTCCACGTTCATGCGGCTGTTCAGGCGCCCCTTCATGACGCCGCCTATCATCTTGGTTATCTCCTGATCGAAAGAGTCCTGCGGGGTGCGGTCGAACCATTCCACCGCCGTGCCGAGGCGTTGTCCCTTGGCATCGACGATGGGATTGGCCGTGAGTTCCAGGCTCAACGAACCCAGCGACAATTTGGTCGTTATCGAGCTGTTTTGCGCAGCGAGCAATTCGCCCTGGTGCCCGGGGTCGCTGTGGAACTGGTCGATGCTGGAGCCGAGGAGGCGGTCGGCCGAGAAGCCCGGATAAAGGGTGCGCAGCCGGGGCTCCAGATCCTTGAACATGCTGGTCGCCGACGGATTCATGTAAGTGATGCGGCGATCCGGGTCGGCCACCATGATGCTGGTGCTGACGGTTTCCAGCGCCGTTTCCAGTATGTGGGTGCGCTTTTCGACTTCGTCGAATACCGTGCGATCGTTCCATTCGACCACGGTACCCAGGCGTTTGCCCTTGTCGTCGCGCAAGGGGTTGGCCGTCAGCGCGAATTTGCGCGGCCCGACTTCGATGCGGGTGTGATAGGACGAATTCAGGTTCGCCAGCAGATTCCGCTGATGAGACGGGTTCTTGTGGAAGCTGTCGATGTTGACCCCGATCAGATTCCGGGCGGTGAAATGCGGCAGGACTTTGCGCAGATCGGCCTCGCTCTCTTCCATCAGCCGCCGGCCGTATTGGTTCATGTAGACGACATTGAGATCGGCGTCCGCGATCATGACGTTGGCCGTGACGACGTCCAGGGCGGCGAGCTGGCGCTGATCCTGCACCAGGGACTTGCGCAGCTTGTCGAGCGCCTGCATCAAGGGCGCGTAACGGTCGCGCCGCTCGCTGTCGATGCTCACGTCGAAATCGCGCTGAGCCAGCTTTTCCACGATGCGCACGGCCTCGTCGAGGCGGTCGGAAGAGAATAGTTTGCCGAATATCAAATTGGGGACGGTCATGGAGGGCTCCATTTATCTTTATTAGGGGCGCTGCTCGAATCGGGATTTACACGCAATGCCCGCCGTGCGGATGGGGGTCGCGGGTCGGATACCCGGCCGGTCCCGAATCCGACTATGCGGTAAGTGCGCTCGACGGCGCCCATCCTTCGGCTGCGGCATGCAGGAGCGGAAAGTGTAGTCCCTCCGCAGCTTTCGTCACGGTCTCGGGCCTGCGGTCGACTTGCCCGGGAACGATGGCGTAGCATGATGTCCGGTAAACCCTGTGCCTCCCCACGGTCCATGAGCCCAACTGCCCGTGCCACCCTGTTGTCGAGTCTGCTGCTGCACCTGGGAATGTCCGCCGCCATGGACGGAGCCCCGTTGAAGCTGCCGGACGACGACCGGCTATCCATCGAGTCATCCCTGGGCCGGGGCGTGGTCGGCGCGGAAATCGACGCGCCCGTGATCGACGAGCCGGGCCGCTATTTCCCGCTTGCTACGACCGCGAAATCGTTTCGTATCGTGCGGGGGCCGCAGGTCGGAAAACCCCAGCGCTACCGCATTTTCCAGACGCCGCTCCAGTCCGACTGGGCCGGATGGCGTTATGAAGCGGGCGACGACGAGGTGGGATATCTGCAGCGGCTGGGCGACGGCAGCCTGGCGATCTCGGGCGTGGAAGACCACCGGACCCGGGCGGTGACCCGTTACGACCCACCCGAACCCTTGCTGCCCAAGGCGATCGCACCGGGCGAGCGGCGCCGGATCAGGATGGCGGTGAACGTCTACTCCGCGGGTGACTTATCCGAGGTGATACACCGCGGCGTGTTGACGGTCGATTATCACTATCTCGGCGCCTGCCGGCTGGTGGTGCCCGCCGGCCGCTTCGACGCGATCGTGGTGAAATCGACATTCAGCGGGCGGGTCGGCCCGGCCAGGCTCGAAGACACGCAATACCGGTTTTTCGCGGCGGGGATCGGCCTGCTGGCCTCCATCGAAAGCCGCCACGTCTCCGCATTCTGGATTTACCAGTCCGACGAGGAGAGCGCCAAGGTGCTCGAACGCGTCGGCCCCTGAGCCGGCCGGAGCGCACCGACGCATGGGCGAGACCGAACACGTCGCCCGCCGCGGCGTCCGATACGAACCTATAAGCCGGAAGGTATCGGGGTGTTTTCCCAGCCGCCGCCCAAGGCTTTGTACACCGCCACTAGCGCGGTAGCCGTGGCAGTTTCGCTCAGCGCCAGCCTTTCCTGGTCCTGCAGCAGGCGCAGCTCGGTGTCCAACACCGTGAGGAAATCGCTCACGCCGTCCTGAAAACGCAGATGCGCCAGTTCATGGGCCCGCTGGCTGGCCTGGGCCGCCCGCGCGAGGAGGTCGCGCCGCGCGCGCTGCCGGTTGTAATTGACCAGGGCGTTCTCGGTTTCCTCCAGCGCATTGAGCACCGTTTGCTCATAGAGCGCGAGATTCGCTTCGGCGCGGGCGTCCGCCGCCTTGATGCCGGCATAGACCCGTCCCAGATCCAGCGCAGCCCAGCTGATGCGCGGTCCCACCGAATAACTGTCGGAGCCCGCGCCGCCCAAGGCCGACAAGGTGGTGCTTTCCAGCGAGAGACTGCCGACGAAGCTGACGCGCGGGAAAAGGTCGGCGGTGGCCACGCCGATCTGCGCGGTGGCGGACGCCAGGCGACGCTCGGCGACCCGGATGTCCGGACGGCGGCGCAACAGGTCGGCTGGATTGCCGATTTCTATGGTTTCCGGCCCGCCGGGCATAGCGGCAGGCGGGGCAAGCCGGCTGGTCAGCGCGCCGGGCGCCTGGCCGGTGAGCACGCCCAGCCGGTGGATGGCCTCCAGCACGGCGGCTTCCAGCGGCGGGATGGTGGCCCGGGTGGTGTCGAGCTGGGCCTGCGCCCGCGCGGTGTCGAGTTCGGTACCCCGCCCCGCTTCCAGGCGCGCCTCGGTCAGCTTTAGCGTCTCGGCCTGATTCTCGGCATTCTTATGCGCCACCGCCAACTGGTTCTGCATGCCTCTCAGCGTGAAGTAATTGCGCGCGACCTCCGCGATCAGGCTGACCGTCAGGTCCCGCAGGCTGGCCTCCTCGGCGTCGACCTCGGCTCCGCGCGACTCCACGTTGCGCCGTACCCGGCCGAAAAAGTCGACTTCCCAGAACGCGTCGAAGCCGGTGTTGTATAGCTTCAGCTCGCGCGGCACGAAAGCCCGGTTGTTCAGCGCGGCCATGCTGCGCTTCTGTTCCGTGTAGTTGGCGTGCGCCGTGACGGTCGGCAGCAGGTCCAGCCCGGCATCCAGATAAAGGGCCCGCGCCTCGCGCAGATTGGCCATGGCGGCCCGGAGGTCGCGATTGTTCTTCAACGTCTGGTCGACCAGTTCGACCAGTTCGGGATCCTTGAACAGCTTCCACCAGGCTACTTCCACGCTCCGCGCCGAAAACTCGGGCTGGGCCGCCTGGGTGAATGCGGAAGTCCCGGTTTCCGCCGCCGGCGGGCGATAGTCAGGCCCGACCGCGCAGGCCGACAAAAGGGCCGTGGCCAGCGCCGCGACGATCGGCCTCAGGTGGATGTAAGACGGAGTGGTGATGGGGCTCATGGCTTGACCTCCGCATGCCGAGAGTGTTTGAGGCGGGCCTGGCGGCGCTCGACCAGGGCCTGGATCACCACGTAGAACACCGGGGTGAGAATCAGGCCGAACAGGGTCACGCCCAGCATGCCGCTGAACACCGCGGTGCCAAGGATCTGCCGCGCTTCCGCCCCCGGACCCTGGGCGTTCACCAGAGGAAACACGCCCATGATGAAGGCGAACGAGGTCATCAGGATGGGCCGCAAGCGGGTGCGCGAGGCCTCGATGGCCGCCTCGTGGCGGCTGCGGCCTTCCTCGCTGCGCCGCTTGGCGAACTCGACGATGAGAATGGCGTTCTTCGCCGCCAAGCCCACCAGCAGGATGAATCCGACCTGGGTGAAGATGTTGTTGTCCATACCGCGCAGCCATATCCCCGTCATGGAGGCGAGCAGGCACATGGGCACGATGAGGATCACTGCGAACGGCAGCGACCAGCTCTCGTATTGCGCCGCCAGGGCCAGGAACACGAAGACCACGCTCAAGGGGAAGATCAGCATGGCCACGTTGCCGGCGAGGATCTGCTGCAGGCTGATCTCGGTCCATTCGAAATCGAAGCCCGGCGGCAATTCGGCACGCGCCAACTTTTCCATGGTCGCGATGGCCTGGCCGGAACTGATGCCGGGCAGCGTGGCGCCGTTGATCTCGGCCGTCGGGTACATGTTGTAGCGCATCAGCTTGTCGGGCCCCGTGATTTCCTGGACGTCCATCAGCGATCCCAGCGGCACCATGCCGCCTTCCGCGTTGCGCGTCTTCAGCTTGGCGATGTCGGCGGCGCCCATGCGGAAAGCGGAATCCGCCTGCGCCGTGACCTGGTAGGTGCGGCCGAAGCGGTTGAAGTCGTTGACGTAGAGCGAGCCGAGATAGATCTGCAGGGTTTCGAATATCCCGCTCAAGGGCACGTCCATGGCCTTGGCGCGGGTCCGGTCCACGTCCAGATAGAGCTGCGGCACGCCGGAACGGAAGGTGGTGAACAAGCCCACCATGCCCGGCTGTTGATTGCCCGCGGCAATCAGCTCGTTGGTCGCCTGCTGCAAGGCCTCGATGCCGGCGTTGGAACGGTCCTGCACCTGCAGCTTGAAGCCGCCGACCGAACTCATGCCGCGCACCGGAGGCGGGGCGAACACGGCGACGTAGGCGTCCTGCACCTGCGACAGGCGTTGCTGCAGTTTCGCGACGATGGCGTCCGCATGCAGCTCGGGCCGGCCGCCGCGGTTCTCGAACGCGTCGAGCCGCGCGAACATGGTGGCGACATTGGACTGGCTGGCGCCGGTCAAGAGCGACCAGCCGGCATAGGCGTTGACGTGGGTGATGCCCGGGGTGTCCAGGATGATGCGGGTCGCCTGCTGCACCACCGCGTTGGTGCGTTCCACCGAGGCGGCGTCCGGCAGCTGGGTGTAGAGGATCAGATAACCCTGATCCTGCTGGGGGATGAAGCCCGTGGGCACTTTTTCAAAAGCCAGGAAATTCAGTCCATTGAGCCCCACGTAGAGCACCAGCACCACGGCCGCCATGCGCACCAGGCGTCCGACGAGACGCGAATATCCCGAGCTGAAGGAATCGAAGAATCGGTTGAAGCCCTTGAAGAACCAGCCGAACAAGCGGTCGATGATACGCGTGAGGCGGTCCGGGTCATGGTGGGCACGCTCCAGCAGCAGGGCGCACAGCGCCGGGCTCAGGGTCAGCGAGTTGAAGGCCGAGATCACCGTCGACACCGCGATGGTCAGCGCGAACTGCTTGTAGAAAGCGCCGGACACGCCGACGATGAAGGCGGTGGGCACGAAGACCGCGACCAGCACCAGGGCGGTGGCGACGACCGGCCCCGTCACCTCGCTCATCGCCCGTCGGGTCGCCTCGCGGGCGTTTTCGCCCAGGGCCATGTGGCGCTCGACGTTCTCCACCACCACGATGGCGTCGTCCACCACGATGCCGATGGCCAGCACCAGGCCGAACAGCGAAAGCGTGTTCAGCGAGACCCCCAAAGCCGCCATCACGGCGAAGGTGCCGATCAGCGAGACGGGCACCGCGATCAGGGGAATCACGCTGGCGCGCCAGTTCTGCAGGAACACCACGACCACCAGCACGACCAGCAGGATGGCTTCGAACAAGGTCTTGACCACCGCCTCGATCGACTGCTTCACGAACACCACGGTGTCGTAGACGATGTTGTAGTCCAGCCCCTCGGGGAAGCTCGCCTTCAGCGTCTTCATCGCCGCCTCGACGGCCTCCTTGGTCTCCAGTGCGTTGGAGCCCGGCAACTGGAAGATCGCGAGCCCCACGGTGGGCTGCCCGTCCAGATAAAGCGCGGACGAGTAATCCTTGGCGCCCAGTTCGATGCGCGCGACGTCCCTGAGACGCGTGACCTCGCCGTCGGCGCCGGTCTTGATGACGATGCCGGCGAATTGCTCCGCCTCCATCAGCCGCCCCAGGGTAGTGACGGTGTACTGGAAATCGATGCCGGCCTTGGCGGGCTGCTGGCCGACCACGCCGGCCGCCACCTGCAGGTTCTGCTCGCGCAATGCGCGCACCACGTCGGAGGCGGTCATATCGCGTGCGGCGATCTGCTCCGGATCCAGCCAGACCCGCATGCTGTAATCGCGCGCGCCGAAGACCAGGATATCGCCGATACCGGGCAGACGCGCCAGGGCATCCTTGATCTGCAGCGTGGAGTAGTTGCTCAGGTATACGCTGTCGTAACGCTGGTCGGGCGAAACCAGATTGACCACCAGGCTCAGGTCGGGGCTGCGCTTCTTGACGTTGATGCCCTGCCGGCGCACCTCCTCGGGCAGCTTCGGCTCGGCCAGGGCCACGCGGTTCTGCACCAGCACCTGGGCCTTGTCGATATTGGTGCCGGGCTTGAACGAGATGGTCAGCGCCATGGTGCCGTCGTTGGTGGACTGGGAGGACATGTAAAGCATGTCCTCGACGCCGTTCACCTCCTGCTCGATGGGCGTCGCCACCGTTTCCGTCACCACCTTGGCATTCGCGCCGGGATAGACGGTGCTCACCACCACGGTCGGCGGCGCGATCTCGGGATACTGGGCGATGGGCAGGGCGAACAGCGCGAGCCCGCCGACCAGGACGATGACGATGGACAGGACCGAGGCGAAGATCGGCCGGTCGATGAAAAAATGCGTGAATTTTTCCATGGGAGTTCGACCTTATTGCTTGCCGGCTTCGGGCGCGGCGGTCCGCTCGGCCTGCACGGCCGCGCCGGGCCTGAGTTTCTGTATGCCTTCGGTGACCACCCACTCGCCCGGCTTCAGCCCCTCCTTGATGACCCTGAGCCCGTCGATCAGAGGGCCCGGAACGACCGTGCGCGACTCGACGTGTTGGTCTTCCTTCACCACCCAGACGAACTTCCGGCTCAGGTCCGCGGCGACGGCGCGATCGGGCAGCAATACCGCCTGGAAAGGCGCGCTGCCGGGCAGCCTGAGGCGGCTGAACAGCCCCGGGCTCAACAGGCCGTCGGGATTCGGAAACAAACCGCGCAGCGTCAGGGTGCCGGTGGCCGCGGTGAGGCGCGGCGACTCGTAATCGATGACCCCCGCATGGGGGAAGCCTTGCTCGTCGGCCAGCGCCAGGTTCGCCGGCTTGCAGCCCTTGGGACCGTCGGCGCAGCCGGCGGCGGACAGCCGGCGGTATTTCAGGGCGGAACGCTCGTCCACGTCCACGTAGACATAAACCGGATCGGTGGACACGATGAAAGTCAGCAGCGTGGCGTCGGCCCCGCTTCCCTTGACCAGGTTGCCGGCGGTGATCTGCTCGCGCCCAACACGCCCGGCGATGGGCGCCCGGACCTCGGTGAATTCCAGGTTCAGGCGGGCGGAATAAACCTTGGCTTCGGCCGATTGTTCGGCGCCGGCGGCTTCGGCGAGTCCTTTGCTGCGCGCGTCGTATTCTTCCTCCGAGATCGCCTTGGACTTGAACATGTGTTCCGCGCGCTTCAGGTTGTTGCGCGCCAGCTCCAGCCGGGCCTTGGCCTGCGCCAGCTCGGCCTGGGCGAAGTTCAACTGGGCGCGGAAGGGCCGGGGATCGATCACGAACAGCAGGTCGCCTTTCTTCACCCGGTCGCCAGCCTTGAAGTTCACCTTCTCCAGATAGCCGTCAACCCTAGCGCGCACGTCCACCGCCTCCACCGCCTCGATGCGGCCGGGATATTCGTCCCACTCGACCACTTCGCGCTGTACCGCCTGGGCGATCTTGACCGGAGTGGGCGGCCTGGCTCCGCCGTCCGTTTGCGCCGATGGGCCGCAACCGGCGAGGATGGGCAGAACCGCCGCGGAAAGCAGCAGCCGTCGCAAGCTCCTCGCACCGTGCATCGGGCTCATGCCGCGCGCCGGTCCGCCGGCGGCGGATACATCCGCTCGCTGCCCTGGCTTGGAGCTTGCTTCTATCATCTTGGTCATAATTCCGTTCTCCCCTGCGGCTAGGCCAAAGTCTTCAAATAAAATGGTAACATATCGTTTCATTTAATTATAGCGAGGATGTTTTGCAAAACGACGTGAAAAAGACGACTCGTCCGGGGCGGCCCCGCAAAGGCGAGGAAACGGTACGGCGCGACCAGTTGCTGGATCAGGCCATGCAGTTGTTCGCCGAACACGGCTTCGGCAACTTGAGCCTGGAAACCGTTGCCCGCGAGGCGCAAGTTTCCCTACGCACCATCTATAGCCAGTTCGGCGGCAAGGAGGAGTTGTTCGGCGCGGTCATCCGCAGGGTGAGCGATGAATTCGTCGCCAACCTGCCTCTGCATAACACGACTGCGGATACGCTGGATGAGGTTTTGGTGAACTTCGGCTGCTTTTATTTGAACAGGATCACCCGTTCGGCGTGCATCTGCCTGCGCGCCCAGATCATGGCCGAGGCCCACCGGCTGCCGGAATTTGCCGCGGAGTTTTACCGCAACGGCCCGGAACGGACGCTCGAACGGCTAACCGAATTTTTCGCGGCCGAGCAGCAGGCCGGCCGCCTCGTCGAGGGCGACGCGCGCTTCCTCGCGGGGCAATTCCTCAATGCGCTGCGCGGCGAACGCTTTCACCGCCAGCAACTGGGACTGGAAGCCTGTCCCACGGAAGCGGAAACCCTGGCCTGGGTCAGGCTCGTGGTCCAGCACTTTCTGCACGGCTGCCTGCCGGCGGACGCCGTTCCATGACGACCGGTGCGGCCACTCCCCCCGGGGGCTGGGCTTGCACGATACGCTCAGGCGGGGGCCGTGGTGGGCAGCTTGAAGGTGAACATCGCGCCGCGCCCCTGGCCGCTCAGCACTTCTATCGTGCTGCCATGGAGTTGGAGTATGCGCTGGGTGATGAGCAGCCCCAAGCCGCCCCGCACTCTTCCCGGCGTGCGGCGCAAGGGCGAATGGCGGTCGAACAGGCTGGCGAGATGCTCCTCGGCGATGCCGCTGCCGCTGTCGGAAACCCGCACGATCACGTCATTCGGCCGGTTCGCAGCCAGTTCGATGCGCACTTCGCCGCCTTCGGGCGTGTGGTGCAGGGCGTTGTCGATCAAGTTGCTCAGCACGCGCTCTATCATCCCGATGTCCCCGTACACCAGGGGAATTCCCTCCTGCCGCCATGAGGCGTTCATGTGGATCCGCTGGCCGCGCGCACGGAGTTCGAATTTCTGGATGACATCCTGGATCAGCTCCGGCAGGGAGAAACCCTCGACGGCCGGCCTGACTTCCTCGCATTCCAGCTTCGCCAACTCGAACAACTCCTGGGCCAGATGGGCCACCCGCCGGCTCTGGCGCACGGCCACTTCGAGATAACGCTGCTTTTCGTCGGCTGAGAGCTGATCGGACTTGCGCAGCAAGGTCTCCAGATAGCCTTGCATGGAGGTCAGAGGCGTCCGAAGATCGTGGGACACGTTGGCGACCATTTCCCGCCGCTGTTCGTCCTGCGACCTAATCTGGCCCATCTGCACCGCGATGCGTTCCGCCATGCGGGTGAATGCGCCGGCGAGCCGGCCGATCTCGTCCTCGCTCTCCCTCACCGGCCGGTCGAACCGCAGACTCCCGGCAAGGTCGGCGTCGTCGAACGCCGTCACCGTCCGGGTCAAAACATCGAGCCGGCGGGTGATCGCGGAGAACAGGCCCAATCCCACGCCCAGGGTCAGCAGCAAGGCCCCGGCCCCCACCCACAGGGCGATCTGGAATACATGTCCCTGCCAGACATCGGCGGCGAGGCGGCGGTAGTCGTCGCCGCTCAACACGATGTAGAGATAGCCAACCGTTTCTCCCCGCTCGGAGATAGGCGCGGTGCTGAATATTTCGCGTGTGCCCGGATTGCGCGGATTGTCGCCCTGCAGGGGCAAATGCGAACCGGCCAGAAACGCGCGTATGGGCTCCAAAGTGACCTGCTTGAGCTGCACCTTGCCGGGCGGCGCGTCATAGGCCAGGATGGCGCCGCCCGCATCGAGCAGATAGAACTCCACGCTGGGATTCACCACCATCAGCATGTGGAACAATTCCGTCGCCGCCTTGTGGTCGACGCGGCCGCCTTTGAACAAGGGCCACTGCTCGGCGATATGTGCGGCCAGCCCGTGGCTGATCCGCTGGACGATTTCCTGCTGGTGATTTTTCGCCGCCACCAGGTCCAGCCCGCCGCACAAGCCTCCGAACAGCAGGATCAAGGCGGCGAAAGTGAGCGCGATGCGGCTGTAGAGCGAGCGGAATCTCATGCCCGCTCCTCCGTGCAATCGGCAAACTTGTAACCCACGCCCCACACGGTCTGGATGAATTCCGGCCGGGCCGGATCGCGCTCGATCTTGGCCCGCAGGCGGTTGATGTGAGAATTCACCGTGTGTTCGTAACCGTCGTGCGAATAGCCCCACACGCTGTTCAGCAAGGCGATGCGGGTAAAAGTCTTGCCGGGATTGCGGGCGAAAAACAGCAGCAGTTCGAATTCCTTGAGCGTCAGCGCGACCGGCTGGCCTGCCAGCGACACCGTGTAGCCGGCCGGATCGATGGTGAACGGACCGCAGGCCACGACCCCCGTCTGCGCCTGCGCTTCCCGCCCCAAGGCTTCGACGCGCCGAAACAAGGCGCGTATGCGGGCGACGAGTTCGGGGACGGAAAACGGCTTGGTGAGATAGTCGTCCGCGCCCAGTTCCAGACCCAGCACGCGATGGGTTTCCGTCGATCGGGCGCTGATGATGACGATGGGCTGGTAGCTGGGCATGCGCCTGACCTCCCGGCAGATCTCCAGGCCGTCGATGCCGGGCAACATCAGATCCAGAACCAGCAAGTCGTAGCGTCTATTTCGCAGCCGTTGCAAACCCTCCACGCCGTCGGTCGCGACTTCCACGGCGTAGCCTTCGTCCCGCAGGTTGATGTCCAGCATGTCGCCGATATCGGGGTCGTCTTCGATGACTAGGATTTGTTTCATGGCACAGGTATCGGTCTGATTCGGGTCGCTCCGATTATGTGCAAGCCGGTCCACCAGCTCCAGTCACCTTTATTGACCCGTCCGTGCCGAGTGGCTGATTTTCATCCGAGCACCATGAACCCGCCCGGATGCCGGCCGGTGCGACCGGCTGGGTCGTTCACTGGCCGTCGGCATCGACGTGCTTCGGATAGCCAGACCCGAGAGCGGGCGCCGTGACCCGCTGCTCCCTGCGGGAAAACCGCCCGGTTTTCATGGCCGGGCAGGCTCGCATCAAAATACGCCACTCAGCTCGTGGCTGGTCCGGATTTGCGCCGGAACAGCGCGAGCGCCGAAAACGCGCTGCCGAACAGCCATACCGCGGCGGGCACCGGCACCGCGGAGACGGCGCCGATACGCAGCAGGGGCACGTCCGAGCCCGGAATACCGGTGAAATCGTAGCCCGCCGGGGTGGCTCTTCCGGCATAGACCGAGAAATCGCCGTTGGCCGTAATCACGCCATTTTGCGCCGGACTGTCGGCGGCGTTTGAACCGACCAGGAAGGCCGCTCCCGTCGGCCCGTCGAGTTCCGTGCCGGCATCCCAGATAGCGTCGCTTCCGTCCTCGAAAACCCCGCCCGTAAACTGGCCGCTGCCATTGAACAGCTCGATCTCGACCGGGGAGTTATTGCCGAAAAAGCGGTCGTTGGACGGAACGACCATGGCGAAATAGCTGAGGTAGCGATGTTTCACGGGATCGAGATCCAACGTGACGCTACCGCTGCCGCCCGGAAGGAAAATGCCGGGACCGAAGCCGTTCGTGGTCGAGGTCACCGTGCGGCTGAGGCCGTCCGGGCGGGCAGCGGCGAACTCGGTCGACAAACCCGCGCCGTTACCGAATTCGGCGAGAGCTTCTATCGCCGGCGACGCCGACGAGCCGGGATTGAAGGGGTCGAATGATCCATCGTGGAAGGCCACGAAGAACGGACTGAATGCCGGCCCGCCGGCACCCGAAAGGTTGGTAATCGAAATCGTCACACTGGCCGCATCGGCCCCCGTTGATGCGGCGAGCATCCCCGCCGTCATCAAAGCGGTCAGCTTGTGCTTATTGAATTGCATCGTGTATCTCCTTCATGTGGTGTGCCCCATGGGCGATTTCATTGTGCGAACGAAAAGATCACGAAGTCGTCACGAAACAATCACTATTGGGTCTCTGGCTTCCGGAGATCCCGCGTCCTGGCCTACCCGCTCATTCGAATTTGCGAGACAGCATCGGCGAGAGCGGCACCGATTTCGGTCGGATGAAGCCATGGCCGGCAGAACCCGCGCGCGCAGCAAGGCGCCCGGCCGGGCATTCGGCGAGCCAGGGCATACGCCTGTCGAACCTCGCCCCCTGTTATATGGTGCAACCGAGCCGGCAAAGCATCCTGCTCGGCTTCGGGCGGACTTCGGGCCGTGGTCTGAATACGGCGGTTTCGGCCGTCACCGCGGCATTGCAGTCGAGTGCCCCGGGATTTAGCGGATAGATATCCGCGCCGGCTGTCTGAATGGTGGATGCTTCACGGGGCTCGCGCCTCGGGAGCATCGTTCAGATCCCATCCGCCGCCAAGCGCCCGGTATAGAGACACCAGCCCGACGGAAACCGCGGTGTCGGCCTTGATAGATTCGTCATACATATCCAAGCGGATGTGCTCGGCGTCGAGTACCGCCAGAACGTCCGCCACGCCGCGCTCGAAGAACGCTTGGGCGTGGCGATGGGCGGCATCGGCCGCGGCTTCAGCCTGAGCGGACTGTTGCTGTCGCTGCTGCGACGAGCGAAGAGCAACGTATGCGTTTTCGACATCCTCCAGGGCCAAGAGAAAGGTCTTCTCGTAGTTGGCCGCCGCCTGCTCCAGCTTGGCATCCTGTGCCGCAATGTGAGCGCGTATTCGACCGGCGTTGAAGATCGGCGCCGAAAGCCCGGCACCGAGTGCGTAGACGGTTTCCGCCAAGGTCGGCATACCCCCGGTGGCCAATGTGCCCAGACCTCCGCTGGCGGAAAGGACCACTTTGGGGTACAGGTCCGCCCGTGCCGAGCCAAGGCTGGCCGCCGCCGCGTCTAGCTGGGTCTTAGCCAGACGCATGTCGGGTCGTTGATCGAGCAAGGCCGACGGTAATAGATTGGGTATCGTGGGTAGGGTCGCAAGTCGCCTGCCAGTAAAAGCCAAACGGGTATCCCGTTGCTCCGGTGGCTTGCCCGTCAGCACCGTCAGTCGATGCGTCAGCGCCGCGATCGCGTTGTCCAGTGCCGGAAGTGTGGCCTCGGTTCCATACAACAAGGCCTGCTGCCGCGCGACCTCCCATTCCGTGGCCCTTCCGGCCTGGGAGAAGGCACGGACCACCTTTAAGCGTTGCTGCTGCAGATCGATGCGTCGCCGAAGATTTTCTGCCCGCGCCTGCGTGCCCCGCAACTCCAGATAGTTGGTGGCAACTTGCGCCAGGACGCCCACGAGCACGGAACGCTCCGCTTCCCGGCTACCCTCGGCCTGCGCGCTTACCGCCTCGGCCTCCAGTTGCCGCCCTCCGAACAGGTCGACCTCCCAGCGTGCCGCCAGTCCACCGCTGATTAGGTTGCCAGCCGGAGCGATGAGTTCGACCCCGCGTTGGCCGGGGACGGCGAACACCCGATCCAGACTCTTTTCCCGCCCCCCTGATCCGGAGATTTCGAGGCTGGGATACAAGGCCGATTCGGCGATGGTGATCATCGACTTGGCCTCACGCACTCGCGATTTCGCGATCTTGATATCGTGGTTGGCAGCGAGCGCGTCGGCAATCAAGGCGTCGAGCACGGGATCCCGAAACCCCTTCCACCATGAGGACAAGGCCCATGGATCGACCGTCGTCGGGGTATCTCCGGATTGACTGTAGTGGGGGACAGCCGGCAATGGCAGCTTGTTGTCCACGCGGGTGGGGGTACATGCAGTTAAAGCGACGATCACCGGAATGAGCAACGGGGCTGGAACCGCAAGTATTTTCATAGCTCCTCTCCGGCGGGCATGGCGATGATTTCCCCCGCGACGGGGTTGCACTGGAGTTGCGGCGACTGTGGGCCGTCAAGGGGCAGGTGCTCGACTCGAAACCAGAGTGCGTACAATGCCGGCAGGAAGAACACCGTCAGCACGGTGGCCACGGTCAAGCCGCCCATGATCGCAACCGCCTGCGGGCCGAAGAAGTCGTTGCGGGACAGCGGCACCATGGCCAAGACCGCCGCCGCCGCGGTAAGCATGATGGGCCTGAAGCGGCGCACGGTTGATTCTAGGATCGCCGTCCAGGAGTCCAGACCGGCTTTCTCGTCCTGTTCGATCTGATCGACCAGTATCACGGAGTTGCGCATGATCATGCCGGCCAAGGCGATGATGCCCAGCAAAGCGACGAAGCCGAAAGGCGAATGGAACAACAGCAGGGCAAACGCCGCGCCGATGACGCCCAGAGGCGCCGTGATGAACACCAGGAAGGCGCGGGACAGATTCTGCAACTGCACCATGAGCAGAATCAGCGTGGCGACCAGTACCAGGGGAATCCATATCAAGATGGATTTCTGCGCGAGCCAGCTGTTTTCCTTTGCCGCACCCACTTCGATGAAATACCCCGGCGGCAGTGACGCCTGAATGGCATCGAGCTGCGGGATGATCTGCGCCGCCACGTCGGGAGCCAACATGCCATCGACCACATCGGCGCGCACGCTGATGGCGGGAAAGCGGTTACGCCGCCAGCGGATGCCGTCTTCGAACACGAGTTCGGTCTTGACCAATTGCGACAGGGGCACCGATCGCCCGGTGGACGTCTGCACCGAGACGTCCGGGAGTTCGTGGGCGGCAACCCGATGCTCCGGCAAGGCGCGCCAGACAATATCGATCAATTTGTCGGCTTCGCGAAACTGCCCCACCGGTGTGCCGCTGTAATGCATCTGCAGGGTTTGCGCCAGTCCTAGGCTGCTAACTCCGAGCGCTCTGGCCTTGTCCTGGTCCAACGAGAGCCGCAGCGAAGGGAGTTGCTCATTCCAGTCGTCGTTCACATCCACGGTGTTGGGATTGGCGCGCACCACGGCGCTCACCCGATCGGCGATGTTTCTCACCACCTTGGCGTCTTCGCCTAAGACCCTAAACAGGATGGGATACTCCAGCGGTGGCCCGACGTCCAGGCGCATGGTGCGGCCACGTACCTGGGGAAAATCGCTTGCAAAGGCTTGCCGAAGCCGCTGTATGACACGCTCGCGCGCCGTACTGTCCTTGGTCATCACCACGAATTGAGCCAGATTAGAATGGTTGAGCTGTTGGGTGATCAGCAGAAAGAAGCGCGGACTCCCTCCGCCCACATAGGCCGCGTAGTGTTCGACATCCACATCCTTGGCAAGCACGGTCTCGAGTCGTTTAGCCGCCGCCTCGGTTTCGGCGAAGGAACTGCCTTCCGGCAACCACATGTCCACCATCACTTCAGGGCGATTGGAGAGCGGGAAAAACTGCTGGGGAACGCAGGTCAGGGCGAACACACCCACGGCGAACAACAGCGCGGTGCCGACCACGATACCGAGGCGATGATCCATGCACCAGGCCACCCAGCGCCGCAAGCGATGGTAGAAAGGGGTATCGAAATAGTCGTGCGGGGATTCGCTTTTAGGCTTCACCTTGAGCAGCCAGTGGCCCAGATAAGGCGCGAAGATCACCGCGCCGAACCAGGACAGGACCAGAGAAATCGCAACCACTTGAAAGATGGCCACCGTATATTCGCCTGCTTGCGACTTGGCCAGACCCACCGGCAGAAATCCGGCGATCGTAATCAAGGTACCTGTCAGCATGGGAAACGCGGTAACCGAGTAGGCGTGCGTTGCCGCCTGGATGCGTTCCCAGCCGTCGTCCAGCTTGCGCGCCATCATCTCGATGGCAATCATGGCATCATCCACCAGCAGCCCGAGCGCCAGGATCAGAGCGCCCAGCGAGATGCGGTGCAGGCTGATGCCGAAAATCAACATGCAAACCAGCGTGCCCGCCAACGTCAAGGGGACAGTCAGAGCCACCACCAAGCCAGTCCGAAAGCCGAGACTCAGAAAACTGACGATCAAAACGGCGGCCAAGGCTTCAAAAAACGTCCGCAGAAACTCGCCGATGGCGCGCTGCACCACACGGGGCTGATCGGCCACCTGTTCGATGTCCACGCCCACGGGCAGCTCGGCCCGCAGGCCAGCCATGCTGGCAGCCAGGGCCCTGCCCAGCCGCAGGACATCACCGGTTTTGTTCATGGTAACGCCCAGTCCTATCACGTCCTTGCCATTGAAGCGCATCTTGTATTCGGGAGGATCGGCGTAGCCGCGGCTTACCTTGGCGAAATCGGCGATCCGCAAAGTACGACCCTCGATGCGAACGGCCGTATTGGCAACGCTTTCCACCGAATCGAACTGGCCGGTGATGCGGATCGGCAGATTACGCTGCGGCGCCACGATGAGCCCCGCGGGGGCAATAGCGTTCTGGCTCTGCAATGCCTGAGCTACGGTGGAAGCGCTCAGGCCTAATTCGGCGAGTCGTTTGTCGGAGAACTCCAGGTAAATCTTTTCCTCCTGTGTCCCGATCAAGTCCACTTTCTCTACATCCTTCACACGCAGCAGTTGCTGCCGCACCGATTCGACGATTTCCTTCAAACCGGCGTAACCGAAGCCCTCACCGGAAAAGGCATAGATAACGCTATAGGTGTCGCCGAACTCGTCGTTGAAGTAAGGGCCCAGAACGCCCGACGGCAATGTCGGGGCGATGTCGCCCACTTTTTTTCGCACCTGATACCAAAGTCCCGGCACGTCCCGAGCGGGAATGTCTTCCCGTGGCGTGACGAAGATGACCGACTCGCCGGGCTTGGAATAACTGCGGATGTAGTCCAGATTGGGCAGCTCCTGTATCTTCTTCTCCAGGCGATCGGTCACCTGCTGCTCCACTTCCAGCGCGGTCGCTCCGGGATAAAGCGTCTTCACCACCATCAGCCGGAAGGTGAATTCCGGATCTTCCCCTTGGCCCATCATCAGGCAAGCAAAAACGCCGCCACATACGAGTAGAACCAGGCACAGACTCGTAAAGGATCGATGCCTGAGCACCCACTCGGTCAGATTGAACTGTCTCATGGCTGCGGGTTCCCCGGCTGGTTCTCCTGCGGGACCACGGTACTCTCCTTCGGCAAGCGCACCTTCTGTCCCTCGGCCAGGCGCTGGACACCCGCCGTCACGACGATTTGCCCAGTAGCCAGTCCGCTCACCTCGATCCGCTCGCCGGCGACATTCCGCCCCACGCTCACTGGAACAGATCTGACCGTTTCTGTAGTGGCATCCACCAGCCACACGCGGGGCTGTTGTGGATCGGTCTTCGGGGAAAAAATCGCCGACAGCGGTATGGCGCGGTGAGCCGTACCCGCCACGGGTACTTCAACCGTCGCGGTCATTCCCAAGCGAACCTGCTCCTGACCCTCCACAAGCGCGACTTGTACCCGGTAGGTGCGGGTGGTCGGATCCGCCGCCGGCGCAATTTCGCGCACCTTGGCCCGATACCGTGGCCGGCCGTCCGACCAAAGCGCCACGAAGACCTCTTGCGCGAGCCGTATGTCACCGATGCGTTGCTCGGGAATGTCGATAGACACGTCTTTTTCGTCCAATTGAGCAAGTCGGGCGACCGGCTGTCCCACAGCAACCACATCGCCAACCTCGACGTTCAAGTCGGTGATGGCGCCATCCCGTTCGGCCAGCAACTCGGTGTAGACCAATTGATTCTTGGCCTGCCCGAGCTGCGCCTCAAGCGCCGCTACCCGCTCGCGTGCCGCGGTAGATGCAGTTTGATGACGATCAAACTCCGGCGGACTGATGAGATGTTGATCGAGCAACTCCCGGTAACGGGCGAGATCGCTGCGATTGAAATCGCGCTCTGCCCGCGCCGAAACCAGTTGTGCGTTAAGGCTCTGGATAGCCAGATGGTAATCATCGGGATCCAGACGGGCTATGGGTTGACCTTTGCGAACCCGGCTGCCGACATCGACCAGCCGCGCCGACAACTTGCCGGCGACCCTGAACGACAAGACCGTCTCGCGACGTGCTTTGACTTCTCCGGCGAAACTGGCTAGTGCCTGCGGCCCCTGATCTCCGACGCGAAACGCACGCACCGGGCGCGGCGGGGATGCCTGCTCTCCCTGATCGGCACAAGCGGCGGCCAGCAAACCCACCAGGACCAACGGTATGAACCTGCCGATCAATGTCGTTTTAACCCGGCATGTTTGAAGTTGTGGAGGCCTCATCGTGAATTACCTTAAGACTGAAATGCGCCAGGTATGGCTGCCCGAACCTGCGCAATGTATGCCGGACTCGCCATGTCATGATATAGGCGAAAACCCACCCGTAGGTCTCGCTTCATGGAAGCGAAACCTACGGAGCATCACACGGGGGAAGGTTGGGCAATACCTGCCGGGGAACGCACCGGTTGATCGCTCCCGTCTCACGCCGGAGACAGGGCGAGACAACCGGCCGTCGTCATGCGGCGTCGATCTGCACGGCTATCGTCGGCCCCGTGGGAACCCGGCTCAGCAGATAGCCGGACAGCGCATTCGGCAAATCCATGGCCGTGCCGAGGGAACCATCCTCCTTTGCCGTCATCCAGGCGGCGACGTGCACTCCCGTAGCCAGCTTCTCGACGTCGCCGTTCGGCATGATCCGGAAAAACTCGAAACCCAGCTCGATTCCCCGCTCATGCACCGCGTTGACATACATCCGCGCGCGTAGCGTATCGAAAGGCATGGCATCACGCAGATGGGAAACTTCCGTATAAACGCAGCGGATTCCGCCGTGCGCGCTATCCATCCGATAGGCATCGGGCACTACACCGAAGAAATGGCTGTCCCGCAGGACACCCTGCAATTCGTAATACTTCGAGTAGTAGATATTGCCCACCAGATTGGCGTCGTTGGAGGTCGTGCCACAGCTATGCTCGGCCAGCAGTATGCCGGTTTCAGGACCTTGCTTCTTGCGCCAGAGGCTGCCGCCGATGAGTTTCACTGCTCGCCGGTAGCACATCGCATCGCTGTTTTCGCTGTCGCCTTGGACGGCGGTCAGCTCCCGGAAAAAATGGTCGAGGTAAGGCGGATACGCTTCGGGACTGACCACCCCGTGCGCGATTACCTTGGCCCAAGTCATCTGGATTTGGCTGGTCGCCAGCTTTTCCAATGCTCCGTTCACAGCCACTCGATGCCATTCGAAACCCACCGAAACCATCGAGTCGTTGGGGCCTCCGCGTCCCAGGAAGCGGCAAGACACTTCGACGACGTCGCCGGCGCGAGCGGGCCGTTCGATTTTCACCCAGGATCGGTTGGTAACCCACGCCCATTTTCCCGAAGCAAACTCATCGGCCAGCTGTCCTAGCACGGGTCGCAGCGCCATTTCCCGTAACCGCCCCATCCATTCGAAAAACCTCACGAAATACACCGAGCCGTCGGGATTGGCGCCGTCCTTGAAGGCCAAAGGAAAGCGGAATAACACGCGTGGCTCCGCCGCTTTATTATCGAAGTCGGCCTGTACGCTGAAAAAATCCGCGGTAATTCCACCGGAGGACAACCAGCCAGACCAACTGTCCGAGCTTGCCACCACGGCAGTCTCCGGCTCCGCGAACGGTATCGACGAACGATCGCCCAACGCATCCAGCGTGACTGCATCCGGGTCGTCCGCCACCGCCATATCGGCTAGAGGCTCTTCCCCCCTCGGACCCAAAACGACCGAGACCACGGTTTCGGCCCCGTCACCCGAAACCAGGGGGAGCGTCGTGATCTTGACCCGATGGGCGGCATTAGACGCCACAAAGAGGCCACGGCCATTCCTGTACTCATCAAGCTCCAGGACGATATCCCGGCTGTCCAACGCCTTGATCCCCGCCTCCAGCGCCGCCCACACCCGGGCACCAGCCTGATCAAGGGACAAACCGGCGCCTTCCAGCGATTTCACCAGAGTGAACAGCGGCTGATTGAGCATGGCACGCCATTGCTTCCGGGTGCGTTGCAGCGGGACCACCAGGTCGCAACCTTGTGGCCCCGTACCCGCGACGCAAAGCAACAAGTCATCTTCGTGGCTGATCGAAATACCCAGTTCGCGGTCACCGTCCTGCGCTTCCTGAGTGTGCGGAGCATCCGTCGCCGCACGCACCGACCCACCTCCCTTAATCCCTACCACCGGCTTGCCGGAGTCCAGCCAGCTTACTTCGACACCGTCCAGGTTGAACCGGCTGCCGCGTGCGGCACTCTGCAAGGTGGCATGCATGATGGGCAGAGCCAGGGCACGCCGATCCGCACGATTTTTGCCATGGAGATGGGGTATGCGCCGCAGAGCCACTGCCGGCGCCGACAGCCCCGCCGACCGGCCCGCCGCGGCGAGCGCCTCCTGCAGCACGCGTTGCTCGGGTACGTTGGGCTCCCTGACCAGTTCCGCGGGTGTCGGAAAATCGGCTCGCCGTTCCAGAACCTGCACTTCATAACCGCGAATGTGCTCGATCAGCCGTCCTTGTTCGTCGAACACCGTGACTTCTCCCAGCACGCGCCGGCCTTCGCGTCCCACCACTTTGGCCTCGGCCCGATAGCGTCCCGCCGGATCGCGGCTGGCGTAAAGATCGATACAATCGATACGTATCGGCAGGCAAATATCAGGTGTCAGCGAGAGCTGGGCCGCCTGCAGCAAGGTATCCCGATAGTAGGGATCGCCCAATACCAATGGTCCGCGCACGTCCTCAGCAAAACCTTCGGGCGTCGACAAAGTATCGGGACGGGTTTCGGTCACGAATACCACATGCTTTTCATCCAGCGCTTCGATAGCGCTAATCCGTTGGAACAGCGGTCCCTGAAATAACACCCCACCATAAAGCTCCAGACTCGGAACGATGCCCAGCATGCCGCTGACTCGGGGCACCGGCAAATTGCCCTTGGCCTCCCGCCGCTGCCCAAGTATGAAGCGCGCGGCGAAATGCGCCGGCTCCAAACCAGTTTGATCGGTATGTATGGACGCCTCGATGACCCTGGCATCCTCCGCGTCCACACGTTCCAGTGCCAGGGCGCGGATCTCGATGGTCGTCGGTCTATCGCGGCCGACCACGATGGGCCGTTCCAGTTGGATATTCTCGATGCGCACGACCTCAAGCCGCGGGTTCCCCGCCACGTGCAGGCAGGCCTGGGCCATGGCCTCCAACCCCATTACCGTGGGCATCAGCAGCGAACCCCGGTAATCATGATCGGCCAGGTAGAGATCTTGCTCGGTGTTGAGCGTGACACGGGTGACCTTTTCTATACCGGGCTCGAAGCGCTGCAATGCCCCGTCGAAGCGCAGCGCTTGCGATCGTTTCTCTTCTGTCGGCCGAGCCCAGGTGGCCAAGCCGCTGCTGCTGGCCGTGATGATAACCTCCTGGGTGGGCGGGGCCGACCGCGTCCAGCGCATGAACTGGCGCACCCCTTCTTCGACCGAGATCGCGTCTATACCCATTTGCCCCAGATGCCGCACGCTGCCGAGCTTGACGCCCATGCCTACGGAATCCCAGACGCCGAATGCATAGCTCACTACCGCCGTGTCCGGATGCCTGGCGGAAAAGCCTTCGAGCAAACGCGCCACCGTTTCGTTGGAATAAGCGTACCAGGCATTGTTGTGCATGCCCGTAACGCCGATGATGGAGGTGAACGCCGCAAACATTTTCAGCGGCGCCGCATCCAGCAGGGCCAGCAAATTTTCCGCACCTTGCAGCTTGGGCGCGATTTCAAGCCTGGCCTGGGCGGCGGACACGTCCACGACGCGGCGCGGCGCATTGCTGCCCGCACCGTGCAATACCGCCGTCACCGGCCCCAAGTCTTCCTGAATTTGGGCAATCACCTCGGCCAACGCCTGGCGATCGGCCACATCCGCCGCGTAGTAGCGGTGTTCGACCCCAACCTCCGCGAGCTTGCGCAGGTTGTCAGCCAGCTCGCCGGCTTCGTCTGAGGAGGGTGCCCTGGAACGGCCGACCAGGGCCAGCTTAACCCCCGTTTCCCGAGCAAAGGCCAAGGCGCACTCCGCCGTAATGCCTTTGCCGCCGCCGGTAACCAGAAGGACATCGTCAGCCGACCAAGTCAGATTTCGCGGCGAGCAGTATTCCGGCTCTACCGTGGTCATGCAGCGTTTCCAGCGCAACCCGTCCAGGTCGTATTCGATCGCCTGATAACGCGGCTCGCTCGTGAGCTCCTGCTTGACTCGGCCGGTAACGAAATCCGCGGAGAGCGCCGGGTCGAAATCCAGCACCACGACTTCGAGATCCGGTCGTTCCAGATAAAGGCTGGCGGCAAACGACCAGGCCGTCGGGCCTCCCACCCCATCCTGGCCTTTGCTTCCCTGGCTCTGCACGAAAGCAACCGTGCGCACCCCCTGCCAGACTTCCGGTCGCTCGCTGGCCAGCCGGTGCAGCGTGGCCAGTTGATCCACGCCCGTGGACGATGGTCGAACCGACCCATCGGTTCGGTTGTCTCCCAACATCAAAATCAAGGTGCTGACGGGTGAGATCGCCCTTTCCGCGGAAATCTCCACGAGCAGTTCCGTACCCAATGCCTCTGCCAACGCCTGGCCGAGGGCCGAATGGCCGCCGGGGGCTATGAGCAAGGGTTTCAGTTCGTCACCGTACGGCGCGCGGGATGTCGCTGTGGAGAAGGATTCCGGCACTTTGGACAAACTGAAAGCCCTGACCCAATGGGCGCGCCACGGCGTTGGAGGCGTTGCCGCCGCCGTCGTGCCTTTCTCAGAGGCGCTCGCCATAGCGGCTTGTACCGTATTGGCGATCTCGCCCAAGGTGGCGTTGGCCAAAGGTCCCGCCTCGACCCGGTTCTGAGTGCCAGTTTGCAGGAGCAAATCGCCCAGCAACGACGCAGCCTTGATAGAGTCGATATTGAGGTCGTCGAGCAGACGCTGGTCCCGGTTGAGGCAGTCCTCGGCGAACCCGGTGCGCTCGGCTATAAGGCCCAGCAAGACATGCCAGGCCGTAAGCCGGTCGTTCGCTGGCTGAGAAACCGCTTCGAAGGCCGTGATGACAGCGCCCACGTTCGCATTGCCCAGGCTCATGGCGTCGATTTGCCCCGCCACGCCGAGCTCGATGGCGGCATCGGCCAGCAGAGTTCCGATCTTGATCGAATCAAGATTCAGATCATCGATCAAGCGGGCATCGTCCGGAATGCTGTGCACCGCGAAACCGGTGCGCTCGCAGATCAAGCGGAGCAGAACGCCACGTGCGGACCGGGAGCCCTGGCCGGAGGTGTCCAAAGCCAGGCTCTGCTCGCTGACGACCGGCACAGCAGCCAGCCTTGGCGCGGCGGCTTGCCCAGAAGGGTCCGTAACCGCCTCCAGCTGTTCGATAAAAGGTTGATGATGGAGCCACGCGCCCGCATAACGAGCCAGCTTGGCCAGTTGGCCGCTATGTTCGGGTAGCCGGCCGTTGACCACCTGCAGCACGCCCAAGGGCTCCCCCTGCGGGCTGACTATGGGCATGTAGTCCAGCCGTTGCACATGCAAGCCTGAGACTTCGTCGGCTTCCGGGCGATAGCGAGCATCGGCCGTCACGTTGGCGACATGGACCGGCTCCAGTGCCCGGAATGCATGACCGACGAGGCCTGCATCCGCGCTCACGGTAACCGGCCGGGACGCCGCATCGGCCGACCACGCGCGAAGTTCGTGAACTTCGGCGTCATGAACCAGAATGCGGGCGTGTTCCGCTCCCAACGCGCTTTTCGCCGACTCCAGCAAATGCGACAACACAGGCTTCGGGTGATGGTCGATCCACCGTTCATTCAGTGCGTTCTCCAAGACATGGTCTATGCGTTGAACTTCATGAACACGCTGCCGTAGATAGGCACGAATGAGCGCAGGCGCCGCTCGGCCGGCCAGATCTGCAACCATATGGGCATCCATGGCGGTGAACGGGTCGTCGGGGCGGCGCACGAGTCGAACCACGCCAACGGCTTGTCCGTGAACTCCGGTCAGCACCGGCGCATACAGAGCGGTCCAGGTTGGAAAGGCGCCCAGGCCTTCGAGCACCAGATCAAAACGGGGGTCGTTCAATAGAACGTCGACGGTTTCCGCCTGGGCGGAACGCAGAACGTCGCCGAAAATTCCCAGGTTGGCAGGAATCCGATTGACGAATCCATGGGCAGGCATCACCGGGCGCAGCGCGTTTTCCGCCTCGTCGAAGAGTAACAGGATGGCCTGTTCAGCCCGCACCACATCGCAGAGAGCCATGTTGAGCTGGTCGGAAAGCAGCATCAATTCGGGCGTGCCGGACTGGTTGTCATCGTAGACCGATAACAGCTCCTGGCCAAAAGGACGTGCGCTCTTGCGCACGGTGACGGGTAAGGGCTCACGCTCGCAGGGGTTCACATAAAACTTGCGCTCCGCCGCGGGGACCAACGGCCGCACCAGGCGTTCCTCATAAAGGCGATCCCAGCGCAAGTCGCGGCCCCGGACGAATGCCTCGGCCATTACCGCATTCAGGTCAGCGTCCCGTCCCGGTCGGCTTTCCACCGGCATGCAGAAACGCACCAGAGAAGGGTCATGACTTTGCGCCAATCCTGAAAGCACGCGACCGGGCCCGACTTCCACCAGCCAATCGCAATGTTCCGAGAGGGTTTCCAGCAACTTGGTGAAACTCACCTTGGAAACGATCTGCCGGGCCAGATAATCTTTTATATCGACGTCGGCGTCGATCTCCCGGCCATCGATGCCCGAAAACATGCGGTATCGCAAGGAATCCAGATGTTCGGGCAGGTGTTGGCTTTGGCGTAGACGCTCCGCAGCTGGTTCAACCAGGCGTGAATGAAAGCCATTGGAAACCGGCAATATCTGAGCGCGGAATCCTTTTTCGACAGCCGCCTCCACGATTCGGCGTACCGCCTCGGCCTCACCGGAAATAACGGTCTGTTGGGGCGAGTTGGCGTTGGCAATCACGCAGTAGCCGCCAGCGTGGTCCAACAAACTGGTAGCCGTCTCGACATCACATGCCAAAGCGCCCATGCTGCCGGCTTCGCCGTCTTGCGCAGCCATGACTATGCCGCGCAAGGCGGCCAATCGAGCCAGGGTTTGTGCATCGTAACCACCGGCGACTGCGAAAGCAGTCAACTCGCCCAGGCTGTGCCCTCCAACTACCGAAGGCACGATACCCAGTTCCTCGAGGCGTCGAGCCCACATCCAGGATGCCACGCATATGCCCGGCTGAGCATTTTCGGTGCGCGTCAACTCGGCAAGCCAGGCCGGCTCACGCTTGTTGGCGGGATCCGGTTCGCCGCGGCGCAAGTACAGTTTGCTAAAGGACTCCTCTTCCAAGGAACGGCCGCATTCCTGCCGCAGAGCCGCTACCTCGGCGTCCGTCTCAGTCACATAGTGTTCCGCCCACGCGAAGCGATTCACCAAACCGCGCGCCATGCCGATCTGCTGCGAACCCTGGCCCGGAAATATAAATCCCACTGTACCGCTCTCCACGGCGTTGCTGGCCCAGATCAGATCGCTACGCCACAGTTCACCGGGCGCCAGAGGCGCCTCGCGCAAGCGCTGGACGAGGACATCGAGCCTCGTATTCAACTCGTCGATACCGCCGGCGAGCACGGCCGCTCGCCATGGCAAATTCTGCAGCCGATTGGCATGGTGCGCCGCAAAATCGATCAGCTCCCCGCTGCTGAGCCCGCGTGCGTGCGCGCGCGCTTCTTCGACCCGCTTGATCAAACCGGCCGCGTCCTCTGCTGAAAATGGAATTACCTCGCTGTTTTGCCAGGAAGCCAGCAAGGCTTGTTCGGCGAGCTCAGGCGCCAATTGCGGTGCAGGCGCGTCGCCGCTTTCGAGCGTCACATGACAGTTGATGCCGCCGAACCCCATGGCGGAAACGCCGGCTCGCAATGACGTCTGTGGTTCTCTTATTCGACCCTCCAATACTGGATAAAGCGCCCTCGCCACGTCCGCGAAGCTGGCGTGCGGTTCACCGCAGCCCGCCGTCGGCGGAATGACCCGGCGATTCACCGCCATGACGGTTTTGATGAAACCGCCGATGCCGGCTGCAGCCTTGGTATGGCCGACGATGGATTTGAATGAGGTCACCCCGACCGCGTGGTCGTCTGCGCCACCGAACTCGGCCAGTGCATCGGCGATGCCTTCCAATTCGATGCGGTCACCGACTGCGGTTCCGGTACCGTGGCCCTCGATGAAGGACAGGGATTGCGGCGCATAGCCGGCCCCCTGATAAGCCCGTACCAGGGCGCGCGACTGGCCCTTGGCGCTGGGAGCCGTGATGCCTCCACGCCCGTCCGAGGAAACGCCCCAACCCCGCAGTACGGCATAAACAGTGTCGCCGTCGCGACGAGCATCTTCCAGGCGTTTGAGGAGTACCATGCCGCAGCCTTCGCCGGGAATGAACCCGCTGCCACGTCGGTCATATACCCGCATCTCGTCCTTACTCAGGGCGGTTGCCTTGCTGAAGCCTATCAGTTCGAATGTGTCGAGACTGACGTCCACGCCGCCGGCAATCACCAGATCCATCTTGTTCTGGTGAAGATAGTCGGCGGCCGTGGCTATGGACAACAAGGACGAAGAGCACGCTCCGTCCACGATGTAACCGCCTCCATGCAGATCCAAATAATTGCAGATACGCCCGGCAATGGTGTTTGCCAAACCTCCTGCCAGGGTATCTTCGGTGATCGGCGGGAACACCGACTTGTACATTTGCTCCACCGTGCTCTCGAACTCCTGCGCACTGGCCGCCGAAAGACCATGGGCATCGGCCGCCCGCCGCAAGATCTTGCGCACAAATGGCCAGCGCAAACGCAAGGTGTTTGCCCGGGTCTCCTCGCCAGTCAAGGTATTGCCCAGAATAACCCCTGCCCTTTCACGGTGCAGACCATCCCCGCTCAGCCCCGCATGCTTGACCGCTTCGAGGGCTGTCGATAATGCCAGCCAATGCACGATATCGGTGGTCTCAAAAGTCGTTCTTGGAATTCGGTACGCACTGGCATCGAATTCGAAGCCATCCATCACCGCCGCTTTCTTGCCATAGGTTTTATCAGGAGCCGCTGGATTGGGATCATGGTATTCCGACAAAGGCAGCCTGACATCAGGTAAATCCCGAAACTGTTGCCGCCGGGTAAGGACATTCTCCCAAAGCTCCAACAATGTGGAAGCACCGGGATATCGGCAAGCCATTCCTATGACTGCGATAGGTTGCGTGCGTGATGCTGACATGATCATACTCCTCGGTAAATCTAGTTTAATTCCATGGGCTCTTGACTTGGAGCGAGCAGGCGTTTTTGAAAGAAAAATAGCCTTTTATACTTAACGGTGGGGCGGTATTTTTCTTTCGAATTAGCTTATTTTATCCCTCTGTTTTGACGCCAAAAGGGCCGTTTTTACTGGTCGAAAGCGCATCCATCTCCGCTTTCGACCCGATTAATAAAGCAACTTACCCGGTTCACTCCGGAACCTTATATGACGACCGTGGCATTAAGAAAAACCATAGCCAAACTTATAATTCAGGGCCGGTTCAGGTGTACTTTCTGACTCGATCCATACCACGTGGTCGACACCGTCGGCCACTTACCTTCGCCTATGGGTGGAAATTCATCGACGATAGACAATACCCTTTCAACTTCTCCCTCCGGCCATACCTTGCCCTGACGCTGATGGCAGCCCTGGCAATTAATGGTACTGGGCCCCCATTTATGCTCATTGAGCAAGAAGTTAGTCGGGTCATCTGACGGATCGTCATTGGCGTAAAGCTCGGCGATTCTCTCCAAGTTATCTTCTCTATGTATCCATGCCTCCCTGCCGAGATCCCAATACTGAAAGTCTCCGCCTAGTATGTCTATCGGAATATGGCGCACCGTCAATATATTTCGTGCTTCGTCAACCAAGCCGGCCTTCAAATAGAAATCCACCTCGCCCAGTATGAAAGCCAGGATGTTATGGGAGGCGTATGGCCAATTTGTGCATGTCAAATTATTGGATACTATGTCGAAGCAGTATTTCCTGCCGAGTTCATAGGCGGCGAAGCCCTCTGCGAAATTCTCCTTCTCCTCAAACATGAGCAGGCCGACGGGTCCACTATGAAACTCCGGATTGATTGCCAACCACTTGTTATGCTCCGCGTCCAGCGACTTTATCGCGGCGGCGTCACCATGAAGCTTGGCCAGCCACCGTCTCGCGGGCACCGTCCAGCCACCAACAAAGGTCGCTAGCCTGAACCGCTTGTTATGTTCCGGATCTTCGCGCCATAGCACTTCCGCCTCCTCGGCCAATACCCGCGAGCGTACGGAGAAGTAACTGGCTATTACGAAGTTATATAGGACCGTAGGGTCTTCATATATAGCTTCCCCGCCAACCCACACACCGGAAGTAGTCAGATAGACATTGGTGAACAGGTTTTTCGGGTGGCTTGCAAAGTCGCTAAACAGCTTTTCTACGGCGCTATATCGGTTCTCTTCGTGATTATCGAAAAAAGCCGTTCTGAAATACTGATGCGCGGCATGGCCATCTTCCAAATTAGCGGCATAGTCTTCATCGGCACTCTCGCGACTGATCAGACTGTTGATCTTGCCATCGGTTTTAGCTAGCGCGTCCCGTAGCCATGCGCTCCGGCCGCCCAAATCCAAGGCGCGATTGAGGAAATACTGTGCGATGACGGTATGCCTAACCGCTTCACCCCCTGTTTTTCTGAGCAGCGACTTATTCAAGTGATATAGAGCCAGGAATTTTGCCAAAACGACATCGTCTGGTTTTTCCAGATAGGCCGTCAGTATCGCTTTTTCGAATCGGGATATATTAGGCTGCGTCTTGTGGGGGAAGCTGGTTTTGTAATCAGCAACAGGATCGGCCTCAGTATTCGAATCGTCAGCATCGTGGTCGCCAGGTATATCGAACAAGGCGTGCCTCGTCTGTGGAATTTTAGAGAATGCAACAATTTCGGAAAACGGCACCCTGAGTTCCAAATAAAGCGGGTTATGGAAGGAAAAATAGTGAGATACCGGGATAGATTCGGCTTCTTGTGGATAGGCGACGGATGAAAACACCGACCAGGCCAATAAAAACAATCCTTTACATATATTCATTACATATCTCCAGCATAATATATAAATGTGCTCAAACGTTTCTTTATGCATAGTATTTTCGGCGGACGATAAATCTATGTGGCCACCTCCTATCATCATCAAGATCCACACGCCTGGCATGTGGATAGATAAAGCCGTGTTGGTAGTACTTTTATTCCGATTGCGGTTGAATTTATTGAGTACGAGGGCTTAGCTCGCAACTCCAAAGCGAGGATTTGTCTGGCACTTCGAGCGTCGATTCGCTGAGGTCCGAAAGTTCATGAAGATGCGCGGAAAGCCGACTCAGGCACGCGTTGCGCAAGGCAGGCAGAACCAAGCCCCCACTGCAGATGACCCGTCTAAGTTTCGTGCAGCGGCTGGCGAAGGGTTCCCGCAAAAACCTTTGCAGTGTCGAGGGCAGAACGTTCAATGTCGTGACGGCCTCGCGCATCACCAATGGCGCAAGCTCAGTCATGTCGGCGTGTTCATCGTCCTGCATCAGGTAAACGCGTCCTCCGGTGGCCAGGGAGCACGCAAGTTCCCATAAATAGGCGCTACGCGAGTAAGGCACGGCCTGCAACAAGGTGTCGTCCGAGATCAAGCCGTGATGGCTTTGTAACCATTGCAGTTGGCGTATCAGCACGCCATGGCTATGCGTGACAAAGCTCGGCACGGAATGAGCCTCCGAGACCAATGAGACCATCGCGAGGTGGTGGGCCTTTACCTGGCTTTGCGGATTTACCGGGCTCATTCCCGCGACCTTGGACCAGCGCGTATCCAGAGGAAGGATGCGTACCCGTGTTTTAGGAATTTCTCCAAGATGGCGCGATAGGGTTAGGATGAATACGGCCTGGGCGGCATCGAACATCTTGGCCATGTAGGCCGGCGGCAGCGCCGGGTCGACGGGTAGAACGGTTCCGCCCGCCTTGAGAACGGCAATCATGGCGACCACCAACTCCAGGCTGGACGTCATGCAAACCGCCACCTTGGCATCTTTTCCCACGCCCAGTGCGCGTAAATAGTTGGCCAGCCGATTGCTGCGCAGGTTGAGCTCTCGATAAGTCAGACTGCCCCCATCGATGCTTATGGCGGTCGCTTGCGGAGTCCGCTTTACTTGCACTTCGATCAGTGCATGTATGGGCCGAAATTGACCGGTATCGATCGCCAGCCGGCTCGCCGGTTCATAGATCGCCAGAGGCTGATGGCTCGACAGGGGAAAAGAAGTTGGCGCCAACCGGGGATTGTTGTTAGCGAACATGACCTTAACCCCTGGATAACACGGCGATGATTTCATCAAGCTCTTCTTCCGAGAGATCATCCAGACGTGCAGATGGCAGCCCGCAGGACATAGCCGCCGAAGCATCTCTTGCGGTGATTGAAGCGCCAACCGTCGGGTAGCTTGAAGACGTCGGTATGGCCACTGCGGCTACCGGCCAGCGGCGTATCTGCATTTCATGACAGTGAGTTTTAGCCATCGTAGTGCTCCTAAAATTCAGCCATCTCGGGTCGATTTGGATGGACCGTCAGTGAAATCCCGGCGATATCGGGAGATCCACTTCCGTTGGGGGCTACGATGCGCGAAAGCGCTCGATCGGGTCTGTGATTTTTTGGACCCGGCTTTTGTGATGTTTTAACTTCGGCCGAAAATGGCCATGCGGACCGAACAGAAAGTCAGAACGGTCCGGTCGCATGCCACGAAGTTTCGCGGAATCAAACGCGCCGCCAGCGACGTCAGATCAGAGGAGATTTTGCGGTGCCAATTACGAGTTGAGTTCGGGAAAGGATGGAAGTCCGCCGCCCGACAGCGCGATTAGCGAAATTCAGCACGTACGGTAAAATTTCGACCGCTGCCTAACCTGCAGGAAAGACTATGCCCGACTGTTGCAGTCGGCGTTTGCGTCACCGCATTTGAAAGATCTATTCGAAGGCTGGCGAAAAGATACTTTAATAGAGCGACGCGAAGTCGCTTCCCAAGTCCTGATGAGTAATGGCCGAGATCATGGGCAGCGGCCTGTCTTCACTCTGCTTACCCCATCCTCCCGGTGATTTACGATTGTGGCGACATGGTGTTGGCGCCGCCTCCCAGAGCCTTGTACAAGGCGATCAGATCCGTGGAAGCGCCCGATTGGGAGCGGGCCAGTTCTATTTCGACGACATACAGCGCGCGCTGGCTGTCCAGCACCTCGATAAAGGAGGAAACGCCCTCCTGGTAACGCCGCTGCGCCAGACGAACGGACTCGCGTAGATCCGCCACCGAGCGCTCCAGCGTCTGCCGGCGGATTTCTTCCTTCAGATAACGGGTCAGGGCGGTTTCCGTCTCCTGCAAGGCCTCCAGCACCGCTTTTTCGTAGGCGAGATAGGCTTCCTTTTGCTTGGCCTCGGCCAGATCGATGCCGGCGCGGATGCGCCCGAAATTGAGCAGCGGCTGCATCAGGTTGGCGGCGGTGCCGTAGGAGAAGGCCGCGGATTTGAACAAGCCTTCGATATCGGTGTTGCGCAGTCCCAGGAAGGCGGAGAGGGAAATTTTGGGGAACAGCTCCGCGATAGCCGCCCCCTGCATGGCGGTGGCGGCCGCCAAGCGGCGTTCGGCCACGCGGAGATCGGGGCGCCGCCTGATCGTATCGGCGGGAGAGGCCAACGTTAGCTCTCCGGATGCGCGAGGTACCGTGCCCGCCTCTTCCAGCTCGCCCGCCAAGGCGCCCGGCGGCCGGCCGGTCAGCGCTTCCAGCTGGCGCTGCGCGGCGATTTGCCGGCCCTCGAGAGCTGGAATCTCGGCCTCCGTGGTTTCATGCTGGGCGCGCGCGCGCACGACGTCGTGCCGCGTCCCCACGCCTTCCGCGTACAGCCTTTCGGTCAGCCTCAACGTGTTTTGTTGCGCTTCCAGGTTGGCGCGGGTGATCCGCACCTGGGTCTGCAGGCTGCGATATTCGACATAGGCGCGCGCCAGTTCCGCGCTCAGCGTTACCGCGGCCTGCTCATGCGCCTCCCCGGCGGCTTCCAGGTCGGCCGACGCGACTTCCAGGCGTCGTTGCTGGCGACCGAACAAATCGACCTCCCACAAAGCGTCGAATCCCAGTTCGAACAGGTTGAAACGGATGCCGGGGGCAAAACCCGGGAAGGGGTTGTCGTTGCGCTGGGCTCCCGCCGCCACGTCGACTTTGGGAAAAAGCTCCGCCCGGGTGCCGCGGCGCTCGGCGCGTGCCTGTTCCAGGCGGGCCAGCGCTATTTTCAGATCCAGATTGTCGGCCAGCGCCAGATCCATCAGGCGATCCAGCCGCGCGTCGCCGAAGCGCTTCCACCAGTCCTTCAGCATCTGCGGGGCGACGGGGTGCAACTCGGCGCCGGCGTCCCTGCCGGCTTGCCAGCGATCCGGCACGCCGGGCTCGGGTTTCCGGTAATCCGGACCGGCGGCACATCCGGCCAGGCCGCACAGCAGCCATAGATATCCACCCTTAAATTTCATATCCGTGTCCTTTCAGAAACAGCGCAACCGCGGCCTCGGTGATGCGTTCCTTTTCCGTTTCGCTCAAGCCGGGCTGTAAACCCAGCAGGCAGCGGAAATGGTCATCGCCTTTCAACATGCCCACCAGCAGTTTGCTCGACGTGCCCACGTCGGGGATACGCAGGGCCTGGCGCGCATCCAGCTTGGTGAGATAAGACGACAGCAGTTTCAGCACCGGCTCCGGACCGGAGCGGTAAACCAGGGCCCCCAACTCCGGGAAGTGCTGCTGTTCGGCGATGATCAGGCGGTGAAGATTCAAGGCCTCGTTGGAATAGATGAGATCGACGAGGGCGCGGACGATGGCTTTGAGACCGGCCGCCGTGTCCCTGGTCTCGGTTTGTGCCTGCGTGAGCGTGTTCAGCAATTCCTCGCATTGGCCGCCGATCACCGCGGCGAACAACTCCTGTTTGCCCTTGAAATGCTTGTAGAGCGTGGGTTTCGAAACCGGCGCGGCTTCGGCGATGGCTTCCATGCTGACGCCGCTGTAGCCGTGCGCGAGGAAAGCGCGTTTGGCTGCATCGAGTATGGCCTGTCGCTTGGGGCTGGTGCCTGTTGTCATGAGATCGCTCGAACGTGGTTGCTTTCGGGACGGTTTGGTGATTAGACTAAACCACACCGTTTAGTAAGGCAATGGAACGTCATGAAACTCCGCGCTTCCTCCAAACCCGTGCTTGTCGTGCTCGCGATCGCGAGCCTATCGGCGATCGGCGCCGTCTATTGGCTCAAGGCGATACACCCCTTCGAAACCACCGACAACACCTACCTCAAGGCTCACATGAGCCAGATCAGCCCCAAGGAAACCGGCTACGTCAAGGAAGTCCTGTTCGAGGATAACCAGAAGGTGAAGGCGGGTGATCTCCTGGTCGTCATCGACGACCACGATTTCCGCGCCAAGGTCGCCCAAGCCGAAGCACAAGTGACGATGGAAACGGCACGCATCCACACCCTGGAAACCGACAAGCGCGCGCAGAGCGCCAAGATTCGACAGGAAGAAGCCAACATCGCCGCGGCGGAGGCCGACCTGGAACGGGCCGCGAAAGACGTCCAGCGTTTCCGCAATCTGGCGGCTGACGGCGCGGTTTCGGCGCAAACCCGGGATACCGCCGAGTCCGCGCACAAGCAGGCCAGCGCCCAGCGCGAAAAAACCCGCTCGGCCCGGCAGGAAGCCGAGAGCGATCTGGCCTCCCTCGATGCCCAGATCGCCGAAACCCGGGCCAGGCTCATGGCCGCCCAGGCAGCGCTGGAACTGGCGCGCATCGACCTGGACAACACCCGTATCACGGCGCCTTTCGCCGGCATCATCGGCAACCGCAGCGTGCAGGTGGGGCAATTGGTGAAACCCGGCAGCGTGCTGGGTTTTCTGATTCCGACCGACGGACTCTTCGTGGAGGCGAATTTCAAGGAAACCCAGATCGGCCGCATGCAGCCGGGTCAGACGGTGCATATACACGTCGACGCCTATCCCGACCATGTGTTCGAGGGCACGGTGGACAGCTTCGCCCCGGCGTCCGGTTCCGAATTCAGCCTGTTGCCGCCTGAAAACGCCACCGGCAACTTCACCAAGATATTAACCCGGCCAAATAATACCGTACTGAGTCTGGTAAAATTCGAGCATGGAAGCAGAACGAATCGATACTCGAAAACTGGAGCCGGCGGCACGAGAGCAATTGCGCCGTACGGTCATCCGCTTGCACCGGCGAGGGCATAGCCAGGCGGCGATTGCGCGGGAGTTGGGTTTGCGCCGTCCCACGGTGACGCTCTGGCTGCTTAAAGCCGAAGCCGGGCATGGCGTGAAAGAGGCCCAGCGTGGTCGGCCCGCAGGCAACGGTCGCCGTCTCACGCCCGCTCAGGAAAGCGTTCTCCAGAAAGACCTGGTGGACAAAACGCCGGATCAAGTGAAACTGCGCTTCGCCTTATGGAGTGCGCAGGCGGTGCGAGCGCATATCCAGGCGTGTTTTGGGCTGAACCTGCCAGTGCGCTCGGTCAGAAACTATCTGAAGCGCTGGGGATTCACGCCGCAGCGCCCGCTCAAACGCGCCTTCGAGCAACGACCGGCGGCGGTGCAAAAGTGGCTCACAGAGGACTACCCAGCCATCGCCCAACGGGCCAAGGCCGAAGGGGCGGAAATTTGCTGGGGCGATGAAACCGCTGTCAGTTCGGTCGAGCATTATCCGCGCGGTTACGCGCCGCGCGGCAAAACGCCGGTGCTGGTGTTGTCCCAGTCCAAGCGGGAGCGCATCAACCTCATCTCCGCCATCACCAACCAAGGGAAGATGCGCTTCATGATGTATCGAGAAACGCTCACCGCCGATGTCTTCATCCAGTTTCTCCAGCGCCTGGTCCGTGAGGCGGGGCGCAAGGTGTTTCTGGTCCTCGACAACCTGCGGGTTCATCACAGCCAAACGGTCAAAGCATGGCTGGCAGACAAAACCGACCAGATCGAGCTGTTTTTCCTACCCAGCTATTCCCCTGAACTCAATCCGGACGAATACCTCAATGCCGACCTCAAGGCACGGATGAGTGCCGCCGAACCCGTGCGCGACGGCTCTCACCTGAAGCGCAAGGTGACTTCGCACCTGCGTTCGATCCAGAAACAGCCCGCCCGCATCCGCGCCTACTTCAAAGCCGCCCCCATCAAGTACGCCGCTTAGAACGTACGGTATTTTATGGCCGGGTTAATAGTACGGCGGGTGCCGGTGAAAATCCGCTTCCGGCCCGGCACCGATTCGAGTCTCTTGAGGCCCGGCTTGTCCACGGTGGTCAAGGTCAGGGTCGGGTAGCGCGCATGTCGGCGGTGATCAAATCCGCGCCGCCCGGGCAGGCTGTCCGAAGCGAGGCGCCGCCCGCAATCGAGGGCCGGCCACAGGAAAAGACGGTCAGCCCGCAGCAGTGGATCGGCTTCTTCGCCATGGTCTTCGGCATCTTCATGGCGGTCCTGGACATCCAGATCGTCGCCAGTTCCCTGCAGCAAATCCAGGCCGGCCTATCGGCGACCCAGGAAGAGATCACCTGGGTGCAGACCAGCTACCTGGTGGCGGAGGTCGTCATCATCCCCCTGTCCGGCTGGCTAGGCCGGGCGCTGTCGACGCGTTATCTGTTCGTCTTGTCCTGCGGCGGCTTCACGCTGATGAGCCTGCTCTGCGCACTGGCCTGGAATCTGCCGTCCATGGTGGCGTTCCGCGCACTGCAAGGCGTATTCGGCGGCGCCATGATTCCGTCGGTGTTCGCGGTGATCTACACCCTGTTTCCACCCCGTCTTCAGCCGACGATGAGCATCGTCGTCGGCATGGTGGTGACGGTCGCGCCGACCGCCGGCCCGGTGCTGGGCGGCTACCTGACCGACGCGGTGTCCTGGAAAACCCTGTTTCTGGTCAATCTGTTGCCGGGCGTGCTGGTTTGTATGGCTACCTGGCTGTACTTGCGCGTTGATGAACCCGACTGGGCCCTGCTGAAGCGCATCGACTTCCGCGGAATTCTCTACATCATCATCTTTCTCGGCAGCCTGCAGTACGTGCTGGAGGAGGGCGTGAAGGAAGAATGGTTCGACAGCCGGGAGATCGTGTTTTTCAGCCTGGTCGCCGCCGCCAGCGGAATCGCGCTGTTCTGCCGGGAGCTGACCATAAGCCACCCGATCGTGGACTTGTGGGCCTTCCGCAACCGCAATTTCGCCGTGGGCTGCGTGTTCAGCTTCATACTCGGTACCGGGCTCTACACCATCATCTATCTGATGCCGGTCTATCTGGGCACCGTCAAGGGCCTGAACAGCCTGCAGATCGGCCAATACATCATGGTCACCGGCATGTTCCAGTTCGCCTCGGCCTTCGTCGCCGGCCCGCTGGCCAAGGTGCTGGATTCGCGCCTGATGCTGGCGCTCGGACTCTGCGGCTACGGCCTCGGGAGCTGGCTGAACGGCAACCTCACCCACGAGGCCGGCTATTGGGAGTTCTTCGTGCCTCAGGCCCTGCGCGGTTTCTCGCTGATGTTCTGCTTCCTGCCCATCAATACGCTGGCCTTGGGCACCCTGCCGCCGGAAGAGGTGAAAAACGCCAGCGGGCTGTACAACCTGATGCGCAACCTGGGCGGGGCCATCGGCCTGGCGGTCGCCAATACGATGATGATCCAGTTGAACAAGCAGCATTACGCCGTGCTGCGCGAGGGGATAACGCCCGGTTCGGCGCAGGCGCAAGCGATGCTGGGCGGCCTGCAGGAACGGTTTTCCGGATCGGCCCTGCCGGACAACGAGCTGGCCGCCCTGAAACAGCTTTATGGCCTGGTGATGCGCGAAGCCGAGGTGCTCACGCTCAATGCGCTGTTCCATGGGCTGGCCCTGGTGTTCCTGCTGGCGCTGCTGCTGATGCCCTGGGTCAGCCGAGTATCGGCGGCCAAGGGAAAAGAGGCCGGCGGGCATTGAGCCGTACCCCGTTCCATTAAGGAAGCGCTTAGCCCTCTCCCTTTGGGAGAGACCGCTCGGCCCCATGACCCGCGGATTGTAGCCCTGGAACCGAGCGGTCTCTTCCCTCATCCGACCCTGCGGGCCACCTTCTCCCAGAGGGAGAAGGGGATAAGGAGCGACCTTCGGTCGCCGGTTCCTGGGTAGGGTTTGGGTGAGGGCTATTAAAATCCGTCGCTTAGCAACACAACCTCGCCGAGAGCCCACTATTCAGGATTGCCGTAATTCGTAGGATGGGTGGAGGCGGCAGCCGCAACCCATCAAACCCCGCCCGATGATGGGTTACGCTACGCTACACCCATCCTACTTGCTGGCTGACCGCCGTTCTCAGCGCGTAGGCTGGAATAAGCGATAGCGAATTCCAGCAGAGCTCGGGATATAGCGGCTCACATGATGTTGGCGACAGGAAAGCTGGAATTCCCACGGGTCATTCCAGCCGCAGTGCTTGGCGATAACGCCCGGCATCCCTTAGCCGAATCGTCACGGTGAGTATCTCGTCATAAGTGGGCTGCACGGTTCTGTCTAGCACGCACCAGACCTGCGAAATCGGATGTCAAACCGCTAAAACAATGTGATAGAGCCGGCCCACACTACGCCGAGGACTCTAAGGAACAGCGATGGGCGTTACCTTCCTTTCCGACGATCCTTGGCAAGAAAGCCAAGGGTATTCGAATTTTCTCGCTTCCTCCCTGGCTTCGTTTCGCGCTAGATGGAATCTATCTAGTTCGATTAACGTGATTCTGCCTAATAACATATTAGGCTAAATCTCAAACCTATCGAGATTTCTAAACACCAATGACGGGTTTACACCAAATGTATCTCTAAAGCAGCGATTAAAATGGGCTGAATCTGTAAATCCAGCTTCTAAGGCGGCGTAAGTTAAATTATCAATTTTATGGAATGTTTCCATCGCTGATATCAATCGTCTCCACATCCTGTAACGGCGGTAAGGAATATCTGAATATTCTTTAAACAAGTGCCTAAACCTGGAAGCCGAAAGCCCTACCGAAGCCGCCAAGTAATCTTGGCTGAAGTCATTTCCCGGATCATTCTTAATCGTATGCAAAATACTGCCAATGCGCGGATCAACAATGTTAATGGCGGTGTCATCCGTATTTAATAGCTGGTTGATAAGCTTATTGATCTCCTCTTTTGACAGCTTTTCCTCATAAATCTTTTGAAAACAACTAACCCACTGCGTATCCGGCAAGCGGATAATTGTCGATGCTTGCCAGGGAAGTTGTGTATTTAAGCGGGCAAAGTCTGGGGAGTTTTTTTCAATCAATAAACAGGCAACGATATTTCCACCAGCGTTTAGTTCATGTTTACAACCCGCTGGAATCAGGGCGCAACGGTAGCTTTGGTAGCTTCCATTAAAAGGCTTCATCTGAAAAGGTTGGTAAAGCCCCGTATTGATTGCTACTGTTCCCATCGCATGGAATTGCAGATGCTGTAACGGTCCAAAAAATAAGGTGCGGCTTGGCCACAAAAAAAGATTGGGCCTAAAGCCATATTGCAATTCAGGCGTAGCCGGTTTGTACAATTTTTTGTTGTTCGACATCGTTAGAATACCAATTTAATAAATTGATTGCATTTACTACATTTTTGGAGAATAACGATGGATGCAATAATAAACCAAACTGCACCTATGCTCGCCATTTCATGTGCAGGCTTATTTTTTATAATAGGCTTAGTTACCGGTGTTTGGAAGTATTCCTGCAACATAAGCGCCCCAGAATTTAAAGCACCTTATTATGTTGATATAGCGCATCGATCCGCCCTACTCTATTCATTTGCTGCGCTACTGATTGCCGTCTTCGCATACCTGAGCGCATTTAGGCAGTGGGTCAATATCCTGGCAACTATAGCCCCTTTGTTATTTTTTGCGATTGCCATAGCCAAATACATTACACTGGGCATTGCAAACAACACCAATAATTCACTACGTGATTCTGAAAATCCTGGCCTTGATAAAATAATCATGACTACTTTGATGATTGCTGAAATAGGTGGTTTTTCCGTTTTGTTGGTGGGGTTCTTCGTCAGGGCTTGGCTTGGTCAATCGGCCTAATTGGGTAACCGTGGGTTTCTAGCCACCAGCGCCATAGGATGTGCTGAGGGACGAAGCGCATCCATCGCGAACGATGCGCTTCGCTATCGCTCAGCGCATCCTACGGTGCTGCTTAACTTAACGGCGTTGCCCCATCCCCCCACCACCCGGCAAGCGCCGAAACATTTTTTACGCGCGCATAAGGCCGTGATACGGCCGTCAACCCCTTTCCCGCGTCCGTGGAGCGGGCTTCCACGCGTCAGGAATCATTTTCCACGGCCGTGGATTTGTTTTCTCGGTCCGTAAAAATGTTTTTTGCGCGCCGGGAAATGTTTTCCACGCCCGCAGCGTCTTGATCTGCGGACGTAGAAATCTTTCCCGCGGCCGTGGGAAGCCTTTATACGGGCGCGTATTCATTCCTTAGTCTCGGCCGGCGGATCGCCTGCCGGCATCCGGCATGCCGCGCCGTCTCGCTTCGCCGGGTCGAGACCGTTAGAATCAAGGGTTCAGCGGGCTCGCGCCCGGTCACGGCAACGAAGGTAGGACGGCATGAGCGGACACTACGCAGGACGGCACGGGAACACTCTCGAACTGGGTATCAGCGGATACGGCTACGGCGATCTTTACGATCCCGCCCGGCTGGCGGAACTGCTGGAGGTTTTCGACGACGAGGTGCAGGCGCGCGACGCCGACCTGCACGGCCGCTATCTGAGCTACCGGGCCAACCAGGGCGAAGGCTGGGCTCCCGAGGCGATTTCCGGCCTACTGGTGGAGCTGGCCCCGCTGGTCGGCGAATTCGTCGCCCGACTGTTCCGCGTCGGCGAAGAACGCAGCGTGAAACGGCAGGCGGCGCAACGCGAGTTCGACACCGTCTTCGCCTTCCGCAACGAAATCGTCGCCAAGCTGGCGGCCCGCTACAAGGGCGAAAACCCGGACGAATGGAATCTGATCGAGGTCTGCGCGCGCTTCGAAGCGCTGGTTCTGGCCCTGGTCCCCAAGGCCCACATCGACGCCGATCACGAGGCGGCGGTGGCGGAGCTGGCCCTGAAACTACGCCGTTTGAGCAGCGAAGACGCCCCGGCCGCCGAATTGGCCGAGCTGCGCGCCCGCCTGGCATCCAGCGAGGAAGCCAAATCCGCCCTGGCCGACCTGCTGAACGGCGACGACGCCGGCCTGGCACAGGGGCTTTACGAAGTGCTGAGCCGCTGGACTTTCCTGGCCAGCCGCGGCCACGACCTCAAGGCCGAGCTGTCGCACTGGGTCAGCCTCAAGGTGCCGGAGAAGACCGATTTCGGCCATCTGGTCGAGCACGAAACGCTGGAGCGCAACGGCTACAAGGTCTGGGCCATCGCCCCGGAACACCAGCGCCGCCGCGACGGCTTCGCGCTGACCGACCCGCGCGCCGGCGACCGCGAGGTCAACTACGAGGTCGACCATTGCATCTATTGCCACGACCGCGACACCGATTCCTGCTCCAAGGGCATGCGCAACAAGAAGGACGGAAGCTACAAGGTCAACCCGCTGGGCGTGACCATCACCGGCTGCCCGCTGGAAGAAAAAATCTCCGAGATGCACGTGCTGAAGAAGCAGGGCGACGACATCGGCGCGCTGGCCCTGGTGGCCATCGACAACCCACTCTGCCCCGGCACCGGCCACCGCATCTGCAACGAATGCATGAAGGGCTGCATCTATCAGAAGACCGAGCCGGTCAACATCCCGCAGATCGAAACCAACGTCCTCACCTCGGTGCTTTTCCTGCCCTGGGGTTTCGAGATCTACAGTTTCTTGACCCGCTGGAACCCGCTCAACGTCAAGCGGCCCCACGCCTTGCCCTACAACGGCAAGAACGTGCTGGTCGCCGGCATGGGCCCGGCCGGCTATACGCTGTCGCATTATCTGGTGAACGAAGGTTTCGGCGTGGTCGGCATCGACGGCCTGAAGATCGAGCCCTTGCCGGCGGACCTGGTCGGCGGCGACGGCCAGTTGCCGCGGCCCGTCTACGACTTCAACGAGTTGTACGAAGACCTGGACAAGCGCGTGATGCTGGGCTTCGGCGGCGTGGCCGAGTACGGCATCACGGTGCGCTGGGACAAGAACTTCCTCAAGGTCATCTATCTGAACCTGCTGCGCCGCGCCAGTTTCCGCATCTACGGCGGGGTGCGCTTCGGCGGCACGCTGACGGTGAACGAGGCCTGGGATCTGGGCTTCCACCACATCGCCATCGCCTCGGGCGCCGGCAAGCCGACCATCATCGATCTCAAGAACAACCTGATCCGCGGCATCCGCAAGGCCTCCGACTTCCTCATGGCCTTGCAGCTCACCGGCGCGGCCAAGGAATCCAGCCTGGCCAACCTGCAGGTTAGGCTGCCGGTCGGCGTCATCGGCGGCGGCTTGACCGCCATCGACACGGCGACCGAGTCCCTGGCCTATTACCCGGTGCAGGTGGAAAAGATCCTCCACCGCTACGAAAAACTCAGCGCGGTGCAGGGCGAGGAAGCCGTGCGTGCGCTTTACGACGGGGAAGAGCTGATCATCCTGGACGAGTTCCTCGAACACGGCCGCGCCATCCGTGCCGAGCGCCTGCGCGCCGAGGCCCTGGGCGAGAAACCCAACTTCGTGCCGCTGCTGGAACTATGGGGCGGCGTCACCCTGTTCTACCGCAAGGGCATGAAGGACTCGCCCGCCTACCGGCAGAATCACGAGGAAATCGCCGAAGCCCTGGACGAAGGCATCTGGCTGGCCGAGGGCCTGAGCCCTTTGGAAGCGCTGGAAGACCAGTACGGCCATTTGCGCGCCGTGCGCTTCGAACAACTGGAGGAACAGGAAGGCCGCTGGCGCAAGTCCGGCGAGCTGGAAGTGCCGCTGCGCAGCCTGTTCGTCGCCGCCGGCACCGCGCCGAACACCATCTACGAATCCGAGCATCCGGACACCTTCGAGATGGACAAGAAGTTCTACCAGCGCCACGACATCGACTGGACCGGCGGCGAGCCCGTGCTGCATCCCTCGCACGACGAAACCCTGGTGAAGATCGGCAAGCCGGCGCCCTTCACCTCCTACCACCGCAACGGGCGCTACATCACTTTTTACGGCGACAACCATCCCGTCTACGCCGGCAACGTGGTCAAGGCCATGGCCAGCGCAAAGGACGGTTATCCCTATATCGTCAAACTGTTCGAGAACGAGCTGGCGGCACTGGATCCGGCCGGACAGGCGAAGCGCGACGGCGAACTGCGCGAACTACAGGCGACGCTCGACGACAAGCTCACCGGGCGCATCGTCCGCATCCAGCGGCTCACGCCCACCATCATCGAGGTGGTGGTCAAGGCGCCCTACGCCGCCAAGCATTTCGCGCCCGGCCAGTTCTACCGGGTACAAAACTTCGAGGCCCTGGCGCCCGTGGTCGAGGGCACGGTGCTGGCCACCGAAGGCCTGGCGCTCACCGGCGCCTGGGTCGACAAGGAGCAAGGACTGATCTCCTTGATCGCGCTGGAGATGGGTTCCTCCTCGCGGTTGCTGGCGACCTGGAAGGAAGGCGATCCGGTGGTCGTGATGGGCGTCACCGGCACGCCGACCGAAATCCCCTCCGGCCAGACGGTGCTGCTGCTGGGCGGCGGACTGGGCAACGCGGTGTTGTTCTCGATCGGCCGCGCGCTGCGAGGCGCCGGCAACCAGGTGATCTACTTCGCCGGTTACCGCAACGCCCAGGACGCCTTCAAACTGGAAGACATCGAAGCCGCCTCGGACGTCGTCGTCTGGGCGGTGGACAAACGCCCCGGCAACGAGCCCATCATGCCGCGCCGCCCGCAGGACAAGAGCTTCGTCGGCAACATCGTCGAAGCCCTGCTGGCCTATGCGAAAGGTGAACTGGGCGCCACGCCCGTACACCTGGACGACGTGGACCACCTCATCGTGATCGGCTCCGACCGTATGATGGCCGCCGTGAAGGAAGCCCGCCACGGCGTGCTGGCCCCTTACTTCAAGCCGCACCACCACGCCATCGGCTCGATCAACTCGCCCATGCAATGCATGATGAAAGGCGTATGCGCGCAATGCCTGTGCAAGCACGTCGACCGCGAGACCGGCGAGGAATACTTCGTCTACTCCTGCTACAACCAGGATCAGGATTTGGACCGGGTCGACTTCCCCAACCTCTATGCCCGTCTTCGGCAGAATTCGGTGCAGGAGAAGCTATCGGGCGCCTGGCTGGCGCATTTGCTGGGGTCGTGAAAGGGGGGCGGCTTAGGCTTGCCCTGAGTCCGACCAAGAACGTCCGCCGTCACCCGAGATCGGCACGCGTCGGGTGACGCTCACGCTCACCCGACCATCCGGACACGGACGCCGCCAAATCCGCGCGCCATGCGTGGCGTTGAAATCCGCCGCATTCCTCAAGGGCGAGTTGCCGACATGTCCGCTCCGATTGGGTTGCGACCATGACCTGATGCGAACGTAAGCCCGAGCGCCGACACCTTGTTGGCCGGCAACAAGGAATAGGGCAAATATCCGCCACAGCGCGGCGGGAGCTGCTCGTCGACCAGGCCGTAACGCCCGGTTTGATAGGACCAGAGCACATTTCCGCGCATCCAGGCTTTCAATCCGTGCAGATAGGCTTGCAAGGCCGCGTTCCCATGTCCGTATCGGGACAGGATGTCCTGTTCGCTGGCGATGAACTGCCCGACCTTGGCATTGATCAGCGCCACTCCGCTATGAATCGCTTCGTCAAGATCGATCCGGTGATTGACCATCAATACCTGCAGCAGGTTGTTCGGATTGCGGTGGACAACAACCTCTTTTTGATAAGAAAAGATGTCGTTGCTCAAGCCCACCACGTCGGCGCAGCAATCCCTCAAGGTCTGCAAGGCCGGATCACCGAGCACGGAGCCCAGTTCCAGAGCCGGCCCGGTCAGCTCGATCAAGTCCTGACAGGTATAAACGGCCGAATCGTAACGTCGCTGAACCAGATACGACGCTAAATCCGGGACGCGGTCATCCGTCCAGTTGCGCGCCGCCTCCAAGGTGCCCTTGTACAGATAATCCTCGACGTCGTCGGCAAACCGCTGCATCCAGGACGCGCTCATGAGCCTGCACATCCGATTCCGGATATCCAGGGTATACCGCTCCAGCGGCGTCGGATTCGGGCGTGCCGAGCCTCCCCGGAGCAGGTCCAGGCAGGCTTCCATGTACCGGCGGAGCAAAGTCGGCTGCTTGCCGATTTGAATTTGTTCGTCGGCTTGATCGTCGAAGAAAAACAGCCAGCTGTGCCAGTCATTGCATAGATTCAGGCGTTCCGGCGTCGCGTAGGGATAGGCGTAAGCGCTGAGCAGCGCAAACTGGCCGCGGTCGAAGTCCCGAACCTGGCCGTGTGTGATCAAGCCCAGGTCGAGAGCGATCCGCCGAGTGGCGCAGTGGCAAGCATCGCCGTACGGATTGGGAGTGGAAGGCCAGGAAGCCGGGATCGCTAAATCCGCCACGGCTAAGCGCTCTATCATAGGGTTTCCCTTCGTTGCTTGTTTGCTCATGACCTTGATTTTGTAGGGTTAAGAGTTCAAAAAGCCAGCCACTCAATCGGTACCGGAATTTCTAATCGACCAGGGCTGGTATGCCTTTAGCGCGCTTCGGAGCGGACGGGCGACGTAATGACTGCGGTCCGGTGAACCGGCGCAGCAATCGCAGCAATCACTAAATCGACCGGTCTTGCGCATTCTTGAGCTCCGGTGGCGGGATGCCTCTTAACGCAAGTGGCGCTTAAACCGGATAGACAAGGCGGTGGATGTCGCCGCCCCGATGATAGTGTGGAACAGAAAACTGGGGTGTCCTGGGCTTGGCTCCCAAGATCGGACTTGGGAGCCCGCGCACCGGCGCTTTACGTAGCCGACCTGTGCGCAAAGAAGAGATCCGGCCGCGCGGCCGGGGCGCTGCGCCAATACTGGGGCGGGACATCCACATGCGCGCCGAGCTCGGCGGCGGCGTGCCAGGGCCAGCGGGGGTCGTAGAGCACGCCTCGGGCGACCGCCACTAGGTCGGCCTGACCGGAAGCGACGATGGCTTCGGCCTGCTCGGGTTCGGTGATCAGGCCGACCGCCAGGGTGGGCAAGCCGGCTTCCTGCTTGATGCGGGTGGCGAAAGGCACCTGGAAATTGGGCGCGGCCGGTATCTGCTGCAGGGGCGAAAGTCCGCCCGACGACACATGGACGAATGCGCAGCCCAGCAGGCTGAGACGCCGGGCGAATTCCACGCTTTGTTCGAGATCCCAGCCGCCCTCCACCCAATCGGTCGCGGAAATGCGTATGCCGACCGGGATGTTTTCCGCGACGGCATCGCGCACCGCTTGGAAAATTTCCAGCGGAAAACGCAGCCGGTTATCCAGCGAGCCGCCGTAGTCGTCGGTGCGCCGGTTCGAAATCGGCGACAGGAACTCGTGCATCAGGTAGCCGTGGGCGGCATGCAGTTCGATCGCGTCGAAGCCCGCGCGTACCGCCCGTTCCGCCGCGGCGACGAAGGCTAGGCGGATGCGCTCCAGGCCGGCTTCGTCCAGCGCTTCCGGCACTGTGTCGCCAGGCGCATAGGGCAGAGCGGAAGGCGCGACGGTTTGCCATCCGCCCCGCCCGACCGGCAGGCTCCCTCCGCCCTCCCACGGTATGCCCGTGGAGGCCTTGCGGCCGGCGTGGGCCAGTTGTATCGCCAAGGGCGTGGACGAATACCGGCGGATGCCCTGAACCACCCGGGCCAGCGCGGCTTCCGTGTCGTCCGACCAGAGGCCCAGATCGCCCGGTGAAATGCGGCCTGCCGGTTCGACGGCGGTGGCTTCGACGATCAGCAGGCCGGCGCCGGAAAACGCCAGTTGGCCGTAGTGGATCAGATGCCAGTCCGTGGCCTTACCGTCCTCGGCCGAGTACTGGCACATGGGCGCGATGACGATGCGGTTTTTCAGTTGCAGACGGTCCAGTTCGATAGGGCTGAATAGTGCACTCATGGCGGGGAGTCTCGTGACGGGATAAGAACGAAGCGTGCGGCCTTCAATCGGTAGGGCGCACCTCGGGCTCATCATGCTTCACCCAAAATCGCAGCAGCAATGCCCCGACGAGCGCGCAGCCGGCGGCAAAGCCGAAAGCGGTTTCGGGGTTGACGGCCTGCCAAAGGGCGCCGAATACCAGCGAGGCCGGCAGCAACAGGATGCCGGTGGTCAGGTTGAACCAGCCGTAGGCGGTACCCAGTTGGGCTTGCGGCACGAAGTCGGCGACCAGGGCCTTTTCCGCGCCTTCGGTGGCGGCCATGAACAGGCCGTAAAAGGCGAACAGCGGCCAGAGCAGCGTCAGGCTGTTCCCGTTCAGGCCGAGGAACAGGTAGAACAGCGCGTAAACGACCCAGCCGACCACGATCATCCGTGTCCGGCCGATGCGATCGGAAAGTGCGGACAGATGGCTGGAAAACAGCATGGCCACCAGCGAGGTCATGCCCCACAACAAGGGAACCTGATAATCCGGCATGCCCAGCTCGCGGGCGCGCAGCAGCAAAAACATGTTGGAAGAATTGCCCAGGGTGAATAGGGCCAGCACCGCGAGGTAGCGTTTGTAGGCTGACGGGAAGGCCCGCAATTGCCAATCCAGCTTGGTGTTGCCGATGTCCGGATCGCGCTCGGGCTCCTGGATGGCAGCCGCCAGGGCAATGGTGGCGAGGCCCGGTATCAGCGACCACAGAAACACGTCCCGCAGCGGGACGGACTCGGCCAACAAGACCGTGGCGGCCAGCGGGCCGATCACCGCGCCGGCGTGATCCATGGCCCGCTGCAGACCGAAGGCCAGCCCGCGCTTGTCGGCGGATACGCTGGCGGCCAGCATGGCGTCGCGCGGCGAGGCCCTCAAGCCCTTGCCCACCCGGTCGGCGAAGCGCAGCGCCAGCACCACTGGCCAACTCGCGGCCAGTGCCAGCAGGGGGCGGGAAAGCGCCGCCAGGCCGTAGCCCAGGACCACCAGGAACTTGGTTCGGCGCACCCGGTCGGCGACGACGCCCGAGAACAGCTTGAGCAGGCTGCTCACCGTCTCGGCCACGCCTTCGATCAGCCCCATCGCCTGAGGGCCCGCCATCAGCACGGAAGCCAGGTAGATCGGCACCAGCGGATAGATCAACTCGCTGGCGGCATCGTTCAGCAGACTGATGAGGCCGAACAGCCAGACCGCGGACGGCAGTTGCAACAAAGACTTGAACACGCGGAATCTCCGGAAGCCAGCCCGGTGGGCTGGGATGAGTTTGCGAACCTCTGCATTTGGGCTGACCGGGACCACAGCGTTGGGGCTTCTTTCGTCATCCTAACCTATTGAGCTATTACCCGCCGTGTTTGCCGATGCATACTCTGAAGAATTGTCGTTCATGCGTGCCGTGTTAGCCGTCATGTCGATAGCCAAATATAGGGCTATCGCGTTGACAGCCATTATTACACGGCGTAGCGTTCGGGCTTATACGGCGCCTTGACTAAGCCATTAGGATTTCTTATACGGCAAACTGCCGTCTACTTTACGTTGAGCAGACATATAGTGGTTTCGATCACATTATCGACGGAACGCGATAGATGCTTTTGGAAAAATATGATATTGAGCGAAGCGCAGCATAGCTGCCGCACAACGCGTTGATGCGGACAGCGACGCAGCGCTTCGCCAGGACGATTTTCCAAACACATATCCGATTCCGCGTTAACGGACTGGGCCGGTGATATGCTGCCCAACGTCCGTTGGAAGGGACGTGCTTTGGTAGCGCATCAGTTTCGGTTTTATCGGCAAGTGATAATGGACAGTTTACGGTTATCTTGCTTAATAAAATGCACGCCCTTCAACTTCATTCGTTAGGTATACACTTTGCGGAAGTATGCTAAGGCTCTATCGACCCGATCTTGCGCAACCGGCTTTCCGCGTTTTGCATCATGCCGCGCGGAGTCGAAGAGTCCTTCCTCAATCCGGTCATAGCCACAGTTTGTGCAGTATTTCCAGCGCCCATCACGGAACCGATATTTGCTGGTATTACCGCAGCGCGGACACGCGCCGCCTTTTTTGGCTGTTCCGCCTCCCCGGCCCACGTATGGCAGTTTCTTTTTCGCGGTTTTTAACGCGTCTAACTCGGCGGTCAACGCGACGCTACCCACGTCGCCGCCCTTTTCTATCTCGTTCATGCGCGCGTTACCTCTGCGTTATGCAACAGGAGATCATTACATGAAACTTAGCGTGCAATTAACAACGATGTCATGTCTGCTGCTCAGCCTCACCGGATGCTTCAATGTGAAGAACACTGACGGTCTTCGCTTGGCATACGAGAAGGTCGATTGGGCTCAGTCCAAAGCTGCCGAATTGAAAACTCTTAAGAATGTTACCGACGCACAGAGACAAGAGGCGGCTGACCTATACCGACTTGCTAAATCCAAAGTAAACGGCTACCTACAGGACTCAATAACCAGAGCCGCAAGTTATACCGTGGATGAACCCGCTGAGAAGTTCACTACTACTGAAGCACCGGAAAGCGTTAACAGGTTTGAAAAAAAGGTTAATCAGCTCCGTGGACGAACAACTGCATCGGCTGCTGTAATTGCACCGATTGTGGCGATAGCAATTGAAGAGATAGTTAAGTTGAACGGTGAGGCACAAAAAGCCGCGTATGAACGATTTACTCAGACCGTGAACAAATACATGATGAAAAATTATGAGGAAATTTCAACCGGTAGCGCCGACCAGTAGCATAACTAGGCACTCAAGCCGACCCGGTTCCGCTATGCTCCACCGGTCGGCTTAGCTCCACGTTAGCCACTATTAAAGATATGACAGACATCTTCAATCTTGAACCAAATACAACCGTCTTACAGGACGACTCTTATATCCTTTCCTATCCGCATCTTCTGAGCTACTTCGCTGCAAAGCAGTCTTTTGGTCCGGAAGATGTAGTATGCGGTGCTCACATGGTGTATGGCTGGATGCCGACAGTCCTTGAACTATATCCCGAATCGCCAAACATTGATCTGCCCAAAGCCGCTGAGTTGCTGACCAAAGCCAAAACGACTGGCGTACTCACAGATGACGAGATTGAGCAATTGGCTCGCCTCGTCAACAACTCACTTGTTGGTGCTTCAAAGCTACTGCATTTTGTTTCACCGGAGCGATTTGCTATCTGGGATTCGAAAATCTATGCCTTTGTGTATCGAGAGAGGCCGCATAACTATAGGGTGAGTCAGGTATCAAAATACCGTAGCTATTTGACTAAACTTGACCAGCACCAAAAAGACAGTAGGTTTGCAACTTTTCACAACTCGGTAAATACTAAGATTGGGTACAGCGTATCAGCGCTCCGCGCCCTGGAACTTGTAATGTTTCTCAATGCACCAGTATTCGGGGGCTAACATTTCGGTCAAAGGGACACGCCGCCCGTTGGCGGTTTTGAAGGTTGGCTTTTAAATCAGGTTCGGTGGCTTCGTTGAACGTTCGTCAGCGGCGCGCACCTTACCTTTACGTTAGGCTTCCTTATAAATACTAACTCTTTATCTAAGCAATTATATTTATGGGACAAACCAAGAGAAGAGTAGACAGGGAGTCAGAATACGGATATTCCAGTATTGATAGTCGTGTTTGTAATCACTGCGTCAGCGATAAGCATATAAAGCAATTTATAAAAAATAATGGTGATAAATCAAGTTGTGATTATTGTGGTAAAAATAGGGCTAAAACAATTGAATTTAATGAATTCATAGAATTTTTTCTTGGACACGTTGATAGCGCATATTGCAATCCTCTCGATGCATTAGTTAATTTTGAGGACGGCGAAACTTTTGGCATAGTTGAATTATTAGACGATAAAGATATAGATTTAACCGAAGAAAAATCTTTACGGAATGATGTTGAAGAATCTTTAAGTGACCGTGTATGGTGTGAAACGCCCTATTATCATTATGAAGAATCAGAAGCTTTAAATGCTGGTTGGGAAAAATTCGCTGAGGTTGTCAAACGGCATAGATATACTTTTCACCAACTTGATGATGAACACTTTTATGAACCAATACGTCCCAGCGCCTTTTTACCCGCATTGAGCAATGTTATCTCGCGAATAGGCTTATATAAAACGCTAACCAAAGGTACGTTTTTATATCGTGTCAGAATTGAGCATAAAAAAGAAAAGCTTACAAAAGCTTCTGAGTTAGCACCGCCGCCAGCGAATAAGGCAAAATATCCAAATAGAATGAGCCCTTCGGGAATTCCAATGTTCTATGGAGCTTTCGATATAGGAACGGCAATAAAAGAAACATACTCTGAAGCAGAGCACAAAGAAGATCACATTGCGACTGTAGCCAAATTCAAACTTTTAAAAGATATTGTTTTGGTTGACCTGAGTAAAATCCCACCGTATCTGGGGTTTTTTGAAGATGCTGATTACAACAATCAGCAAATTGAATTTCTGAATGAATTTGTAAAAGCTGTTTCAGCACCTATTGAAAAAGATGGTCGTGAACATATTGACTATGTTCCTACGCAAATCATAACGGAACATCTTCGTTATGTTCATCACAAGCAGAACGACAATGAAAAAATCTACGGCCTAGTATATCCAAGTTCAAAACCAGGTGGAAAAAAATCGGTTGTAATATTTTGTGAAAATGAACATTGCGTTGAAAAAGGCACAGCAGATCAAGAATGTTTTTTTGAACTTGAATTACCGTTAAGAAGATTTAATCCCCAATCATTTATTTAATGGTTTGTATTGCTTGGGCCTAACAAGTTGGTCAAAGGGACGCGCCGCCCGTTTGCGGTTTTGAAGTGCCGTTTTTATTCAAGGTTCGGCGGCTTCGTTTCGCTTTCGTTAGCGGCGCGCCCCTTACCGTAACGTTGGGCATAAGGAATGACATTCGGTCAGCTAATACAAATAGCTATTCTGATTGCACTCCTGTCCGTGCCGGTAGTTGTCTGCTTTGGAATTAAAAAACGATTTCGGGGTGTCAAAGGTTTTGCTCTTGCATTTGTGATATCAGCGGGTTTAATGAGCGCGACTGTTATTGTTTTATGGTTGGGCTATGACTGGTATCTGGATCAACAGATTGCCCCTCTCGACAGGAATGGCGATGGAGTATGGACACCCGATGAGGAAGTCACTTGGACGAAAGAAGATAAAAGAAATATGGATGCCTACTTTGGGGATAGCGGCCGCAATGTATTTGCCGCAATTATATTTCCTGCGTTATCGGCCGCATATTCGCTCGCTGTAGTCACCATATACTGGCTATTCACGACAGCTAAACAGAGGCAAGGCAAGCATTGCTCAACCCGACGTTCAAGCGGGACGCCGCAAAAGCGCGGCGCCCCTTAGCTCCACGTTAGCCGCCTCCGAAATGCCACCCATGAAACGTATCCTCGCTTTCGCACCGGTCGCAGCCTTGTCGGTCTTCTTGGTCGGTTGCGCATCTACCAAGATCGAGACAACTGGATCCGCCATCAGGGAGCCCCTGTGCAAGGCCGGCGCGCAAGCGCTAACAACAGTCGTCTACTGGAGTCCGCAATGGCGGCCCGACCAAAAGGAGCCGCCGCTACGCGAGGCTGCTGCTCTCCGAGGAATTGAAGACTTCCTGGGTCGTACAAGTTTCCTGGCAGTAGCAGGGATCAATCGCTGGCCGGCCCAAGATCCACTCCCGTCAGACGAAGGGCTCATCCGTTTGGTTGCTGCCGCAACTCCAAAGCCAGAGCGCCTCGTATTCGTCGTCGTGCGTGAGTTGGGTCCGCGGCTAACCATTGGCATCCCAGTCATTGTCGAAGGTGGCACCGAAGTGCTCATCGATGTGCGTGTACTGAACACGCAAAATTCGGAATCACTGGCCAACACGCGTACCTTCTGGCGAAACGGGGGCGCCTTCGTCATCAAGGGCGTCAAGACACTTGACCAAGACATGAGCGCCGCCCTGAGTGCCACCCTCACGCCGAACTCTCTTGCCAAGTGAAGGCGGCTAAGCGGGCGTTAGCCCGCGATCATCGCGGCCTGAAGGCCGGGGCCATAAGGGTTCACGGCTTCGGTTTCTGCTCCACCCGCTTGAGCAGGGCGAACAAATCGCTGTTGGTCGACAGGACGATGGTGGCGTCGTTGCCTATGACCTTGCCGTAGGTATCCATGCTCTTGAGGAAGCGGTAGAACTCGGCCGCCTCGGCGCGCTGGGTGTAGGCCTTGGCATAGATGCCGGTGGCCTTGGCGTCGGCTTCGCCGCGGATCTCCTGCACGCGCTTGTAGGCGGTGGATTCGATCTCGTTGATGTCGCGCTCCATCTGGCCGTGTATGCGCGCCGCCTCGCCCTCGCCTTCGGAACGGAAGCGCTGGGCGATCTGCAGGCGCTCGCTGATCATCCTTTGATAGATGCGTTCCAGCACCTGCGGGTTGTAGTTGATGCGCTTGAGCCGGATGTCCAGCAGTTCGATACCGAACTCGGCCAGCTTGGGCGCGGCGGCGTCGAAGATGCCCTTTTCGATGTCCAGCCGGCCGTACTGGATGGGTCGCAACGTCGCCACGGCGGCGGCGCCGCTCTCGTCCTGCAGGGGCTTGCGGTCCTTGTCTATGCGCACCACTTCGATCAGCTCGTGGCGGGCGACCGCAGTGCGGGTCTCGCTGCCGAGTATGTCTTCCAGGCGCGACTGCGCGGAACGTTCGTCCCGCAGCCGCAGGAAATAGCGCATCGGATCGGTGATGCGCCAGCGCGCGAAGGTGTCGACCTGGATATAGGTCTTGTCCTTGGTCGACATTTCCACCATGGGACCGTCCCAGGCCAGGTAGCGTTTGTCGATGCGGGTGACCTGCTGGATCAGCGGCAGCTTGAAATGCAGGCCCGGCGCGGCGATGGGTTCGCGCACCGGCCGGCCGAACTGGGTGAGAATCACCTGCTCGGTCTGGTTGACGGTAAAGGCCGAAAGATAGGCCAGCCAGAGGACGATGACGGCGAGAGCCGTGCCTAAGCTCGAAGACTTCATTTGGCTTCCTCCGGCGGCAGTCTGGCGGGCAGGGGCAGCATGGGCAGGATCTGCTGCACCGACTCGTCCACCACGATGGTCTGCTTGGCCTGCGGCAGCACCTCGCCGAGCGTTTCCAGATAGATGCGCGTGCGGGTGACGTCCGGTGCCTTCACGTATTGTTCCAGCACGGCGGTGAAGGCCGAGGCATCGCCTTCCGCTTCGTTGATGCGCTTGAAGCGATAGCCTTCGGCTCCGCGTATCTTCTGGTCCGCCTCACCGCGGGCACGCGGCACGGCCTTGTTGTATTCGCCGTTGGCCAGGTTGATGGCGTTCTCGCGGTCCTGTTGCGCGCGGTTCACCTCGTTGAACGACGGTTGCACCGGCTTGGGCGGATCGACATTCTTCAATTGCACCTGGTTGACCGATACCCCCAGGCCGTAGCGCTGGGACAGCTCGCGCAGCCGGCTCAGGGCAGTGTCCTCGATTTCCTGCCGGCCGATGGTGATGATTTCGTCCACCGTGCGGTCGCCGATGATCTCCCGCATCACCGATTCGGACAGGTCGCGCAGCGTTTGGCCCGGCGCACGCACGTCGAACAGATAGGCCTCGGGTTCGGTAATGCGGTATTGCACGACCCATTCGACCAGGGCGGCATTCAGGTCGCCGGTCACCATGGACTGTTCTTTTTGTGGCTCTGGGCCGACTTGGTCGGGATTGGTGTATTCCTCGGTAGCGAAACCGAACTCCAGCTTGAGCTGGCGTTGGGTCGGCACCTCGATGGCATGGTCGATGCCGAGCGGCAGTTTGAAATGCAGACCGGGCGGCACTTTCTTTATAAACTCGCCGAAGCGCAGAACCACGCCCTCCGACTCGGCGGGAATGGTGAAATACGAGGACCACAAAATGACGATGGCCAGCAGGACCAGCGCCAGGCGTATCGGCGAAAATGCGGAAGAGAAGGGCGGGACGCGCTCGCCCCAGGGTGTCGTGTCTGTCATGTTCATCCCTCATACCTAGATGGAACGGCCGGACTTCCGGAGTGACTGGCCGGCTTGATCCGACGCCGGCCTGAAATTACATGATGCGACATCGCGCCGACGATCGCGAGTCCATAAGACCAACACGAGACAAAGCCTTGCCCATGCTCATACCCCATCGACAACTCAGTGTCGAAGCCTTGCGAGGCCTCATCGAGGAATTCGTCACCCGAGACGGCACCGACTACGGCGAAATCGAGACGACGCTGGCGGACAAGGTAGCCATGATCGAACGTGAGCTGGAGCGCGGGCTCGCATTTGTCGTCTACGACGAAGAGGATGGCGGTGTGACCATCATCGCCCGGCAGCAACTGCCGCCGGAACTGGTCAAAAGCATACGAGGGTAGGGAATATGGCAGGGTATGAATGAACGCTGCCGCAGGTTTCTTTAAACCATAGATACCCACGGGAAATCGGGTTTCCCGTGGGCGATTGCCGATAAATCTCTTGGGATTTATCGGCCTTTTCCGGTATCGCGTTAAACGCTGATCTGGCTGCCGTCGAACTTGGTGAAGGTATATCCGGCGAAGGTTTCGTTATAGGTAAAGCGCTGGTCTCTGAGTATGCTGATGGCCAGCGCCTCGCCCAGGGTGTGGGAAGCCGAGATGTCCGAGCGGATATGGAAGCCGTTGAAATTGCGGCCATAACCGATGTTGTTGACCAGCTTGTTCAACTCGCCGCCGACGGTGAGGGGCGCGCCGACATACGGAATCAGCTTGGTCGGATCGATGGGATCCACCTGCACCGGATTCGGTATCACATGGTTCTCGTCGAAGTAGGCCTTCAGCAGCGTGACGGGCGTGGCGGCAGATATGGTCGCCCCGCTCGGATAGCCCGGATGGGTCGGCGCGCCGCTGTTATTCGCCAGCGGTAGGAGATAGCTGCCGAAGGCGGCGAACGTGCGGGCCAGCGCATCGGAGCCGAGGATGTCCTCATGGATCGGATAGTGCGCGCCCTTGGCCAGGATCTTGTGCACCAGCCCGCCGTAGTCTTCCGGACGCAGGCGCCGGTTGACGTACCAGTTCTGGTAATAGGAGGTCTTGATGGCCAACGGGCCGGCCAGGGCGACCAATGCCTGAATGAAGCTACCGGAAAACGAGGAGCCCGCGTTCAAAGTCTTGGACTTGACGTAGGGGTTAGCCGGATTGAGGGGCGCGCCCACGCCGCCGGCCAAGGGATTGCCCGCGACCGGCGCGGTGAGCAGGATTTGCAGCACATGCAGATAGGTAGGCCCGGAATTGCGGGCCAGCCACGCCAGATCGCGCCCGTTGATGATATGCCGGCGTCCGGACTCCGTGGTGATGGTCTTGCCGGTGCTGATGCCGTTGCGCAGCTTCAGCCACTCGTCGAAGTCGGTTCCGAAAGTTTCCCCCGCTTTCTGTATGGGACGGGTCTGCGGCTGGGCGGGAGAGGTGCCCCAGGCCGGAACGGGCCGCAATAGGAACTGCGAGATATAAGGCCCTTCCAGCGTGCCCGGCGGAACGACGTATTTGCCCGTTTTCCCGCTGGCATCGGCGGCGTAGTCGACATAGGCGGCGGTGCTGCGGAACAGGGTTTCCGGCGTGACCTGGCCGCCGGATCGGGGGCCGTTGAACGCCGGCAGCTTGTTCAGCTCATCCACGGCGGCGAGCACCAGCGGGTTGGAGGTGTCGTTGCGGTACTCGCTGAACGGCACATCCCTCAGCAAGGCCTGCCAGTAGACCTCGATGTGGTCGGCGGCCAGTTCCGCGCTGTCCAGGCGCGCGGCCAGGGGTATCGCCAGTTGGGCATTGCTGATGCCTTCCAGGGCGGTGGTCAGAGGGCCTTCCGGATCGGCCAGCTTGGCCGTGCCGCCCAGGACGATATTCTCGAAGTCTTCGTGCTTGCCCGATTTCAGCGCTTTCAGCAGGGATGCGTAGGAAGCCGGATCGACGTGGCCCTCGGCGTCGTGCTTCAGACCCTTGGTGCCAACGCTGATCCCGTTCGGGTAGCGTGCCTCGTCGCCGTTGTTGGGTTGCGGTGGAATCTCGAAGCCGTACTCCTCCTGGGCCGCCTTGATGCGCGCCTTGAAGGACTTCTTGCGCAACTCCCTGGTGTGCAGGGTACCGTGAGTATCGTTGCGATATTTTTCGGCCAAATCGTGCCCGGCCGATGCCTTGCCGTGATCGTCGCCACCTTCGTCTTTGCCGGCCAGAGCGGTGCCGGGTAAAGCGGGGGCCAGAACGCCAGCCGCGGTCAGCAGGCCCGCTTTGCCGATGAACGAGCGCCTGCTGACAGCCCCCGTGGCGGATGCCTGGGCGGGGTTGTCCGTGTCGCCGTGAGCATGCGCGTCTATTTCGGTGGACTGCTGCGTAATCGAATTACTGGTCATAAGATTTTTCTCCGTAAAATCTACCGATATCGAATAAAGTCATCGAGAATAGAAAAATAACTATCCCCGCGCCTTGTTACTCAATATCTATGCCAGCGAAAAACCCGGTTTTTAAGGCTTAAATAAATAATAATTGCTGCGCTTCAAACAGCGTGTGTTATGAGGCTGCTAGTTATTCAGCACACCGGCTCAGGGTTATCGAATGTCGAAATACAAATGGTATCCGGTCATGATGCCCGGAAATAACTTACGGCTTATGAGTCGCTCATGACGAGTAAATCGAGCCGCTAATTGCCGCAGAGGATGAAGATGGATGAACGGAGCCGGTTGGACTGGATGGACTTTTCCCCGGAAGCAATTCCCACGAAAACCGACCTGTCCCGTTTGGAAGCCTGGCTGGACACCCGCGGCGTGGCCGGCCCGGCACGGATACTGGACTTGGGCTGTGGTGCCGGCGCGCTGAGCCGCCGGCTCGTGCAGCGCGGATATTCCGTCACGGGGATGGACATCAACGCCAAGGCCATCGCAGAAGCGAGCGCAGCCGTGCCCGCCGCACGCTTCGAGACGACGGACATCGCATCACCCTTGGGGCTCGGCCTGATCGAACCCGCGTTCGACGGCGTCGTCTGTCAGTTGGTGATTTCCATCATCGGCGATGCCGGCGACCGCGCGCGGCTGCTCGCCAATGCCCATGACGCGCTCGCCCCGGGAGGATGGCTATACCTTTCCGCATCCGGCGTCTCCGACGATTTGAACCCCGACTACGCCCGGCTTTACGAGCACGACTTTCCGCTGACCGGGGAGCGCCATACCTATCTCTCCCGGGACACCGGAGGAAACGCGCTGTACCGCACCCATCACTTTACCCGCGACGAATTGACCGCACTGCTCCGCGCGGCCGGATTCGTCGCCGTCGAAATCGCCGAAACGCTCGAAGCGAGCAGCCGCCGGCCGGACCAGCGTGCGCGCTTTTTCTATGGGTTTTGCCGACGTCCTTGTGGCGACCCGCCGGAAGCGAGTTTGTAATGGATAGTTACGCGGAGGCTATTCCTGCAGCGCAGGAGCTTCGCCGTTGGGCCAGTAATAGCGGACGCCCGGTTCCTGATACCTGGGGTGGTTCTTGGGGCTGCGTGTGATTTCGTAGGTCGCCATGCGGTGGCGCAGGATGTTACGGCTGATATCGAGCAGGCGCGCCGTCTGCACCTGGTTGCGGTCACAATATTCGTAAGCCGAACGTATGACGGTCTCCTCGATGATTTCGAACAGCTTGGGCGGCGCGGCATCGAACAGGACACGCAGAGCGGTTTCGAGTGTCGGGGTGCTCGGCGGCGCGGCGGCCACCTGCGGCCTCAGGCCGGAAAGTTTGAAATCCTGGGGCCGCAACTGGCTGCTGGGGCATATCAGCAGGGCGCGATGGATGGCGTTTTCCAGTTCTCGGATATTGCCCGGCCAGTCGTAGCTGAGCAGCAGGCGTACCGTGTCCGGACTCAGGGTCGCCGAGTAACCCAGGCGGCTGCCGTAGACTTCGAGGAAATGGTTGGCCAGCGGCAGGATGTCGCCCGGCCTTTCCCGTAGAGGCGTCAAATGGATGGCGGCGACGTTGAAGCGGTAATACAGATCGGGACGGAAGTGCCCCGCTTCGACCGCATCCTCCAGGTTGACGTTGGTGGCCGCGACCACCCGGACGTCGACCGGCGTGGCTTTGCGGGCGCCGACCCGGACGACTTCCCGCTCCTGCAAGACGCGCAACAGTTTGGCTTGCAGTCCCAAAGGCATGTCACCCACTTCGTCGAGAAACAGGGTTCCGTGATTGGCGGTTTCAAACCAGCCGACCTTGCTTTCGACTGCCCCGGTGAAAGCTCCCTTTTCATGTCCGAACAGCTCGCTTTCGATCAGCGTCTCGCTCAAGGCCGTGCAATTGACGGCGCCGAAGCGCTCGCCGGAGCGCCTGCTCATCGCATGGATCTGCCGGGCGACCAATTCCTTGCCGGTGCCGGTCTCGCCGGTAATCAGCACCGTGGCATCGCTCGGGGCGATGCGCTGGATCTGGTCCAGCAAGCGGCGCGACACGTTGTCCTCGAAAACCAAGGCGCTGGCGCGCACCGAGAGCGTCATCGACCGCGGCTGCGAGAACGTGAGGACCGTCGACTGGTCGGCCCCGGCGGATGATTTGGCCTCTATATCGGCTGAATTTATTTCCATGATTTGCGCATCTTCTCGTGTTTTTGGAATGCTGCATGACGAATCGCAGGTTATTGCGGTATAGCGTCATGAGCGACAAGCTCGGCTGCCGGGCGCGGTCGACCGCGTACCGCCCAATCGACTGTCCATTCCTGGATGAATGCGTTCTTCCTAAGCTCACTGCGGACTATCAAAAAGCTCGGCCTCGGCTGCGACGCGAGTCCGTCAACCCGCCGATACCCGCGAGCGACGCGCGCTGTTCTCGGCGTAAGCGGCGTAAAACCGCGGAGGTTCGGCCACAGGAAACACTTGCCTCCCGCGTTCCCGAACCCAAAGGGGACTCGTGGGTCAAGCAATAGCGGTGCCACTTTGTTTGGGCCGCCCCATATCGGGGCATCGAACACCCTTAATTCGCGCTTGCCGCCGAGATGATGCGCGGCTTGGCGGGCTTCGACTGGCCGGCGCGTCTTCGCCGCTCTCCGCCGGGCGTGCACGCCGGCCGATGCGATGGCCACTGTTCACCAATCAGCACGCGACCATCTTCATTGCTGATTCTGCAGCAGCATCCTGCCCGTGATGGGCGCACGCGGGAGGCCGGTTTTCGCGTCCACACCTTAAATCGCGGCCCGCTCGGCCAGGCGCAAGCCGATTTGTCGGCGCCATAGAACTGGCATGAAGACTGCTCCATCTGTGCTGTTTTCAGGCAGGATGGGGCGCGGGCAACATCCCGTCGCTTAACCGCCCCCGTACGCTCTACTCGGGGAGCGGGCAAAGCGCTCCCAGTCATCGGACGACGAGCGACCTGCCAGATCGCTGCGCCGGTCCGGGGCTACCCGGACCGGTCGAGCAAACACCCATCGTTATTTCCTACATCGAACTCGGAGGTTTTTTCATGTCGCGTAAAACTGCAGACGACTTTCATCCGGAAGTGCTGAAGCTTTTTGACAAGTATGTTCACGGTTTGACCAGTCGCCGCGGATTTCTGGAGGGGGCGGCCAAGTTCGCCGTCGGAGGCATCACCGCGGCCGGGCTGCTGGAGGCCTTGAGCCCCAAGTTTGCCGAAGCGGCGCAGGTGCAGAACGACGACCCCCGCATCAAGACCAGCTACGAGGAATACGCGACGACGATCGAAGGCTACGGCAAGATACGCGGCCTGCTGGCCAGGCCCGCCAAGGCCGAAGGCAAGCTGCCGGTGGTCCTGGTGATCCACGAGAACCGCGGTCTCAACCCGCACATCGAGGACATCGCCCGCCGGCTGGCGGTGGACAATTTCATCGCCTTCGCGCCCGACGCCCTTTATCCGCTGGGCGGCTACCCCGGCGACGAGGACAAGGCGCGCGATCTGTTCCAGAAGCTGGACCAGAACAAGACACGCGCCGATTTCGTCTCGGCGGCCGGCTTACTCAAATTCCTGCCGGGCAGCAACGGCAAGGTGGGCGCGGTCGGCTTCTGCTACGGCGGCGGCGTGGTCAACCATCTGGCCACGCGGGTTCCCGATCTGGCCGCGGGCGTGCCTTTCTACGGCAACCAGCCGCCGACGAAAGACGTCGCCAAGATCAAGGCCCCGCTGCTGATCCATTACGCAGGTAACGACGATCGCATCAATGCCGGCTGGGCCGCCTACGAAGGCGCGCTCAAGGAAGCCAAGACCCGTTACGAGGCATTCATTTACCCCGGCGTGCAGCACGGCTTCAACAACGACACGACGCCGCGCTACGACGACAACGCCGCCAAGCAGGCCTGGCAACGGACCGTAGCGTTCTTCAACAAAAACCTTCGCGCGTAATCTAGCTAACTAGAGGGGGAGCCCGATGAAACGTTCGCTTTACTGGATACATCGTTGGACGGGCGTGGTGCTCGCCCTGTTCATGCTGACCTGGTTCGCCTCCGGCGTGGTCATCATGTACTCGGAGAACCTGAACCAGAACCGGCCCCAGCAGTTGGCGCATGCTGAAAAGCTGCTGCCCGCCAGCGGATGGCTGAGTCTGGGCGAGGCCTGGGAACGTAGTGCCGAGGAACGCAAGACGGCGGTCGCCGAGATATTGGCCGGCCGCGGAGAAGCCCAGCGCGGCGCCGGTGAGGCGCGTGCGGGCGGCAGATCCGCCGTGGCACCGGACGTGATCGTCGACGCCCGTCTCGTGCGTTCCGCCGGCCAGCCCTATTGGCTGGTGGAGAACGGCCCCGGCAGGCGTTTTGCCATTTCCGCGGTGGACGGCAAGCTGCATAGGGTGAGCGTGGAAGATGCATTGCGCATCGCGTCCCAGTGGGTGAACGGGGAAGATTTCGGCCGCACGCCGGTCGCCTACGTCGACACCATCGATACCGATAGCACCCTGGGCAACCAGGAGGCCTTGAAGCCGTTTCACCGCATCGCGGTCGACGATGGCAATGGCACGGAGCTGCTGATATCGGCCCGCACCGGCGAGGTTTATCGGGCTTCCACGTCTTTCGAGCGCGGCCTGTATTACACCGGGAACTGGATCCATCTGTTGAAGTTCCTGGATGTATTGAGCCCGGGCGAAACCCGTCACAACGTGCAATCGTGGGTCGGCTTCGGCGCCACGGCGGCCTGTCTGACCGGCATCATCATCGGCTGGCTGCGCTGGCGGCCGGGCTGGTTCGGCAAACCGACCTACTCTCAGGGGCGTACCCAGCCTTACCGCGACTTCTGGTGGAAATGGCACTTCTGGGGCGGCTTGATCGGTGGGGTGTTCGCCTTGGGCTGGGGACTCAGCGGTTACCTGTCCACCAATCCGTGGCTGATCTTCTCCAACGGCAATCCTACCCGGGCGGAGCTGGCTGGCTTCGTGGGATCGGAGCTCCCGGCCGTGATGAAGGACTGGAAACCGGCCCCGCTGACCGGAGAGGACGCCGACGGCATCGTCGAACTCGGCTGGCGACGCCTGGCCGGCGAGGCCGTGCTGCTGGCCTACACGCCGGACGGCCGCCGCCAGCCTCAGGCCATCGAGGGCGCGGCGACCCGCTTCAGCGACGCGGCCGTGCTGGACGCCGCCCGTCGTCTGGTCGGCAAGGAAGCCGAAGCAAGCTACGTGGCGCAGGGGGAATACGACAGCTATTACTACCCGCGCCGCGGCCGCGGCACCTGGGAACGGCAGTTGCCCGTATCGCGGGTCGACTTCGCCGACGCCTCCGGCAGCCGGCTCTATATCGATCCGATCGAGGGCCGTGTCCTGATCAAGCAGGATCAAAGCCGACGCGTCTATCGCTGGGCCTTCAACCTGCTGCACTACTGGGATTTCGGCTGGCTGCAGAAACGCCCGGTCTGGGACGTCTGGATGCTGACCTGGATCGCGTTGGGACTGACGCTGAGCGCGACGGCGGTCTGGCTGGCCTGGCAACGCCTGAAAGTGACCTTCAAAGCGAAGAAGCGCGCTCGCCAGGAAGCGAAAATACCCGCGGTGGCGGCGCGACCGGCGACGGAATCCGCGGTGGCAGGATAAGCCACGCGCGCAGGCGGGACGGATGTGGCGGCTTCCGGCCAGGCCGGGTGGAGTCGTTGGGGTTAGGACACCCTGGCCACAGATCGAGGGAGCCGGTCCGTCCAGTAGGACCTCCGAGAGGCGGCCCACCCGGCGCAGGGAAGCGCGATTCCAAACCGGCAGGAGCGCCGGTTTGTAGACCTCCCGGAACCGATCCGGACATGCTGAGCAATCCTGGACGGAGAGGCTCGGCACTTATTCCCCGTCCATGACACGGGCGTTCCAAGCGCCCATCGAACGGTCCGGCTCCGGGCCACCTCCCCAACCCGCCGTTTTTCGAAGGATTCCGATGACGGTCATCGCACTCGATCATGTGCAACTGGCCATGCCGGCCCACGGCGAACCGGCGGCACGCGGCTTTTATGCCGGCATGCTCGGTCTGCGCGAAATTCCGAAACCGGAACCCCTCCAGGCAAGAGGCGGTTTGTGGTTCGCATGCGGAAGCCTACAGCTGCATCTCGGTGTCGATCCTTCTTTCCGCGCGGCGGGCAAGGCACATCCCGCGTTTGTGGTGCGCGATCTACACCGGCTCATCGAAACCTTGCGCTCGGCAGGCTACACGGTGCTCGAAGATGCCGAGCTTCCGGGCGTCGAGCGGGCGTTTACAGCAGACCCGTTCGGCGCGGTTCGAACTCATCCAAGTCACCGCCCTACATGAAGACCGTCAGCCCTGATCCTGAAGTTCCGGATTCAGGTATGCGGCCTCACCCATCGATGTCGTAACCATCCGCTTCCATAAAGGAATTTATATGTCGGGAGTTTCTTGCAAATCGGCGATCGTCCTATTCGGATTCATGCTGCTTTACGGCTGTTCCGGAGGCGTAACACAGCGGCCGGCCACGTCGGCAAACCCTTTGCCCGAGCGGGCCGGGGAGTTGCCCGTCAAGGCTTACGCCGCGCTGCCCGAGGTCGAGCACATCAGCCTATCGCCCGATGGCAACCGCATCGCTTTCCTGCAAAACCTGGACGGCAACACGATCCTGGTGACTCAGGACCGCGTGGGCGGCGGAAACCGGCATATCGTCGTCCGCAGCGACAACCAAAAGTTTCACATCAACGGCTACAACTGGGTCAACGACGAACGCCTGCTGGTGCGGGTGTGGTATGCGGATCGCGCAGCCCGCCTGAAGTTCGTACGAACCGGTCTGTTCGCGGTGAACCACGACGGCACACAACTCAAGGACGACCTGATAAGGGTCGACGTGCCGGGTCTGAATAATCGCTATGTTCCGCAAATCCAGGACAGCTATTTCCGCATTCCGGGCGACCCGCGCCATGTCTTGCTGTCGCTGGACGATAGGCAGGCGGGCGCGCCGAGCGTTTACCGGCTGGACGTCTACAGCGGCGAGAAGGAGCGGGTGGCGGGCAACCCCGGCAACGTGCGCCACTGGTTTCCCGACCTGCAAGGCCGCGTACGCGTCGGGGTCGGAGTCAACAAGAGCAAGTTGAGCATCGTCTACCGTCCGCCGGAGGGCGGGGAGTGGCGCACCCTGGGCGAATACGAACAAGGCCACGCCGACGCCCTGGAGCCACTGGGTTTCGACGCCGATCCGGACCTGCTGTACGTGCGGGGCATACACCAGGGCCGCAAAGCCGTTTTCCGCATTCGCTTGTCCAACGCCGCCGGCAAGCCGGAACTCGTCTACGCCGATCCCAAGTACGATGTCGCCGGGGCCTTGATCTATTCCGCGGCCCATGACCGGGTCATCGGCGTGGGCTACGCGACCGACACGCTCCGATTCGCCTACTGGAACGAGTCGGGCCGACGCCTGCAGGCCGCCATCGACAAGGCCCTGCCGCAGCGCAGCAACGTCATCGTCAGCAGCGCCGGCAGGCGGCATATCGTGTCGTCGTCGAACGCGGCCCGCGCTCCGGTCTATTACGCGATGGACGAAGACACCGGCTTCCTCGACGAAATTGCCGAGACCTACCCGCTGCTCGCCGATGCCCGACTGAGCCCGCCTCAAACCGTCAAATTCAAAGCGCGCGACGGACTGGAGCTGGAGGGCTACCTCACTCGGCCGACACGCGCCGGCACCGGGCCCGGACCGGCCATCATTTTCCCGCATGGCGGCCCCTGGGCGCGCGACGTGGCGGGCTTCGATCCATGGACCCAATTCCTGGCGGACCGGGGCTGGACGGTGCTGCGCCTCAACTTTCGCGGATCGGCCGGCTACGGCGCGGATTTCGAGCGCGCCGGCTTTCAGCGCTGGGGTCTGGAAATGCAGGACGACATCACCGATGGCGTGCACTGGCTGATCCAGCAGAAACTGGCCGATCCCCAGAAGGTTTGCATCGTCGGCGGAAGTTATGGCGGCTACGCGGCCCTGATGGGTGCGATCAAGACGCCGGAGCTCTATCGTTGCGCCGTCAGCCTGGCCCCGGTGACCGATTTGACGCGTTTGGTCGATGAGCTGAACGACGCCCGCTGGCTCGATTACCAGCTACGCTCGGCGTTGGCCGACCGCAAGCTGGGGCGCCGGTGGTCCGACCGTGACCGGCTGAACGATACCTCGCCCCTGCAGCAAGCCGCCAGGCTGCATACGCCTCTGCTGCTGGCGCATGGGACCGACGACCTGAGCGTCGATGTCAGCCACTCGCAGGATCTGGCGAAAGAATTGGAAAGCGCGGGTTTCAAGGACTTCCAATACCTGGAACTCGAACACGGCGATCACCACCTGTCCCGCGAAGTGGACCGCGTGCAGTTCTTCGGCGCCCTGGATGCCTTCTTGCGTAAATTCCAGTAAGCGGCTGCCTAGCGTTGCGCGCAGTATCCGAACTGGGTGGAGCCGCCGGCGGGCAGCGATTTGTTCCAATCGGCACCGGCGGCGTTCAAGGTCGGGCCGGCTTGGGTATAAACCGCGTTCCACAGGTTATCGACCTGACCTTCGATCGCCAGGCTGATCCGCCAGAGTTCCGATGTGGGGCCCGAGTTCCTCACGTCCACCGTCGCGCAATAGCCGCTGCCCCAGTCCGAATCGATGCTCAGTGCCGCGCTCACGCTGCCGGGTATCGGATCGGTCTCGTCGGTGTCCGTCGGCGAGTTGCAGCCCGAATCGTCTGGATAATCGGCGAGTCCGTCGCCGTCGTTGTCCAGCCCGTCACTGCATACCGGAGTGACGGACGTGCGTTCCGCACAGAAGCCGAAGTTCGCCGTCGCGCCTGCCGCGAGGGTCGTGTTCCACTCCGCTCCCTGCGCCTCGACCTGCTTGCCGTTTTGGGTGTAGGTCGCGCTCCAAAGATTCTGTATGGGTCCCTGCGCCGTGAACGTGGTCTTCCAGACCACGCCGGCGGCGGTGCCGTTGGTCACCGCGACGTCGGCGCAATAGCCGCTGCCCCAATCGCCGGTGATCCTCAGCGAAGCGGGCAGTTCGGTCGGCAGCGGCGGGTTGGATTCATCCGCGTCGGTGGCCGAGGCACAACCCGGATCGGCCGGATAATCGGTCAGCCCGTCCCCGTCGTTATCCAGCCCGTCGGCGCAGACGGCCGGTACCGGCAAGGGATCGGTCTCGTCGCCGTCGCTAGCCGAGACGCAGCCCGGATCGGCAGGGTAGTCGGTCGCGCCGTCGCCGTCGTTGTCGACCCCGTCGTTGCAGGCCACGAAACCCCGGTTCAGGGCTAGCGCGCCGTTCGCGTAATATTCGCCTATCCCGGCGCGCAGAAATCCGCCGTCGTCGTCGGCATTCAGCGCAGTGCGATCGTTGAGATGGTCGGTGTGGTTGTAGGTCCGGTTATCGATGGCCGGGGGATTGGTCACGCCGTCTTCGAGCGCGTCGAAATACCGGGTCTGTTCGTCCTGACCCGCTCCGAACAAAAAGGCCACCACCCCGGCGTCCCGGTATTGCTCCAAATGGGTCGTATCGCCGCCTTCCAGTACCGATTGCAGGAAATACTCTGCCCGGTTGTCCTGGTAGTGGCCGGTCGTGTTGTTGCCGCTGCGGTACAGGGTGTTGCCCACCGGGATCTGCCACAGGATGACTTCCTGGCCCAGTTCGGACGACAGCTTGGCGATGAAACGGCGGTAGCGATCGAAATCTTCCGGCTTCCACCAGCGCTGCGCTTGTCCGTTGACCTGGTAGTAACCGGAATCCCGGTCGGAAAATTCCGAGAACATCACGTCGAAGGCAGTCCCCAGCGCGCGGTAGAAGTTTGCCGTCGCCAGCCCGATCGCCTCCGGATCGCCCTGGTTCAGGATCAGGTCGGTGCGGGTCGCCCAGGCCGAGGCATGCCAGCCCAGGACCACGTTGGGCGCATATTGGTCGCGCAGCGCGGCCATCAGCTTGGCGTAACCGCGCGCGTTGTTCTCGTACCCAATGGCCTGCGGCAGCCCCGAGGATGCCACGGCGACCGCTGTGTTGGCCGGATCACTGTCGTTCCACTGGAAATAGCCGAAAAGGTCCGGCTCCAGATGCACCACCACCGGATCGCCATAGGCCTTGATGCGCTGCAGCAGGAAGATCCAGTTCTCGAAATAGGCCTTCATGGTGGCCGCCGTTTGCAGGTTGCGGAACGGCGGGTCCTCGTAGGCGTACGGCGTGGCCGGCACGAGATTGTAATAGGTCACTACCGGCGTCAGCCCGGCGTCGCGGCTCTCTTTCAGCCAGAGATCGGCGAACGCCCCGTCGGGCGAGTTCCAGTTGCGCCAGTCGTTGCCACCCAGGCCACCGGTGAAATACTGGTAACGGTAGCCCACCGGCATGCCGCTCAGGCGGCTGATACCGCCTATGGGGTTGTTGCCCACTCCGAATGACAGTACTCCCGGCGTGTTGCCCGCCAGAGGCAGGGCCGAAGTCGTCGTGGATAGTGCCAAGAGCAGGGGAAAGGTTGCGCGGGAACGTTTGAGCGCTTTCGCAGGCATGTAAATGTCCTTATCGACGGGTACGAGGAGAGGTGTCGGTGCGGCCCCATCCGCTGAATCGGGCCCGGCCGCCCGACATAAAGTAGCAAACGGTTCCGATAAAACGGTGCCGAAATGCTCAAGATACGGGCATGTCTTAGCCGGTGCGCCATCGCATCGAAGATTGCTTACTTTGCCCTGGCCGAGCGCTCAAGCCAGCGCCCGGCCAGGGCTTGGAGTAATTCACCGTCCTGCTAAGCCGGTTTGCGTTTTTTCGAGCAAGCCAAGCCGGTCGCAGCAGTAGCCATCAGCCAGAAAGCGCCCGGTACCGGCACAGTGGCTGGGGGCGTATGGACGATCAGATTGTCCACGCCGAACCAGCCAAACTGCCGATCGGCGCGAATTTCCAGATAACGGACGCCGAACATCAGCGCCCCCGTGGTCTCAAAGTTTTTGCTCAGCGTCACCGGCGTCGTCTCTCCGACCAGATGATCATGGTCGTCATAGCCGAATATCTGAACGCTGTTGGCGTTGTACCAATAGTTGGGAGCGATCCAGGCCACGTCGATCGACTCGACGGTGCTGGGCCTGCGAAAATCGATCCAGAGACTTTGCACGCCGGCATAGTTCGACGCATAAGAATCGCCGACCAGGTTGCCGGGAATCTGAAACGAGCCGGGGGCACCCGGAGTAAATTGAGTCGGATCTTTGATCGACCGCCCGAATCCCGCCTAGCCGTTCCGCCGGCACGGTCGCGCTGGCGTGACGCTTCGTGGACGGTGATAATCCGGCCCGCCCGCGTGTGCGGCGACGCTAAGCCGGGAGGAGAGCACCATGAATCGTCGATCCTTGCTCAAAAATGGCCTGCTGCTTGCGGGAGGGCTCGCGCTGCCGCCGCTTTGCGGAAAAGTGGCCTGTGCCGCGGGCGCGAAATGGCGCGCTTTCGAAGTCCGCAACCGGATAGAGATCAGGAACCCGAGCGGGCGGATCCGGGCCTGGCTTCCGTTGCCGCTGTATCGCGCGACCGATTATTACCGGCGCGGGGTAGACCGCTGGCAGGGGAACTATCGCTCGGCGCTCGCGGTGGACTACGACACCTACGGCACCCGGATGTTGCGAGTCGAGTGGGACCCCGGCACCGTGCCGTGGCTGGAGGTTAGGAGCCAATTCACCGCCCGGGACAGACGGGTCGACCTTGGGGTCAAGCACCGGGTGGGTCCGGCCGAAGACCGGGCCGTGCTGGCGCATTTCCGCCGGCCGTCTCGCTTAGTTCGGACCGACGGCATCGTCGCGAGCACCGCGGAACGCATCGTGTCCGGTTGCAGGACCGATCTGGACAAGGCTCGGGCGATTTACGAATGGATCGTCGAAAACACCTTCCGCGATCCCAAGGTGAAGGGCTGCGGCACCGGAGACATCACGACGATGCTGGAAACCGGTTATCTGGGCGGCAAGTGTGCGGACCTCAACGCGCTCTATGTCGGCCTCGCCCGTGCGGCCGGCCTGCCGGCACGCGAGGTCTATGGCATACGGGTGGCGAAATCGGCGGAGTTCAAGAGTCTGGGCCGCGCCGACGATATCACCGGTGCCCAGCATTGCCGGGCCGAAGTGTACCTGGCCGCGCACGGCTGGATTCCCGTCGACCCGGCGGACGTGCGTAAGGTCGTGCTGGAGGAAAACTCACCCGGCCAGCCTTTGCCTCTGGACGATGCAAAGGTCATACAAGCGCGCGGCAAGCTGTTCGGCGCCTGGGAGATGAACTGGCTACCGTACAACTACGCGAGCGATGTCCGCCTGCCCGGCAAGGAAGGCCAGAGGGTGGGCTTCCTCATGTACCCGCAAGCCGCGACAGCCGATGGTCTGAAGGACTGCCTCGATCCGGAAAATTTCCATTATTCGATCAAGTCGGTGGAAATCGTCTGAGGTTCGCCCGGCTAGGGCCGGGCAGTGGCAAGCTAAGGCAAAAAGCAAGACCTGACCCCTTTGCTTCTATACCGCGAGGTCGGTTGGGACGGCAATACCGTCGAAATCCTCCACACCGTCCATTGCAACGAAAAGGCGGCACCGAAGGCGCCGCCCTGGAACCGCCCAAAGATGAGGACGGGCTCGGGATCGAAGCTAGTTGGGATTGACCATATAGTTGTTCCAGTCCGTGCTGCCCAACTGGTCCTCCCGAATCAGCTGGAGATCCCCGTTAACGATGGCGAGCCGATAGTCGCGATGGCCCTGGGCGTCCACATACCGGCTCATCAAGGTGTTGCCGTTCCAGTACCATTTGGTACCGAGGTCGGTCGTCTGGCACGTGGATACTATGAGGGCGGTGGGATTTTTTACGGTCAGGCAGCGGTCGGGATAGACCCGCGACACATACTGTTCACTGGAGTTCAGGCCCCAGAACTGGCTTTTCCCGGAAGTGCAGGCCGATTTAATCACGTCGGCGCCATCGGCGGTATTGGCGTTGTAGACCCCTATGCACGAGTTGGATTCATTGAGGGATTGCAGAATCACGTTGACTTCCGGGTAATAGACCGGCCTCGAGAAATCAACGGCGATCGTTTGATTCGTCAAGGTGCGCGAAACCTGGTTGTAGCCGTCCACAGCCCTGGTTTGCCAGAGGGCGCCATATCTCGCGCTACCGGCGATTCCGCGAATATCCACACCCGCGCTGATTTGGAAATTTCTGTTTCCGGTGAAGTTAACGTCTTGAGTCTTGTACAGCACGGAAAATGCCGGTGTAAAGTTGCTGTAGGCGATGGGTGTGAACATGGCAGCGTTCATGATGTGGCTGCTATCCCAGACCGGCGCCGGAAACCAACATTGCGAACCGGTGCCGTGATGGCTGGCCCAGTCGCAGAGCGAGGTGTCGTAGTTGCGATCCCATACCCATTCCGCTTTGCCGGGTGTAGCCCCGGTGTTGTTCCTGACCATGTATTCGCTGCCGGCCATTGTCGTGGTGCGGGAAGTTGTCATGGCGAAGGAGGCACTTACCTCTGTGCCTGCTTTCGGGCCGCTGCCGTCCATTTCGGCGCCAGCACTGGCCCCCACCCCAATCGTGATGGAGTCGGTAACTTCCACCGTGACTTGCGGGTTGGTTTGTGCAGGCGAATGCGTTATCAGCGTGAGGTCGGAATAGTTCGTCGGGGAGACGCTGAAGCGGTATTTGTTGGCGAAGGGGCCGATGTAATCGTCCCATTGGGCATTGCTCTGCTTCCACGTGTAATAGTGGGCGAGCCAGTTCGCGAGATGTATCCCGGACCCCCCCGCGTTGTTGAGGATGGATATCCTCACATATTTGGCATCGATGGCGCTGCTGCCGTCGGCCGCCACGGCCGGCACCGAACGCATTAAATCCACCGTCCAGACCAGTTCCGAATATCCGTTGTAGCACCGGTTAATCTTGGATCCTTTCCAATTCCAACTGCCGTCGGCTTTAAGCTTAACGCCCTCATACAAAGGACAATCGAAGGCTGTGGTGGTCGTAATGTAGTAGGTATAGATCGGTGCGTAGGGCGTTGCCGCCTGTGCTTGGGCCTGGATCTGGGCTGCGCGTGTCTCGTCCGCGTCTTTTCCGACGGAGAAGTGAGTATCCAGGATTGCACTGACGGGGCCCGTCAGGCTGGAGCGATTGGCTGCTCTCGTCAACAGCTCCGAGTAATTCGCGCTACCCGTCTGGTTGGCTTTAGCGTCGGGCGTGTTCAGGTCGAGGGCGATATTCCGGTAATCCGGCTTGCCATGGTCATAGCGCATGACTAAGACGGGGGTTTCCAGCCCGAGTCCGCCAATCGCGGTGGACGCGGCCGACATCTTTTTGGACGTGGATTCCGTTGCATCCAGTAGCAGTACCGCGCCGGCTTCGTATGCTTTCCTGAGTGCAGGGGCATCCGCTTTCCGCCATTGAGCGACATTGACGTAGACGACGTTCCAGGCCGTTGCGTCCGGGGTATTCTGCTTTTGTAGATTGCCCGCCAGCTTCGAATAGCCACTTTGCTGAAGTTCAACGGCAAACGCCGTTGGCGTGTAGTCGGGAAGGGACTGGTTGTCGTAAACGTTTAGGGCTTGATTCTCAAGGCCAACATTCTGGATGTCGATTGGCGCCGGAACCTGTGCGGCGCCGGCGTACCCGGAATATCCCAGTAGCCCGGCTTGCAGGCAAGGGATCATCAGTAAACCGGCTTTGAGCGTATTCAGTTTGCTCTTGCTCTGAGCTAAAGCTTTCATTGTTTTCATAATGAGTCCTCGATGTAGGGTGATTGTGCAGGCACAGCGCCTTGAGCTTGCTTTTGTTGCAGCATCGCTTCGGGCTGTAAGGGACAAAACGAGTGCCAATCCATCGCACAATCAGCCATTAACAGGCTATATTATTGATTCAATTGGTTTTTTAGGCGCTTTTGCAAAGTTTGTCTGTCCAGAGCATACGGGCCTGCTCGTCAGCTATTTACGTTATTCCGTAAGTAAGCGAACTATCGTCAGGATCTTTGGGGGGCATATCTTGGCGTGCCGGACTTCGAGCGGAACTGGACGCGACGAGCATTGTCGGCGTCTTTGGATGTGCGGCTTGAGGTTGGCGGGGTGGCTATTTCGAGGCCAGAAGGGATATAGGGTCAGGTCGTGCTTATTGCCTATCAGGGCACTGTGAAAGATAGAGCAAAAGATAAGCCCTCATTATCCTGCAGTTCTGTCCCCTAACTTCGCGGGATCGAGGGCCGGCCGCGAATATCTTTCAGACGGCACCCTTCCGCGTATAGCGGTGCTTGACGCCGATGGGGAAATATTCGGTATCGCCGAACGCGCGCAAGGCTATGCTCGGCGTTTGCTTTTCGGTCGGGACGTAGTTGGCGAATTCGCTGTTCAGCCGGAGCAGTTCCCGTTGTATGGAATGCGCCAGCAGGAACGCCTTTTCCTCGTCGGCCTGTATGTCTGGCAGCAGCTCCACCGTGATGCGAAGAAACTCGTTCTCGCTGGCGTCGTGGCGGGTTTCCATGACGAATTTGCCGCTGACCCAGGGGCGAAACTCCGCTCGCTCCAGTCCCACGGTCACGTTTTCCGGATAAATGTTGGCGCCGTAATAGGACACGGTGAAATCGGCCCGGCCGAACACCCAGACGAAAGGCAGCGGCAGGGTCGCTTCTGCGTCGGGCAAACCCCAGGCCTCCAGGCTGTCCACGCCCCAGGATTCCAGGAATGCCCGCAGATCGTCATGGCTGATCACCCCACCACGGTCGGCGATGTGGTAGCGGATCAAGGGCACGCCGTTGTCGCCGCTCACCACCAGGGTATCGTCCACTACCTCGAAATAGCGGCTTGAGGGATCGTATTGCACCAGCGTCGGCAACCGGGATTCGCCGAACAGCGCCCGAGCCGCATCAGGGGTTTGCGCGAGGAAACGGCGGATGGCGATGCTCAGCGGCGTTTCGTTGCCCAGCACGCCGCCGTCGGCCGTGCCGTAGAGCGAAGCGCTATCACGGCAAGGATCGGTCGAGCCGACCCGCTCGCCCATGAGCTCGCGCCATTCCTCGCTGAACACCTCGCCCGCGAACACGAACTTGATCCGGTAGGACGACCAGTCCATGCCCTGGGAACGGCCGGTATCGAGCACGTCCTTGACGAAGGGCGGATAACCCAGCAGCACGGTCTGCTCGAAATAAGGTCCCAGTTCGCGGACCACCCGGATGATCTCGTCCGCTTTGTTGCCCGGCGTCGCCACCGTGACCGGATAACCTTTCTGCGCCAGTAGCCAGCAGCAGGAGGCGGTATACACGCCGCCGACCCAGTTGCCGAGCGGAAAACAGACGACGGCGAGCGTCTTGCGCTCGTGGGCGCGAAAGCTGTGACGGAATACCTGCTCGAAGCGCAAGGCGACATCCAATTCGTGGGTCGAGGCGCGCGGCCAGAAGGTGGGCGTGCCAGTCGACCCCGAAGACACCGCGAGCTTTTCGCAGGCGGTCAACTCCCCGCCCGCGCAGCGTTCCGGCAAGTCGAATGCCTGCATGTAATCGGGCTTGGTAGTCAGGGGCAAGCGTTCGTAGGCGGCGAAATCGGCCACCGCATCCGGGTTCACGCTTCTTTCCAGCAGTAAGCGCCGGTAGGCCGGGACCTGTTCCACGACCCGTCTGAACAAGGCCAGCAGTCTATCGCGAGGGTCGGCCGCGAGGCGCTCCGCCATCAGTTCGTCGAAATCGGTGAGCAGAAAACGGGAGAGGTTTTCCAGGACGCGGCGCGGGCGGTCGGGGTTCATGGCGGCTCTCAAGACTTGCGGGGAGACTGACGGAAGAAACGATACCCGATTCAGCGGCCGGTTGTCGTTTGGAGACAGGCAAAAAAAACCCCGCCGAGCGGCGGGGCAAAACACTAACGAGAGGGAGATCCAACTATTTCTTGCCGAGAAGCTTGAGGCTCTTGGCGTCCGCGGCCACCTTCTTGCGCTCGTCATCCGGAAGCGCAATCAGGCCCTTCTCAGATAGATAGCCTTCCGGTCCCCAGGCCTTTTCGCTGGTGAATTCGGCGATATAGGCCTCGATGCCCGGGATCTGGCCGACATGGGCCTTCTTGACGTAGAAATAAAGCGGGCGCGATACGGGGTATTTGCCGGAAGCGATGTTTTCGTAAGTGGGTGCCACGCCGTCGACCGAGGCGGCTGCGACCTTGTCTTCGTTTTGTTCCAGGTAGCTGTAGCCGAAGATGCCCAGCGCATGCGGGTTGATCTGCAGCTTCTGCACGATCAGGTTGTCGTTTTCGCCGGCTTCGACATAGGCGCCGTCTTCGCGCACGGTCATGCACACATTCTTGTACAAGGCCTCGTCGCTATCCTTCTTGGCCTTCAGCCAGGGGAAGCTCTGGCAGCCGTGCTCCAGGACCAGCTCGGCGAAGGCGTCACGCGTGCCGGAAGTCGGCGGCGGTCCCAGCACTTCGATCTTTTCCTTGGGCAGCTTGGGGTTGATCTCGTTCCAGGTCTTATAGGGATTGTCGACCAGGGTGCCGTTATCGGGGTAGGCCGGATCCGGCACGCGCTTCGCCAGGGCGAGGAACAGTTCCTGCCGGCTCACGTCGATTTTCTTGGCCTTCTTGGCCTGCGCCAGAACGATGCCGTCGAAACCTATTTTAACTTCGACGATTTCCTTGACGCCCGCCTTTTCGCAGGCCTCGATTTCGGATTTCTTGATCGCCCGGGACGCATTGGCAATATCCGGGAATTGCGCGCCGACACCGCCGCAGAACAGCTTGATGCCGCCGCCCGTACCGGTCGATTCGACCTTGGGCGTCTTGCCGGAACCGCTCTTGCCGAGCTGCTCGGCCACCACGGTGGAGAAGGGATAGACGGTGGAGGAACCGACGACGCTGACGTAGTCGCGGCTTTCGGCCCAGGCGGATGAGCTCAGGATCAAACCCGCCGCGACGGCGGCATAGGATAATTTTTTGCTGGCCATGTGAGTACCTTAGAAAAAAGGGAGTATTCGCTTCGGAAATCGATCGAACGAAAACCCGGTGGGCGAACCCCACCGGGTGGACAACTTAGTAGTCGACGCGTACGGCGGTTTCCCAGACGTCCGGGCTCAAACCGTTGTAGCAGCCCAGGCTGGCATTCTTGCCGGCTGCGCCGTTGTTGCTGCAAGCCCCCGCGCTGGCCGTGCTGGTGTTGAACACATGCACCCAGTTGGTCATCAGGCGGACACGGGGCGTGAGATACCAGTTCACACCCAGGGTGCCCGCGCTCAGGCTGCCGCCGTGAATGTTTTTGGTGTTCATGTCCATCACGTCGTAACGGGCGGCGACTTCCCAGGCACCCCAGCCGCTGCCGCCTATGAAGTTGCTCTTGGGTATCACGCGACCCCAGGAGCCTCTCTTTTCGTCATACGGACGAGTCTCGCCGGTCAGGAAATAACCGGCCGTGGTGTAAAAGCCTTCCAGGACATCGCTGGAATAGCCGCGGCCGGAAACCTCCGCCCTCATATACTCGGCCGTCAGGTGGGCAGGACCGTAGGCACCCGCCAGTTCGGCGCCGAACATGGAGATGTCGTCGACCTCATGCCAGTTTGCGGCTCCCTTGGTTCCGTTGGTCAAATTACCCGTATTGATCCAGGCCGTACGATCCATGTTGGTATCCGGCTGAGACTGGAACTGCCAGCCGCCGGAGCGCAAGCTGCCGTCTTTGTTGTAGTTGTTGTTGAGGGAGCGCCACGAACCCCAGGCACCGGTGTGGATCAGGTTGCCTTCCTTGTCCTTGTAGGGCGCGATCGTCGCGCGGCCGACCAACTGGTAACCGATATCGCCGCTGAAGCCGTTGCGGTTGACGCCGCCCTGACTGTTGAGGGAGCTGTTGCCCGGAGCCGGCGCGCCGATGGATTCCGTGGTAATGCCGCCGCGCAGGGTATAAGGCGCCTGGTCGAACAGCTTGGCGAAGGTTTCCGCCGTGATGCCCAGTTGGTATTTGCTGGCCGGACCGGCTTCGATCAGGGCGTTGGTGGGCAGGCCGCGCTCGGTGAAGGTCAGATTGTTGGCGCTGCCCACCGCTTCCATGCCCTTGCCTTCGTTCTGCTGACCCACGGTGATGGCGAAGGGCTTGAAGGCGACATATTTGATGAAGGCCTCCGTGATGCCCTGGGTGCCGCCGCCGTTGCGGGCCCAGTCGTATTCGAACTTGTATTCGTAGTCCTTGAATAGCGTGCCCTCGGTGTAAATACGGGCGCGGCGGAAACCGACGTTGTTGGCGAGATCGGTGCCGTAGGGTCCTTTGTCGTCGTTAAAGTTGACCTGGCTGTCCACCTGGATGCGGCCGCCGATCTTGGCCTTGAAGTTGCCGTCGTTGGATTCGAATTCCAGGCCGTTTTCGCCCAGCTTGACGTGACCGGCATCCTTGGAAGCCTTCTCCGCGACCTGTGCCCGGTCGAGCTTTTGCTCGGTTGCCTGGAAGGACGCCTTCTTCTTATCCAAGCGCGATTCGATGGCTTCCAGCTCGGCCTTCTTCTTGTCCAGACTGGATTCCAGTTCCTTGACCTCGCCGGCCGTAGCCTTCGGGGCCGTTTCGTCCACTTTCTGGAACTCGCCCAGACGGGTGCGGCCCTTGCCGGGCGTGGTGTAGACCTGACCGGTCTTGGTATCCACAAAGAGTTCGAGGGCGTCCGCCGAAATGGCGGTACCCATCAGTGCCGCCGCGATAGCGACGTTCAGCATATTGGTTTTCATCATCTACCCCGCAGGAATTAAGGCATGTCGTTTGGCAGTTCACAGATGTGGCACTCGCGCAACAGGCCGTGAAACGCCGCATACGATAGGGGGCGGTGATGACAGATTTGTTACAGAAATGTGACAGTTTGATGACAGTCACCGGTGGCACCGTGCCCGCGCATGGCGGTCTGGAATCGACCGGAACACGAGCTTGGCCAAAATTCATCCAGTTCCTGCCAGAGCCCGTTAGTTAAGGGCTTGCGGCAATCCCCACAAACTTATCCACAGCCTTATCCTCTCTTACTGTGGAATAAATCCGCGATGGCGCGCTTCGGCCCACCGGACGGCCAGCCCCAGAAACGATTTCCCGGGCTCGCGTGTCTGCCGCGGTCATTGGACACTCGACAAAGTGTGTTAAGCTGTGCGCCATTTTTTCTCGGGGGTCCGACAGGCTCATGAAAGCGCGGGTTTTATGGGTAGAAAATGTCAAGTTTCTGGGCGAGTCGGGCAGCGGCCATACGGTCATCATGGATGGACCGCCGGAAAGCGGCGGCGAGAATCTGGGCGTGCGACCGATGGAAATGCTGCTGCTGGGTATGGGCGGCTGCACGGCTTTCGACGTCGTGCACATCCTGCGCAAGGGTCGGCATGACGTGCGGGGCTGCGAGTTGCAACTAGAAGCGGAGCGGGCGGAAACCGATCCCAAGGTGTTCACCCGCATCGCCATTCGTTATGTGGTAACCGGCAAGGGTTTGACCGATGCGGCGGTCAAACGCGCCGTGGATTTGTCGGCGGAAAAATACTGCTCGGCGTCCATCATGCTCGGCAAGACGGCCGAGATTACCCACGATTATGAAATCGTGGAGGCTTGAGCGGCTTTTTCGGCCATCGCTTCAATCAACAAGGGCGTCCCCGCTGCCGCATCGCGCGGATCGGGGCGACCTCGGCTCATCAGGGTATCGCTACTTAGATGGATAAGCTTCAGTTACACGGTTTCAACAATTTAACCAAATCGCTCAGTTTCAATATTTACGACATCTGCTACGCCAAGTCGGAGCAGCAACAGCGTAAATACATCGAGTACATCGACGAGATGTACAACGCGAAGCGACTGACCCAGATACTGACCGATGTGAACGCCATCATCGGCGCGGAAATCCTCAACATCGCCCGCCAGGATTACGAGCCGCAGGGTGCCAGCGTGACCATGCTGATTTCCGAAGGTCACGATTTGCCCGGCAGCGTCAGCAACGTCGAGGCGCCGGGGCCCGAGTCGGTGGTCGCCCATCTGAACAAGAGCCACATCACGGTGCACACCTATCCGGAAAGCTCGCCCTACGGCGGCATCAGCACCTTCCGGGCCGACATCGACGTGTCCACCTGCGGCCGCATCTCGCCGCTGAAAGCCTTGAACTATCTCATACATAGCTTCGAGTCCGACATCGTGATCCTGGACTACCGGGTGCGCGGCTTCACCCGCGACATCAGCGGGCAGAAGCATTACATCGACCACGAGATCACCTCGATCCAAAACTACATCTCCGACTTGACGGCCGACCGCTACCAGATGATCGACGTGAACGTCTATCAGGAAAAAATCTTTCACACCAAGATGATCCTGAAGGATTTCAACCTCGATAACTATCTGTTCGAGACCGACAAGGACGCCCTCGACACCGATGAACGCGTAGCCATACAGAAGCGGCTGAAGCAGGAAATGGCGGAAATCTTCTACGGCCGCAATTACAAGCTGAGACGCTGAAGCCCGCGCCACCGAGTCGTAGATAACGACGCCGCCTTGGGATTATCCTTGGCGGCGTTTTTATTTACCCCTGATGGTTGCGCGATCGTCAGGAACCGAACGAAACACGCTGAGGTCGAGGACATGGATACCGGTGGGTTCCGACGATGTCTAACGACTGCCGCATTTGCCGCAGTGCTGTGGCTCGCGCCCCCGCAAGCGACTCGCGCCGCCGATCCGCAGCCCTATAGCGTCAAGCTGGCAAACAGCGGGAATGCCGATCTTGACCGTGCGCTGGCCGAGTCTTCCCTCTTGCTGAGCCTGCGCGAGCAGGCTCCCGCCGGCCCGTTTGCCCTTGTGGCCCGCGCCCGCGAGGACACCGAGCGATTCGGCACCGCATTGCGCAGCTTTGGCTATTACCAGGGCCAGGTGGCCGTACAGATAGCCGGAAGAAGCCTGGACGATCCGGATCTGCCCGATTTCATCGAACGGGTGCCGGCCGATACACCAGTGGAAGTAAGCGTTGCGATCGATCTAGGGCCGCTGTTTCATCTGCGCAAGGTGGACATCGAGGGTAACTGGCCCGCGCAGGTGGCCAACCCGCTCGACCTGGCCTCTGGCGCCGAGGCGGTCGCGAGCCGAGTGCTGGCCGGGCGCGAACGTCTGCTCGATGCGCTGCGGAACGAGGGTTACGCCCTGGCCAGGGTGGAAAGTCCGGATGTGGTACTTCATGCCGATGAACGGGTACTCGACGTGACCTACCGGGTGGACACGGGCCAGCGCGCGGATTTGGGGCCGGTGGAACTGAAGGGGCTGGGGCACATGAAGGAAGCCTATGTGGCGCGCCGGCTGCTCATACAGGAAGGGCAGCGTTTCGATCCGGCGGCGATAGAGCAGGCGCGCAAAGATTTAACCTCCCTCGGTGTTTTTTCCTCGGTCCGCGCCTCCGTCGGCGATAAGCTGGATGCCGGCCAGAATCTGCCCATCCGCTTCGATTTCACGGAACGCCCGCTCCGCTCGGCGAGCGTCGGGGTCGCCTATTCCACCGACCTGGGCGGCAGCCTCTCGCTGGACTGGCGGCACCGCAACCTGTTCGGCGAGGCCGAGCGTGTGGAACTCGGCGGCGCGGTCACGCAGATCGGCGGCAACAGCACCAGAGGCATCGGCTACAACTTCGCAGCCGGGTTCACCAAACCGGACTTTCTCCTGCGCGACCAGTCACTGCTCATTCATCTCGGTGCCATCAAGCAAAGCCTGGACGCCTACGATCAGGATGCCTTCACCGGCGACCTGACTCTGGAGCGGAAATTCTCACGGCATTGGAGTTACAGCCTGGGGCTCGCGGGCGAACAATCGCATATCACCCAGCAGGGCGATTCCCGCGACTACACCTTGCTGGGGCTGCCTTTGACGGTCAAATATGACAGCAGCAACAGCCTCCTCGATCCCACACGTGGTCTGCGCGCCTCGGCGTCGATCACCCCCACACAACCGCTGGCAGGCATCAACACCAGTCCCTTCGTCATGCTGCAGCTGACGGGCTCCAGTTATCTGGATCTCGCGGGCGACGGCCGTAGCGTTCTGGCGTTCCGCGGCTGGCTCGGCGATGTGGAAGGCGCGAACCGCGCCGACTTGCCGCCGCAAAAGCGCTACTACGCAGGCGGCAGCGCCACGGTCCGCGGTTACAAGTTCCAGTCCATAGGCCCCTTGTTCCCGGACGAAAAACCCATGGGCGGCACCTCGGCCGCGGCCGCGACGGTGGAGTTCCGCCAGCGCATCCTGAGCGATTACGGCGCTGTGGCCTTTGTCGATGTGGGCCAGGTCACCGCCGACAGTCCGCTCATCTCCGGTACCTGGCGCACCGGCGTAGGCATAGGCGCCCGCTATTACACCTCGATAGGACCCATACGCCTGGATGTGGCCCTGCCTCTCCAGCGGCAATCCGGCGGTGACGCTTTCGAGGTGTACATCGGTCTCGGGCAGGCCTTCTGATGCGCACGAAACACGGCTTGATCCGATGGGCGCTGGGCTTCTCGGCGGCCATTTTTGGCTTGCTCGCGCTAGGCCTTATCACGACCAACACGCCGGCCGGCCGGGCTGCCATCGAAGCTTCGGTAGCATGGTTCAGCGGCGGGAGCGTGAGTCTGTCCGGCCTCTCCGGGCGATTGCCCGACGCGCCGCGCCTCGCCCGCCTGACCCTGAACGACCCGGCGGGAACCTGGCTGACGATCGAAGACCTGAGCCTGGACTGGTCGCCGCTGCGCCTGCTGCTCGGGCGGGCGGACATCGAACGGCTGGAAGTCGGGCGCATCGTCATAGCCCGCCAGCCGGCCCCGACCGGCGAGCCATCGGTTTCCTCACCCGGCGGACTGCCGATTACCCTGAAACTCGGAAATCTGAGGGTCAACCGGATGGAACTGGCGGAACCGGTCATCGGCCAAGCCGTCGCCGTCAACGCCGAGGCTAGGGTGGATCTGACCACGAACCTGACGGGCGACGTCGATCTGACCCTCCGGAATCTGGACGGAGAAGGATGCTACACGCTGCGCGGGCAGGCCCATGCGGCCGGTATCCGGGTGTTACTGCAAGCGCAGGAGCCAACCCATGGCTTGTTGTCCACGCTCGCCGATTTGCCGGAACTGGGAGCCGTGAAGCTCGACGCCAGGCTGGAAGGTCCGCGCTCGGCTTTGGCAACCCGAGTCGCGTTGCAGGCCGGGGAGCTCTCGCTCAACGGAGGGGGAACCGTGAATCTGGACGCGGAAACCGCCGATCTGACGGTCAAGGCGGCGGCTCCCGCCATGCATCCCGCGCCCGAGCTCTCCTGGCAAACCCTGGCGCTCGATGCGCAGATACACGGCGCTCTCGACCGGCCGAATCTCGGAGCCGATCTGCGCATCGAAGCGCTAACTGCCGCGGGCATAGTCATGCCGCGGCTTGCCGCCAGACTGGAAGGCGAGGCTGGAGCGGCCTCGTTACGCGCTGAGATCCAGCGGTTGCGCCTGCCGGGGGCACGGCCCGATCTGCTCGCAGCTTCGCCCGTGATCTTGCGGGCCGATGCGCGCCTGGCCGACGCCCGGCGCCCGGTTTCATTTGCCCTGGAACATCCACTCGTGACGCTCACGGGCGAGGCTCGCACGGCGGACCCAGCGGCGGGCGAGATGACGCTCATGCTGCCGGATCTGGCGCCTATCGCTGCGGCGGCCGGTCTAAATGCGCAGGGGCGCCTGGAGTCGACCTTCCGGTTCGCTCCCGGAGACGACGCCGCCAACCTGCAGGTCGACGGAATGCTCGCAATCAACGGCGGCGCGGAGCCCTGGCCGGCGCTGATAGGGAAAGCGGCGAAATTCGGTTTGAGTTTGGGCGTGAAAGGCCGGGAGCTGACGGTGTCGCGCCTCCTTCTCGATGGCGCCCAGCTGAACTTGTCTGCGCAGGGGAGGCTGGCCGAAGAGGCTAGCGACCTTCGCTGGAAGATCGCCCTGCCCGATCTCGGCGTATTCGGGCCACCGACGGCTGGGCGCATCGAGATGGAGGGAGTGCTCGACGGACCAGCGGACAATCTGAACGTCACGGCGGACTTGAACGGCGAACTGGCGACCGGCGGCCTACCCAAAGGCCCGCTCACTGCCCGACTGGAAGCGCGCGGTCTGCCCAATACACCCGCCGGCAAATTGAGTGCGCGCGGAGCGCTGGCCGGTTCGCCGCTGGCCCTGGCCATACGCGCCGAGCAAGCGGAATCCGGTTTACGCGTGACCGTCGATCAGGCGCAGTGGAAGAGCGCCCTCGCGGAAGGCGTCCTGACTCTCGCACGGGGAGCGGCGTTTCCGAGCGGAAAACTGGCGATCCACATGAGCCGCCTCGACGATTTTCGATCCTTGCTGAGCCATCCCTTGTCCGGTTCGCTCGATGCGACCCTGGAAACCTTGGTGAGCGGCGGTCGCCCGCGATCCATCCTGCAAATGGACGTACGGAACGCTGGCTGGGCAGATACGGCCTCGGTGACCACAAGCCATTTGACGCTAGCAGTGACCGACCCCGCCGGCAGTCCCTCGGTCGACGGACGCTGGTCCGTGAGCGGCCTGAAAGCGGGCTCCGTCGCCGGATCTGCCGTGGTATCGGCCGCCGGCCCTTTGAACGCGCTGGCTCTGAACTTGACGGGAAATATGACCGGGGTGGGGGGCGATGCGCTGAATCTGGGCGCTATCGCCCGGCTAGACCTGCAGTCCCGGCGCGCCACCGTCACGGACATGCAGGCGAACTGGAAAAACGAAACCTTGCGCCTGCTCGCGCCGTTTCGTATCGCTTTTGCCGACACCGTCACCGTCGATCGGCTGCTGCTCGGGGTACGGAAAGCGGAACTGGAACTGGCGGGGCGCGTCTCGCCCACGCTCGATGTAAGCTTCGCACTGCACGATCTTCCCGCCGATCTCGCCGCACTGTTGGCGCCCGCGTTTGCCGCGGACGGCGTGCTCAATGCGGAGGCGCGACTTGCGGGGGACCCAGGACGACCCGAGGGCAAGGTCAATCTCGAAGTCCGGGGCTGGCGCCTGCGCGACGGTTCCGTCCCCGTGCTGCCACCCGCGAACCTTAACGCGAGCGCTGAATTGAGGGACGGCACGGCCAACCTCGAAGGACGCCTCAGGGCCGGTTCCAAAGCCGATCTCCGGATCTCGGGTACCTTGCCGTTCGACCCATCGGCTGCACTCCAACTCCACGCCGGAGGCGAACTCGATCTGAGCATCCTCGATCCCCTGTTGAGCGCCCAGGGAAAGCGTCTGCGCGGGCAGGCGAGCCTGAATGCCGATATGACGGGAACGATGAACGAACCCCGGCCGACCGGGATCGTGCAGATCGCAAAAGGGGAGTTTCAGGATTATGGCCAAGGCATGCGCATCCACGACATGAACGCCGAGCTGCGCGCAGAAGGCGAAATACTGCGCCTCACGCGCTTTCAAGGCCGTGCCGGCCCCGGACAAATCAATGCCGACGGGACACTGGACCTACGGGCAGCGGGACGGCCGATAGCCCTGAGTCTTACCGCCCGCAACGCACAACCGCTAGCCAGCGACCGCTTGAACGTCAACCTGGACGCAAATCTGAGCTTGCGCGGGCACGCCGGGGGCAGCCTCACCGCTGCCGGCGACATCCGTATCCGGAAAGCGGAGATACGCATACCGGAAAGCATGCCGGCGCAAATCGCCGTGCTGGATGTTCGTTTGCCGGGTACCAGACCGCCAGCGCCGCCGCCACCTCCGCCGGCCGTTGGCCTCGATCTGCGAATAAGCGCACCCGGCCAGATCTTCGCGCGCGGCCGGGGTCTGGACGCCGAACTGGCGGGCAATCTCAGACTCCGCGGCACGACTGACCAGCCGGTGCCAGATGGCCACTTTACGATGCGGCGGGGCCAGTTCAGCCTGGCGGGCAGCACGCTGAGCTTCAGCCGGGGTGAGGTGGGTTTTGACGGCGGCAGCCTGACCGACCCTTCCCTGAATTTCGTGTCCAGCACCACCGACAAGAACATCACGGCCACCCTGACAGTCGGCGGGACGGCCAAGAAGCCTGTGATCACCTTGAGCAGCATCCCCGACCTACCGCAAGACGAGATACTGGCGCACCTCCTTTTCAGTCGGGCCACTTCCAACTTGAGTCCGCTCGAAATGGTCCAGATCGGCACGGCCATCGCCTCGCTCAGCGGCATCACTCCCACCATCGGCGATCCTCTGGCCACCGTGCGCAAGGGACTAGGCCTGGACCGCCTGTCGATAGGAGGCGGTACGGCACCTACCCTGGAAGCCGGCCGCTACCTCGCTCCCGGTGTTTATGTAGGCGGCAAACAGGGCGTGTCGGGAAGCGGTACTCAGGCCACGGTCCAACTCGACGTTACCGAGAATCTCAAGCTGGAAGGTGCGGTGGGAACAGGCTCCCCTTCCGGTACGGCCGCGGCCGGCGGGGCCGGCAGCGTCGGCATACGATATCAATACGAATATTGAGTGTCTCCGGCAAGCTTAATGGACTGATGTAGACTGGGCAAACGTGAAAGCCGTCAGCTTTGACTGGTTATTTTCGCGCCCTCCCGATGTCTGGACATTTTCATGAAGAAACTGCTGCTCTCCCTCCTGGCCGTCGTCCTTATTTTCGAGGAATGGCTCTGGGAGCTTCTCACCTCGCTGGGTCGCCAACTAGCCCGCCTGCTGCATCTGGCCCGCTTCGAGCGCTGGTTGAGCCAGGTCTCGCCCAATGTCGCGGTGGTCGCTTTCGCCGTGCCGCTCGGCATCGTTACGCCGATCAACCTCGCGGCGATTTGGCTATTGGCCCATGGTTTGATACTGCAAGGCGTGCTGGTGGAAATACTGGCCAAACTGCTGGGCACCCTGCTGGTGGCCAGAGTGTTCGCGCTCACCAAGACTCAGTTGCTGAGTTTTTCCTGGTTCGCCCTGATCTATAACACCCTCGTTGCCTGGCTGAGCTGGGCGCATGAGCGCATCTCCGAAACGGCAGTCTACCGCCTGGCCATGAGCACGAAAGAACGGGTGAAGGCCAGCCTCTCCGCTTGGCGAAAGAATTTGAGCTGACTCGAACGGCGCGCGTAAGGTAGACACATCGCATCTGGCCATCAGGAGTACGGATGATTTACCGTTGCGTCCGGCTTACGCGTGTTTGCCCCGACCCTACCTCAATCACCCCATACCTATGCGCGAGGGATAAACGATGAAATGCATAGCCTACAAGGACGGTTATAAATACCAGCTCAAGGAAAGCTACGAAGTATTGATCGACATCAAACCGGAAGTATCGATCGCAACCAGCTACATCGGCCTCGATGCACAGGGAAAACTTAGCCTGCGCGAGGGTTACGCCTGGGATGGTCCGTCCGGACCGACCATCGATACCCTGACGTTCATGCGCGGTTCGCTGATCCACGACGCCTTGTACCAATTGATGAGAGAAGAACATCTGGACAAGGACAAGTACCGCGAACAGGCCGATCGTCTACTACAGAAGATCTGCCTGGAAGACGGAATGGGGGCGTTACGCGCGTGGTGGGTTTATCAAGGGGTAAAGCGTTTCGGCGATCCCTCGGCCGATCCGGCATCCAAGCGCCCGCTGACCCGAGCGCCGAACGGTTGCCAGCTTTGAAGTGAGCGGCCGGCGACGTGACCCGGGTAGCCCATCACCCAGCTACCCGAACTGGACTCGTATGACCTGATAGACGGCGATCCATCCGACGAGGATGACTGCCTCGATTGAGGAGACACGACACTAGCGCCGACGTCTTTCCTGGTTCAACAGATCGCGGTAATGGCGGAATATGCCCAACACCGCATAAATCATGACAGCGAAGAGTATCCATTCCTGGATGGATACACTGGTGATGTCATCATCGAGAAAAACGATGCCGACCACCGATACCAGAAAAAGCGCGAAATAATTGAAGATCATGCCGCCTCCCGCCCATAGCCGTCACACTCACCGGATACCCGCCGCCGCCAGTGCTTCGCGCTGGTGAACCAGCAAATCGTCTATGCCCTTGGCAGCCAAATCCAACAGGCTGTTCAGTTCATCCCGCCGGTACGCATGGCCTTCGGCGGTACCCTGCACTTCCACATAGGCCCCTGCGTCATTCATGACGACGTTCATGTCGGTCTCGGCTTCACTGTCTTCCCGGTAATCCAGGTCGAGCACCGGTACCCCCTGGTAGATGCCGACCGAAACCGAGGCTATCTGACCGTGCAAGGGGTTGGCCTTGAGCTTGCGATTTTTCATCAGGCGCGCGATGGCCAGGGATAAAGCGACATAACCTCCGGTAATGGACGCGGTACGGGTACCGCCATCGGCCTGGATCACGTCGCAATCGAGGGTGACGGTCCTCTCGCCCAGGGCTTCCAAATTTAATGCCGCGCGCAGCGAGCGACCGATGAGGCGCTGGATTTCCAGAGTACGGCCGCCCTGCTTTCCGCGCGAGGCTTCCCGTCCCATGCGGTCATGGGTGGAACGCGGCAACATGCCGTATTCGGCGGTAATCCAGCCCGAACCCTTGCCTTTCAGGAAGGGTGGCACCTTTTCCTCGACGCTGGCGGTGCAAATCACCCGGGTGTCTCCGAATTCCACCAATACCGAGCCTTCGGCGTGCTTGGTATAGTGGCAGGTGAGGGCGATCTTGCGCAGTTCGTCGGGTTGGCGTCCGCTGGGTCTCATAGGCGTGGGGCTCGGAATTAAAGAGGGGCAGTATACCCGAATTGCACGGAGCCCTCGGGGTCAGATAATTCGGGTGATAAAGGCCATGCGAGCGAAACGCGTCTTACTGTTTTTGATCTTACCGGCCGCCCTGATCGCGGCTCCATCGAGTTGGTTGGTCCGGGAGATCCGGAACGAACCCTCCGGGACGAAGGTCTTGTCGGGCCTGACACATCCGGCCCAAGTGGCGACCGACGGGCTGGGCGTGCCCACGGTCTCCGCCTCCGATCGCTACGATGCCATGCGCGTATTGGGCTATCTCCATGCCCGCGACAGGCTATTCCAGATGGACTTGATGCGGCGTAAGAGCGCGGGACGGCTGGCCGAAATCTTCGGAACCGCCGCGCTGGAAGTCGACAAACATCAACGCGTCTACGGCTTCGAACAGGCCGCCCGCCGCATCCTGGCGACACTGCCGAAAGATCAAGTCCAATTATTGACGGACTATGCAGACGGCGTGAATGCCAGACTGAAAGACCAGTTCGTCCTGCCGCCGGAATTCATCGCCTTGCGCTACACGCCCGAGCCCTGGCGGCCCGAAGACAGTCTGCTCGTGGCACTGGGCATGTTCCAGACCCTCAACGGGCAGGAACAGGACGAGCGCATGCTGTCGGTGATGACTCAGGCGCTTCCCGCCGGACTGCTGGCTTTCCTGACGCCGGACAGCGGGCCCTTTACCACGACCCTATCGGGCGGGCCGGAATCCCGCCGCCCGGCCAGGCCATTGCCGTCCGGGGACTGGCAGGCCCTGCTCGCCACATCGAAGACCCTCGCGGTGGCCGATATCGAAGCCGGCATAGATACGGAAGCGCTGATCGCCGGCTCCAACAACTGGGCGGTCGACGGTAGCAGAACCCGCGACGGACGCGCCATCGTCGCCAATGATATGCACTTGTCCCTGGGCGTCCCCAACATCTGGTACCGCGCCGCCTTGCGCTACGCCGGCCGGGAATTGACGGGACTGACCCTGCCGGGTTTGCCCATGTTGGTCGTCGGCAGCAATGGCCGAATCGCCTGGGGTTTCACCAACATCGACGCCGACCTGCTCGATCTGGTCCGTCTGGAAATCAATCCTGACCATCCGGAGCTTTATCGCACGCCGGAAGGCTGGCGCCCATTCGAGCCGCGCCGGGAATCCGTATCCGTCAAGGGCGGGAACAGTATCCAACTGTCCATCAAAGAGACGATCTGGGGGCCCGTCGCGGAAACACCGCTACTGGAACACCCGGTGGCTATACGCTGGACGGCCTTGGACCCGGCGGCGGTCGATCTGAAACTGACCGAAATGGACGAGGTGGACACGCTGGAACAAGCCATGGCGTTGCTGAACCGCACCGGCGCGCCACCGCAGAACGTCGCGCTGGCCGATGCCCGTGGTCACATTGCCTGGACTTACATGGGCCGGTTTCCGCATCGCCGCGGTTTCGACGGATCGGTCAGCCTGAACTGGGGCGACGGCGTAGTCGGATGGGATGGCTTCATTCCGCCGGATGAATTGCCGCGCGTCGTCGATCCGCCCTCCGGATTTCTGGCCACTGCGAACAACCGGACCCTGGGCAAAGACTATCCGCACGTCATCGGTCACAATTTTTCCAACGGCTACCGGGCCTGGCGCATAAGCGAGCGACTGAAGTCGTTGCAGGACGCGACGGAAGCAGAAATGCTGGATGTGCAACTGGATACGCGGAGCGAGATCTTCGATTTCTATCGCGATCTGGCCCTGTCGGTGCTCGACGAGGAAGCCCTCAAGGAGCCGCTGCTGCGCGAGGCGCGAGGCGCGATATCAGCCTGGAACGGACGCATGGACGCGGACAGCTCAGGCATTCCGCTGCTGGTGAACTACCGCAGGAAACTGGCAGAAATCTTGTTCGCCCCCGTGATCGAACACGGCCGACGCCTGGACTCGCAGTTCGCCTATGCCTGGAGGGAAATGGAAACGCCCATGCGGGCTTTGCTGAATGAGAGTGATCCATCGAACCTGCCGGATACGCGCCATCGCAATTGGCGCGATCTGAAGCAGCAGGTTTTGCTCGATGCCGCACGCGACTTGAGTGCGCGCTTTCCCGATGTTCCACTGGAACGGCTGACATGGGGCCGGGTCAACCGTATCGTCATCCGTCATCCGTTTGCCAGGCAACTACCGCCCGCCGTGGCGGAATGGCTCAACATGGCGGCTTTCGACAGCCCCGGATGCGCGAGTTTCTGCGTGCGTGTCAGTGGCGATCCGCACGGGCAAACCGAACGGATGGCCGTCTCCCCCAATCATCCGGAAGACGGCATCCTGCACATGCCGGCCGGCCAGTCCGGAAATCCTTTCTCGCCTCATTATCGCGACCAGCAGGCGGCCTGGCAGAAAGGACGCCCGCTACCCTTCCTGCCAGGCGCAAGCCGGACCGAATTGTATTTGCGTCCTCGCGAAGACTGAAAAACTCCTCACCCCAAGTCTTTTTCCTGCCCCTCAAGCAGCATATCGCGGAGGGCCGCGGCCGACTGCGGCCGGTCCTCCGCCCGGATGGCCATTGCCGCATCGATGGCCTTCAAAAGGTAAGCCGGGTATTTGCGCTTGTGGGCTTTTACCGCCGGAATCAGGAGATCCTTATCCACGCGTTCGGGGGCAGGAGGCGGCGACTTGCCGTCCAGACACATGCGCATGGTTGCGCCCACGGCGTAGATATCACTCCACGGTCCCAGCCCGCCGCTGTCCGAACATTGCTCGATGGGTGAGAACCCGCTGGTCAGTACCGTACCCAGCTTGGCCTGGCCGTCATAGGGGTAGGGCTGTACGGCGCCGAAATCGAGCAGCAAGGGGTCGCCGCCGGGGCGTATGAGGATGTTCTGCGGTTTGATATCGAGGTGCAGCAGGCCGCGTCCATGTATCACCTCGATGCCGCCGAGGAGTGGCGGGAAAACGGTCAGCATGAACTGTTCGCTCAAGCCGCCGGCCTTTTCCTGCAAATAGCCGCTCAACACCTTGCCGTAGTCGTAGGTCATGACCAGATACACGGTGGCGTTGGCCTGAAAGAAGTTCAATACCTCGACGATATTGGGATGGCGCAGCCCGGCCAAAACTTTCGCTTCCTCGAAAAACAGGCGTCGTCCGCGGATGAACAGTTTGCGCGACGCCTCGTCGTTGGGTATGACTTGGTTCTGCCAAGTGCGGTGAGCCAACCGGCGCGGAAGATATTCCTTGATCGCGACCTGGTGCTGATCCGAACGTTGGCGGGCGAGATAGACCGTGCTGAACCCCCCGCTGGCCAAAGAACGCTCGATGATGTACTGGTCGACGACCGTTCCCGGCTGCAAGAAATACCAATCGCGAGGATATTCGTCTGAATTGAAGTGGGAAGACATCGAGCTGAGGGCAGTTTTTGGGGGTAATCGGTTACCATGCGCAGACTTTGATAACTGACGACAGAGTATATAGAGAAATGGCTATACGCAGTATGACTGCTTTCGCGAATACCCACCGCACCGTCGGACCCTGGGACTATGCCTGGGAGGTGCGGTCGGTAAATCACCGTTATCTCGATCTTGGCCTGAGGCTGCCGGAATCGCTGCGATATATGGAAGGCGAAGTCCGGGCTATGGTTTCGACCCGCATCAAGCGCGGTCGGGTCGAAATCAGTCTGGCGCTGAAATCCGCCGACTCGGAGGCCAACACGCTCCGTTTCGATCCTCCGCGCGTACGCGCCCTACTCTCGTCAGCGGAGCAGATCGAGGCATTGAGCGCCAAGGCGCTGGCGCCTTTTTCGGCGCTCGACTTATTGCGCTGGCCCGGCGTACTGCACGAAGCGGAAATCGATCGCGAACGCTTGCAGCTCGACGCGCTGAGTGTGCTCGATGAAACACTGGGCAAACTGATCGACGCGCGCGAAAACGAAGGGCGGCAATTGGTCGATATCGTCCGGCCCCGTCTCGCTCAGATCGCCGAGCACATCCTGACGGTGCGCGGCCGCTTGCCCGACGTGTTACAGGCAGTGCGGGACAAGCTACTGAGCCGACTGGCCGAAACATCCCTGAAACCGGACGTCGACCGCCTGGAACAGGAAATGGTTTATCTGGCCCAAAAAATGGACGTTGCGGAAGAACTCGATCGACTGGGTGCCCATGTCGAAGAGATGTTGCGCATATTGAATTCGGATGAACCCGCCGGACGCCGCCTGGATTTTCTTTCGCAGGAAATGAACCGGGAGGCCAATACCCTGGGTTCCAAATCGGCCGATCTCGGCACCACCCGTGCAGCGGTCGAGATCAAAGTGTTAATCGAACAGATACGCGAACAAATACAAAATATCGAATGATGGATCGCCGAGTATCAAAGTCCTCCATGGGCCGTTTGAACATAGATTTGCACAGCGCCGTCATCGCCCTCAGCGGCGCACTCGACCTGGTCGGCGTGGACGAGGTCAGACATGGCAAGCGCGTCGCCGTCATGGCTTACCGGGTCGCTCGGGCGCTGAACTGGTCAGACGATGAATGCCTTTCCATTTTCTACGCCGGCATGCTGCACGACTGCGGCGTTTCCAAGACGGAAGAACACCGAAATCTGACCGCTACTCTGGAGTGGGAAGGTGCGGAAGAACACTGCATACGCGGTGCGGCTTACCTGGCCGATTGCGTGCCTTTCGTCCACCTAGCCGATGAGATTCGCTATCACCATACGCGCTGGGAACACTTGGTGGAACTTCCCCTCACCGAGTCCATAAAGCTTCGTGCCAATCTGATCTTTCTGGTCGATCGTGTCGACGTGTTGCAAACGCCTTACCTCGGCACGGAACGCATCTTGACCCGGCGGGCACCCATCCTCGCCCGAATTAGCGAACTCGCCGGCGTGCTATTTTGCCCTGATCTGGTGTATGCGTTTACCGAAGTCGCCAACGTGGAGGCGTTTTGGCTGGCCATGGAGGCCGATTATCTGGATGAAGACATCCATACGCTAGGCACCCACATTCCTCCGCTTGAACTCGATTATCCGACGCTCAAGGACGTTGCGATCCTATTTTCCCATGTGGTCGATGCCAAGAGCCCTTATACCGACGAACATTCGCAACGGGTCGCGAAGATTGCCCGCTTCCTGGCCGGCGAATTCGGCTTCGACACTTATACCTTGGACCAGATAGAAATCGCCGGGCTGCTGCACGACATCGGCAAGCTACGCGTTTCGGAAGAGATCATAGAAAAGCCCGGCCAACTCACGCCGGATGAAAGAGCCTGCGTCCACAGGCATAGCTACGATACCTATCGCATCTTGCTCAGGGTCTTCGGCAACTCGAACATCCCGAAGTGGGCCGGCCTCCACCACGAAAACCTGCTCGGCGCGGGCTACCCATTCAAGACCGCCGGGAAGAACCTGGATCTGGAAACACGCATCATCAGCGTATCCGACATTTTTCAGGCCCTGGCTCAACACCGGACATACCGGCCCAAACTGAGCTTGAACGAAATATTGCTGGAATTGGATAAGCGGGTTTCCTCCGGCGAACTCGACCGCGATGTGGTGGCGAAACTCCGCGAGCACTCAAGCTGGTGCTATTCCTTGGCGACGACCGGGACCTAACACTCATCCCTTGATCGTTCACCCATACGATGTTCCACGTGGAACAGCATTCAGCACTGCAACCAGGAATCTGAATATGCGCAGATAAGCCGGACGAAGTTTCGCAAACGGGCCATACTAAATCGGACTTAGACTCCCTGACGCCTTCAACCCATGCACCCCGCCATTGATAAACTGCTCGAAACCGCCTCCACCGTAATCCTAGGAAAACACCACCAAATTCGCCTAGCCGTATGTTGCCTGCTCTCACGCGGACACTTATTGATCGAAGATGTCCCCGGAGTGGGAAAAACCATCCTCTCCCATACACTGGCCAATCTGCTCGGACTCAATTACCAACGCATTCAGTTCACCAGCGATTTATTGCCGGCCGACATCGTCGGCTCTTCCATCTACGACGCCAACAGCCACAGCTTTCGTTTCCAGGCAGGCCCCATCTTTCACCAGATGATATTGGCCGACGAAATCAACCGTTCCACACCCAAGGCGCAAAGCGCGTTGCTGGAGGCCATGGAGGAACACCAAGTCACGATAGACGGCGAGACCCGACCGCTGCCTGAACCGTTCTTCGTCATCGCAACGCAAAATCCGAACTACCAGATCGGCACATTCCCCTTACCGGAATCACAACTCGACCGATTCCTGATGCGCATCACCATGGGCTATCCCGACAGCCGCTCGGAGCGTGCCTTGTTGCGGGGAGAGGCGCGTCTAGCACTGCTCGGAAGATTGCCGGTCTGCCTCGAAGCGAGTGAACTGAAGAAAATACAGGAAGACATCAATCAGATATTCGTGTCAGACCCTCTGCTCGACTATCTGCAGGCGCTGATACGTTACACCAGGGAGTCGGCCGACTATCAAAGCGGACTTTCGCCCAGGGCAGGACTCGCGCTGCTGAATGCCGCCAGGGCTTGGGCCTTCCTGGAAGGTCGGGACGCCGTGCTGCCGGAAGACGTCCAGGTCGTACTGCCGCCCGTCGCCGGCCACCGGCTGAAGCTTGCCGCGAGCGCGGAAACGGATTCCCAAACTACCGTCTTCCCTCTGCTCGAACGCGTGCCGATACCCTGAGCATGGCCGGACTCACGTTCCGCGAACGCCTGGATCCGCGACGCTTTTTCCGAGGTGAAAAAGCGGTCGACGGCCCTATTCAGCTCGATCACCGCCGGGTATTCATCCTGCCCAACCGCCGTGGCTGGGCGTTGGCGCTTTTGTTAACGATTCAGGTCCTGACGGCCACGCAATACAGCAACAACCTCACCTTTATCCTGACCTTCCTGCTCGCCAGTATCGCGCTGCTCGGCATACTCTATGGCTTTCGCAATCTCGCAGGTATCAGGCTGCGCCGGGGACGAGTCAGCCCGGTTTTCGTCGGAGAAAAGGCTCACTTCGAACTGCATATCGACAACCCGACCACCGCGCCACGTCTAGCGATAGTCCTGACCCTCGAGCAAAGTCCCAAGCTAACGATCCATCTCCCTCCGGGAGAAAGCCTGACGATACCCTTGCCGGTGCCGGCCGAACGGCGCGGCTGGCTTAACCTGCCTACGGTGACTTTGAGCAGCACGTTTCCCTTGGGTCTGTTTCGCGCCTGGTCGCCGGTCAATCTGAAACAACGGGTCTTGGTTTACCCCCGACCGTCTCCCGATCCGCTGCCGTTTCCAGAACATCCCGGTACCGAAGGACACCGGCTGGACCACGATGATTTTCACGGCTTCCAGAGCTATCAACCCGGCGATCCCCTGCGTCACATCCATTGGAAAGGTGTCGCCAAGGGTCAGGGGGTACATATCAAGGAATACCGGGGAGCAGAGCACCATGAGTTGCTGTTCGACTGGGTACTAACCCCCGGCAAGGACACCGAAGCTAAGTTGAGCCGATTATGCCGCTGGGTAATCGACGCCGAATCGGCCGGCATTCCCTACTCCTTACGAATACCCGGACTCAGTGTCTTACCGGGTCGCGGCCCACTGCATATGAGCCGCTGCCTGGAAGGTCTCGCCTTATTTGGAACCGGTCTATGAACGCCGATCTGATCCACCCAACGAAAGACCGCACACGACTGGGACTGCTATTGGGAACCGTCTTTCTGGTCTTGCTGCCACACATCGACAATCTCGAACCGTCCGTCCTGGGGTATGTCGGTCTGTTGCTCGCCTGGCGCGGAGCCGCCCTGTACGGGCGAGCCGCCTTGCCGAATCGATGGCTGCTCTTATTCCTGACCTTCGCCGGCGCAGGCTTGGTCTATTTCGAATACCACCGTTTTTACGGCCGGGAGGCCGGGGCGGCCTTATTCACGGTAGGCCTGGGATTGAAACTCATGGAGTTGAAATCCGCGCGCGACGTCTATCTGGTGTTCTTCCTGGCCTGCTTCGTCGCCGTCACCCAATTTCTATTCTCGCAAAGCCTATGGATGGCGGCGTATACCCTTACTATCGTGGTATTGCTGGTCGCGTCCTTGATCGGCTTCAACAGCCCGGACAGCTACGCGTTGCGCCAGAGACTCAAACTCGCCGCCGTGATGGTCGGTCTATCGCTGCCCTTGATGTCGGTGTTGTTCGTATTCTTTCCCAGAGTGCCGGGTCCGTTGTGGAAGCTGCCCGACGATACCCCTCAGGCAATATCCGGATTGAGCGATACCGTGGAACCAGGTGCGATCAGTCGCTTGGCGCTCTCGCAGGAACCGGCGTTCCGGGTCGAATTCGACGAGGCTCCTCCGCCTGCAAACCTGCGTTACTGGAGAGGTCCCGTCTTCTGGAAAACCGATGGCCGCCGCTGGACCCTGCCGGCAGACTTCAGATCGGAACCACGAATGCCGGCCTGGTCGGGTTCCGCCATCGGCTACACCATCACCCTGGAACCCCACCAACAAAACTGGGTGTTGGCGCTGGATCTGCCTTCGCACTTTCCGTCCGACGTACGTCAGACGAGTGAATACCTGTTGATCGCCAGGAACAAAATTGGCGAACGCGCCCGCTTCCATCTGGAGTCCCATACCGCTTACAACACCGGCGATCTGCTTCCGCGCGAAGCCAAATTAGGTCTGGAACTACCCAAACCGCCCGCCCCCAGAATCAAGGCCTTGGTGGAAAGCTGGAAATCCGAAACATCCGCCCCTGACGACATCGTTCAACGAGCCCTGCGTTATTTTCGCGATGAGTCGTTCTATTACACGCTGGATCCCCCCCCGCTCGGCGGCGATCCCGTAGACACCTTCCTGTTCGAAACCCGACGCGGATTTTGCGAACACTACGCCACCGCGTTCGTCGTATTGATGCGGGCGGCAGGTATTCCCGCGCGTCTGGTTACGGGCTACCAGGGAGGGCAATGGAATAATGTCGGGCGCTTCCTCGAAGTTAAACAAGCGGACGCCCATGCCTGGGCGGAGGTCTGGCTGCAAAATCGAGGATGGACACGGATAGACCCTACTGCAGCCGTCGCCCCCGAGCGCATAGAGCGTGGACTCGATATTGACACCCAGATCGCCGCAGGAGAAATACGCTTCAATCTCCCGGCAGGCATGGCAAAGGAAGGACGTTCCCTATTCAGCGAATACTGGCGTCAGTCGCGCGAGATCTGGGCCAGCATCGACCATCAGTGGAATTTATGGGTGCTGAGCTACGGTCCGGAAAACCAAAGCCGTTTGATGGCGATGCTAGGCATCGTGGACTGGCGCGGACTCGCCCTGGGCTTGGGTGTCGGCCTGGCGGTTTTCGGCGCTGTAGCCGCATGGTGGATATTCCCTCGGCGAGTTTCCGTGCGCGGCGATAGGTGCGTGCGCATCTATCAACGCTACTGCGCGAAACTCGCCAAGCGGGGCCTCGTTCGGCATCCGACGGAAGGACCTCTCGCCTACGCGAATCGTGCCAGCGAGGCCTTTCCGGACGCTGGCCATATCCTGGCGGAAATCACCGGTCTCTATCTGAAAATACGCTACGGACGAATCCCTAGCCAGAACGACCTGAACCGTCTGCATAAGGCTGTCAGAACTCTGAAGCTCTAAATCCTGCTTTTCATTTTGCCGCGCGGTCGAGCGTTGGATAAGTCCGTGTGCAAACCTGTGAATTGGACGTGCAAACATTCTGGATATCGACCAGCACCCGATTTATCCACAGGTCCTGCACCACCGAAAACACGATTGCCCACACCCACGAAAGACACCCAAGTCTTTGACTTATTTTGGGAAGAACGGCTTATCCACAAATAAATCTGACTTAATTATTAAAATTATCTTTCTTTTAAAAAAATTTTTAACAATTGATATCCCTCACGCATCTGCCGCATTCGAGTGTTATTCGACCACGAGGACTTTCAATACAACGCCGTCCGCGTCCACCACACGCACCTTGGTGCCAGCGGGGCAGTCATCGCCATGTATCTTCCAACTGGTATCGTCCACGTGGATACGGCCCTGGCCATTGATGATCGGCTGCTCCAGGGTAAAAACGCGGCCGATGTAAATTGCCGTACGTCGATTGAGCAAGGGTTGATCACTGACGATGGGATGCTTTTTCAAATACTTACGGAACACGCCGATGCTGGCGATCGACATCACTGAAAACGCGATGACTTGATATTCCAAGGGCAGCGTCGGAAACATCCACAACAGCAAACCGGTCACTCCCGCCGCTTCCGCCATCCACAGAAAAAACATACCCGGCGCCAGCAACTCCAGGATGAGCAGCAAGGCTCCGAAGGCCCACCAGTGCCAAAACACGATTTCCCGCATCATACCTTGGTCCCTTCCGCCTTCTTGTCGAACAGCGTTTTCGTCAACTCGCCTATGCCGCCGAGCGAGCCGATCAGGCTGGACGCTTCGAGTGGCATCAGAACGATCTTGTTGTTGGGAGCCGACGCGATGTGTTGCAGTGCCTCCGTATATTTCTGTGCGATGAAGTAATTCACGGCCTGAATATCGCCCTTGGCAATGGCTTCCGATACGAACAGGGTGGCGCGGGCTTCGGCTTGAGCCAAGCGCTCGCGCGCCTCTGCGTCGCGGAAAGCGGCTTCCTTCTTGCCCTCGGCCTGCAGTATCGCGGCCTGTTTCTCGCCTTCTGCACGAAGAATCTCGGCTTGCCGCAAACCTTCCGCTTCCAGTACCGAAGCGCGTTTGTCGCGCTCGGCTTTCATCTGCCTAGCCATGGCATCGACCAGGTCTTTGGGGGGCGCGATGTCCTTGATCTCGATGCGCGTCACCTTCACGCCCCAAGGGGTGGTCGCGTCATCCACCACAGACAGCAAGCGGATGTTGATCTCGTCGCGCTTCGACAACAATTCGTCCAAATCCATGGAGCCCATCACGGTGCGTATATTGGTCATCGTCAGTTGCTGGATCGCCCATTGCAGATTGGTCACTTCATAGGCCGCTTTGGCCGCATCGATGACTTGGTAAAAGATCACCCCATCCACGCGGACCATGGCGTTATCCTTGGTGATGACTTCTTGCGAAGGCACGTCCAATACCTGTTCCATCATGTTTATCTTGGCACCGACCTGTTCGATCAAGGGAATGATGTAATCGAAACCGGGGGTCAACGTGCGCGTGTATTTGCCAAAGCGCTGTACGGTGTATTGAGTTCCCTGCGGTACGAACTTGACGCTGAGCACTACGAACACGATGGATAAAACGAAGATCAAAAACACCAAGGAGATGAAACCGGTCATTGCGACCTCCTCATATGGGCGGTTGATGAAAAAGTTCTTCTTAGCATAGTCACTTGGGACCAGCATGAGCACTTTTGAGTCAAAGTGCATTCCACTAGTTGTAACAATATTTTTTAAAAAAAATATTTATTACAATGTAGTCAATATTCGGGGATAAGCCGGTTTTCCGTCGTAAAAACAAGCGCCTAGCGATTACATGGCTTGTGCGAAACGATGAGATGAAATGTGATTGAATTGTGGATAAGTTGGGAGTCTCTGAAGACTCACCAAGTCGGCATGTTTTTTCCACAGCTTATCCGCCGTCTTCGCATGCTATTTCTGAACCGGTCGGTACCTGCCGGCCCAAAACGATACATTTGCTGGGGATCTCTCCAATCCGCCCTTTTGCATAGCGAGCGCTATTTATGAACGAAAACACGGCTTACGCATCGAGTTCGGGCAGACGAGAGCACCGCAGAAGTCTGCGAAGTTCGTCGGGCAGGCGGGTCATATTGGTGATCGTCGCGGCGCTGGCGCTGGAAACGCTGGTTTTGGTGTTTCTGATTGTCACGGTCGGCGTACAAGAAAAAGAAAATTCGGATCTCGTGGCCGAAAGCAAAAAATTGACCGCGGAACTCGCCATGGCTCGCCCCGAACTGGAGAAATTGCGCGAAGAAGTAGAGGCCCTGGTTTCGGGGCGCTTGCCTCATCTAAGCCGACTGGAACTCGACAAGGTCGTGCCGCTGAACAAGGAGTATGTGAAAAACGTCACGTTCAGCGTGGCCGGCACGAGTAAGGAACAACATCACGAATTCAAGATGGTGATGCACAATTCCGGGCTCTTGGCGGTTCATCCGCGCGTCGATGTCCTGTTCTTCAACGAGGTTGGACTGCAGATAGGGGTATCGCCGATAGGGATACACAAGGACGGCACACCGACCCTGGACATGCTGGAACGCGGCGAAATACGTTCTTTCGGCGGCGTGGTTGAAGTCGTGGAAAACGAGCGGCCTGTTTACTTCATGGTGCGTATAAGGCAGTAGCCAAGGTCCGAGCCGAGGCGACGATTATTCCGGTCCTCGCCATACGCGTAGATATTCCCCCGGAGCTTCGCGGCTGGAGCCTATCACGAGGCGTTTGCGTCCATCCTCGCAGCATTCCAGCGATCCAGCCGCCTCTACCCATTCGCCCGACATCGCCTGCCCCGTGTAGGTGTGGGTGAAGCTCAGGATTTCGGCGATTTCCGGATGATCTATCCGATAAACGGAAGGCTGGCCGTAGGCTCCGGCATCGTCGAATATCCGGGCACGCAGGACGGTGCTTCCTGACTTGCGCCATCTGAGTGTGTCCGCCATCCCCGGACATGCTTCAATCAGGGCCAGGTCGAACTTGCTGCCGCCCGCCATGCCCTTGTTGCCCTTACGCCGTTCGTGCCAGACGAACTCGTCGTAATCCAGCTCACACTGCCTTCTCGCGTAAGCTTCGCGCCAGTCTGACTCGCTTAGATCGTCCAACTCCCCATCGTCCATCAATCGGCGGACCGCGGACCGAGCGGAAAAAAACACCGCGCTCCCATAAGCGACTAGGTCGATATCCGAGGCCGGGTTTTGTCGGCCGATCAGCAGCGATCCGGTCACGCCCAGGTCGCCGACCGGAACTCCCTTGATTGCCAACAGATCGACCAGATACAACAGGCGTTCTTCGATAATATCTTCCGCGCCTCTGGCGGTGATTATCCGTAAGCGCTCGCGGGGCCGATGATGATGGACGATATCGCCCAGAGGAACCCCGTGCAGCGGGGCGTCGAGGCGAGTCGAATGGTGTAGATAGCGTGGATAGTGCTTCGCCAACAGGCCGTTCGCCTCGTCGGTCGACACCTTACGGGGGCCTTGACCCTCCGGCGCATAACGCAGGAAGGCCAATACCTTGTTGTCTTCCACATGGGAGTCGACGACGGCGAAAATCAGTCCTTCGCGGGTTTCCACGAAGTCGCGGGGAAGGACCTTCATGATTGCACCAAGCTCGCTGGCAACAATGCCGACGCCCCGTCCATATCGGCGGTTTCTCGATAATTCATCGGCGATCGCTCCGATTCCAAGCGTTTGCCGTCGCGGACGAGGCCGAGTGCGAGGACATGGTCGCCGGCCGGATATTCACCGCTAAGCTCGCAACTAAACCACGCCAGCGCTTCCGGAAGTAGGGGAGCACCGCGAGCGTCCGCCGTCCAGCTGACGGAGGCCAGTTTGTCGACGGATGCTGGCTGGCCGAAGTGGCGGGCCAAGTCTGTCCTGCCTGCCGGCAGCACGTTGACCGTGAAGACGCGGCCGGCCTGCAACAGCCGATACGACGAATGCCGCGGGTTGATGCTGAGTGCCAGGAGAGGAGGATCGAATGACGCCTGCATGAGCCAGGCGGCGGTGAAGGCGTTATGTCGGGTACCGTCGGTGACGCCGATGACATAAACGCCGTGCGTCAAGGTTTCGAACAGGCTTGCAAGCATGGGGTCCCCGTCGCGTACTAAGTCTGGCGATTATAATGCGGACTTTTCCGGGCCGGAGCGATCATGAACACACTGACCCATTTCAACGACGCCGGGGAAGCCCACATGGTGGACGTCGGAAACAAGGCGATCACGAAACGCCGGGCTGTCGCCGAGGGTTACATCGAGATGGCAGCCGAGACGCTGGCCTTGGTACTGGCCGGCGGCCACAAAAAAGGGGATGTCCTCGGCATAGCCCGCATCGCCGGCATCATGGCCAGCAAGCGTACGGCGGATCTGATACCGCTCTGCCATCCCATTGCGCTGACTCACGTCGAAGTGGTCCTGGAGCCCGAACCCGAGCGCCACCGGGTGCGCTGCGAGGCGACGGCTGAAACCCTGGGCGTCACGGGGGTCGAAATGGAAGCCTTGACCGCTACCCAGGTTGCCTTGTTGACCATCTATGACATGTGCAAGGCCGTGGATCGAGGCATGACTCTCAACGGCGTGCGCCTGTTGGAAAAGACTGGCGGTAAGTCAGGCAGCTGGACCAGGCAACCGTAGTGTTCCCGAGCGCGCCTGCGCAAGGGGTGCGCAGACGCACTATAGGCGGACGTTGAAACCGTGAAGGAATGCTTACTCGCCGAGCGCTTCTTTCATCAGTAACAAAGTCATGTCGCGCTCGCTGAGCGGTCTGCTGTAGTAATAGCCTTGGATATGGGGACAATGCTCGCGCTCGAGGAATTCGGCCTGTTCGCCGGTTTCCACGCCTTCCGCGATCAAATCGATGTCCAGGCTGCGGCCCAGCGCGATGATGGCTCGAACGATGGCGGCGTTTTCCTTGTTGTCGGGAATGCCGTCCACAAAGCTGCGATCTATCTTCAATTGCGTGATGGGGAAGCGTTTCAGGTAGCTCATCGACGAATAGCCGGTTCCGAAATCGTCGATCGACAGGCGGATACCGAGAGCGCGTATTTGCGAGAGCTTAAGCAATGTTTCTCTCGAGCCTTCCATCAAGGTGCTTTCGGTCAGTTCCAGTTCCAGGTGCCGAGGGCTGATGCCTGTTTCGAGTATGATTTGGGTCACATTGGGCACCAGATTGTCGTCCTTGAACTGCCGGCCGGACACGTTGACCGATATGACGGGGGGACGAGGGGACTGCTTCTGCCAGAATGCGGCCTGATTGCAGGCGGTACGTAAAATCCATTCGCCCAGGGGGATGATCAGGCCGCTGTCTTCCGCGATGGGTATGAACTCGGCCGGATTGATGATGCCCAGCTCCGGATGCTTCCAGCGGACGAGCGCTTCCACACCCACGATGCGATTCTCGCGCAGATTGAATTGGGGCTGATAAGTCAGCACGAATTCATTCTTCTCCAGGGCGCGGCGTATGCCGTTTTCCAGATTGAGGCGGTTGAGCGCCTTGCCGTTCATTTCCGGCAGGAAGAACTGGTAGGTGTTCTTGCCCCTCTCCTTGGCGTAATACATGGCGGTGTCGGCGCATCGCAGCAGCGAACTGGAGTCCTGGGCGTCGTCGGGGCAAAAGCCTATGCCTATGCTGGCGCTCACAAAGATCTCGTGTTCTTCCAGGCTGAACGGCCGGCTCAGGGCGTCGATGATTTTTTCCGCCACATGTTCCGCGCTTAGCCTGTCGCCCACGCTTTCCAGCAGCAGCGCGAACTCGTCGCCACCGATGCGGAAGATCAGATCGCGGCTGCGCAGCACGGCGAACAGGCGTTTACCCACGCCGGCCAGCAAGAGATCGCCGATGTGATGACCCAGGGTGTCGTTGATGATCTTGAAGTTGTCCAGGTCGATGAACATGACGCCGGTGCGTTCACCGTACGCGGACGCCTTTTCCAGTGCGAAGTTCAGCCGGGCGTTGAAGGAGTGACGGTTGCGCAGGCCGGTCACGGTATCGAAATGCGCCAACCGGTCCAGCTTCTGCTCGGCTCGTCGGCGTTCCGACAGTTCCCGCCGCAGGCTTTGTTCGCGGTCCTGAATCTGCTTCAGCATGTCGTTGAAACCGTGCGCCAGGTCGCCCAGTTCGTCGTGGCTGTCCACGCCGGCGCGGGCGCTGTAGTCGCGCTCGGATGAAACCATGCGCATCAGCGTGGTGAGATTGGACAGCGGAGCGGTTATCGAGCGTTGCAAGCGCCGCAGGAACAGCATCGCCAGGATCAATGCCCCGGCCGCCGTGCCCGAGGCCACGGCCGCGTAACGCACGATGGTGGCGTATAGCTCGCCCAGGTCTGCGATGACGTCGAGGCGACCGACCGTTTCCTCCTTCACGGTGATGGCTTCCTGTACCCGGATTTGCCGCGGTAGGCCGAGTCGTTCAAACGTGTCGGCGAGTTTGATCTGCAGGCGGAAGTCGGACGGTTCGTGCCGCGCAAAGGAAGCGAACACCTGATCGTTGGCCAGACGAATTTCTGCGTTCGCGATGGTGGGCGAGGCTTGCAGGGAATCGAGTATCTCCACCACGGTCTTGCGGTCGCCGAAGACCACCGCCGCGGCGCTGTTGCGCGCGACGATGCGTGCCTGGGCGGTGAGGTTGTCGGTCATCGCATTGCGATAGGAGTCGAATTCGTGGACCACCAGATAGGTGGAGGCAAGAAACAAAGCCATGCCGGTGGTGGCCAGGCTGATGAGTTGCAACTTGGTGCGTATGGAAAGGCGCCGATACAGCCCGCGTAGTTTCAGCTTCATTCAATAAACCCGCTTGGCCAGCCTGAGCAGTTTGCCGCTGATTTCCAGTCCGGACCGGCTCGCGCTCTGGGCATTAATCTCGAACTCGATGTGCGCCTGATTGAGCGACATTTCTATCATCACGCCCTTTTCGATGAAACCCGCCGCATCGCTCACGGTCAGCGTGGGCTTGGTGCGGAGCGAATTCAGGATACGCGGCAAATTTTCCCGCTGCGCTTCGCCCAGAAAGAGGATGTGGCAGTCGCCGATCCGTTCGCTCGATTCGATCATGACGAATTGCAGCCGCTGCGTTCCCAGGGTTTTGCCATCGAGTTTTTCCAGGGTGGATGCGAGCGCATCATTTTCGAACACGCAAAGGTTCAAAGCCGCCGGCTTCTGCGGCCATTCGGCGAACTTGGCGAAGTTGTAGATGAAGGCCGCCTTGAGTTCGGTTTCCGTGACCGCTTCGAACTGTGCAAACGCGAGTGGAGCGAGCAGGCTCAGGACCGGAAAAACCAGAAACTTGCAAAGGATGGAGAAAAACCGCCGTCCCTCCTTAGGCCACCTGAGCATGCTTAGAAGCTCCAGCGCAGATTGGCATAGAAGTCGCGCGTGACCTGGGTCGGCCGGTAGCCAAACGAATTGTTGAATTCGTAATGACGCGAGTCTGTGAGGTTGCGTCCGGTCAGCGACAACTCCAGGTTTTTCAGGGGCGACCAAGCCAGGCGGGCGTCCAGGGTGATGTAGTCGTTCAGTCCCAGTTGAGGGGTTTCGTCCACATAGCGCAGCATCAGGTCAAACTGCGTATTGCTCGTCAAATCCAGCGAGCCGTGCATAAAGAATTGCTGCTGTGGATCCCGAGTCTCGTAATTTTCCGGGTATCCCTGTTTGCCTGGTTCGTTCTTCAGGCTTAGCTTGAGGTAGCTGTATCCGGCACGAAAACGCAGAAAATCGGCCGCTTGCCAGTTGGCGCTTAATTCCGCGCCGTAGGTTTGGCCCTTGAGATGGTTGGCGTGGCTGACAGGAAGTTCGAAATAGCTGCCCCGGTCCACCAGAGGGAGATCTTCGTAACTACGCAGGCGGTCGTAATCGTTGTAGAAAAGGGCAAGGTCCGTGCTCAGCCGCTTGCTCCACTCGGTCCGATAGCCCAATTCGTAGGCGATCAATTCCTCCGGTTTGAGATCCCGGCTGCCGTTGACCGTCCAAAGTATCGGACGAGGGTCGGGGTTTTGGGGCGGGTAGGTGGCTATGCGATAGTGGCTATCCTGTTCGGACCAGGAGGGTAAGCGGACCGCGCGGGAAATCGCCGCCCACAGGCTGGTGCGCCGGTTAGGCGTCCACAGCAGGCGGACGTTGGGTTGAACCTGCAGTTTTTGGGAGGTCCGGTGTTCCAGTTTGGTTCCCAGCGTCAGATGCACACGGTCGGGTATCAACGCGATTTCGTCCTGCAGAAACGCGGCGAATTGGTGATCCTCGCGCTCATCCGGGTTCAGATTGAATGTGGGGCTGCTTCGTGTCTCGTGAGACAGGTACCGGTAACCGCTACCCCAGATGATGCGATGGTGATCGAATACCAGAACGTCATGCTGGAAATCCAGGTCGAAAACATCGATCTCGTAGCTCGCATCCAAGCTGGCACTGCTGCGCCGGTTGTGATCGTAATAAAGCTGAAGAGCGAAGTCCGATGTCTCGGTAAACTTGTGCTTCCAGCGCGACAGCAGATGGTAGCCATCGGATTTCTGATCGCCGGAGACGGGCAGGTTATATGGCGGAGTTAGCCCAGCCTGGTTTTCCGTCGTTCCTCCGGAATCGCTATGAAACATTTCGCCCGACAAACTGAGCTGATCGTCGGCGCTCAAGCGGCTGTCCAGGCGAAACCCTCCCCGCGACGCACGCCAGTCATCGCCCGCCGGTTTACCGCTGGCGTTGTCATAGGCGTCCCGGTCGAAATACTTGCCGAACACGCGCCAATCGGTCCCTTCGCCCCAATGGCCGCCATAGCGCAGCCCTACCGTACCATGCTCCAGATTGCCTGCCGATGCGGATAGCAGCCCGCCCCGGGTCTCATTGGCGTTCTTGGTGATGATGTTGATGACGCCGTTGACGGCATTGGAACCCCACAACGAAGCGCCCGGACCGCGGATGACTTCGATGCGTTCGACGTCCTCCAGCATCGTGTCCTGATTGTCCCACCACACGCCCGAAAACAGCGGTGTATAGACGCTGCGGCCGTCTATCATCACCAGCAGCTTGTTGGCGTATAAATCGTTGAACCCACGTGCCGTGATCGCCCAGCGGTCGCGATCGACCCGTGCAACCTGAACCCCGGGCACCAGGCGCAGGGCTTCCGGTATGGTGGTGGCTCCGCTGCGGCGAATATCCTCCTGTCTGAGGACATAGACCGCGGCGGCTGACGCGGCCAGCGGCCGCGCTTGACGGGATACCGACGTCACTTCGGTGGCGAGCAACTTTTCCAGCGGCATATCGGTGAGCGACTCGGCGGACCCGCCCGATTCGGCGACGGCCGTTTGCAGAAAAGCGGCTACCGCTACGCAGGGCAGCCATAATGACGCGCGGCGGGCGGTAGCGGGACCGGACATCAGCAGGCGCGCGCCGGGCTGCGGTGAGGGGTCCGTATCATCGGCCAGGAGGCTAGTGAATCGGCCATGATCGTCCGAGCTTTAGTGTGTCCATCGGGCCAAAAGGGGTATCGCCAGCCAAGGTCCTAGCAAGTTCGCGGAGGCGGGCTCGAGCCCTGGGCGTAGGAAATCACGCTAAGGTTCGCGCAAAAGCCCGCTCCGCGGCCGCCAGGGTTTCATCCAGCACCGAGCGGTCATGCGCGGCCGAGACGAATCCCGCTTCGAAGGCGGAAGGCGCAAGGTATATCCCTTCCTCCAGCATGAAATGAAAGAAGCGCTTGAAGGCCTCCGCGTCGCATGCCATGACTTGTTCGAAGGTGCCGACGGAAGGCTGAGCGGTGAAGAATAGTCCAAACATGCCGCCTACCCTATTCGTCGTGAAGGGAATACCGGCCCGGTCGGCCAAGGTCTGGAGCCCGTCCACCAAATAACGGGTCTGTTCGCCCAGACGCTCGAAGAAACCGGGCGCGGAGATCAGTTCCAGGGTTTTCAAGCCGGCCGCCATGGCGACCGGGTTGCCGGACAAGGTGCCGGCCTGGTAGACGGGACCGAGCGGGGCGAGTTTTTCCATGATGTCGCGCCGGCCGCCGAACGCGCCCACCGGCATGCCGCCGCCGATGACCTTGCCCAGGGTGGTCAAGTCGGGCCTGATTCCATATAGGGCTTGCGCCCCGCCGAGCGCGACGCGGAAGCCGGTCATCACTTCGTCGAAGATCAGCACCGCTCCCGATGCGTCGCAGACCTCGCGCAGGGTTTGCAGAAAACCCGGCAACGGCGGAACGCAATTCATGTTGCCGGCCACCGGCTCCACGATCACCCCGGCGATTTCCTGGCCGAGTTCGGCAAAGACCTTACGTACCGCGTCGGCATCGTTGTAGGCCAGGGTGAGGGTGTGTTCGGCCAGCGAGGCGGGCACGCCGGGGGAGCTGGGAACGCCCAGGGTGAGGGCGCCGGATCCGGCCTTCACCAGCAGCGAATCGGAATGGCCGTGGTAGCAACCCTCGAATTTGACGATCTTGTCGCGGCCCGTGTAACCGCGAGCCAGGCGTATGGCGCTCATGGTCGCCTCGGTCCCCGAGCTGACCATGCGCACCAGTTCGATGGACGGGACCAGTTCGCAAACCCGCTCGGCCATCTGGGTTTCGATGGTCGTGGGTGCGCCGTAGCTCAAGCCCCGATCGACCGCCTCGTGTACGGCTTTCAAGACGTCCGGATGGGCGTGGCCCAGCACCATCGGTCCCCAGGAGCCGACGTAATCGATGTAGCGCTTGCCCTCGGTGTCGTACAGATAAGGCCCTTCGGCCCGCGACACGAAAACCGGCGAGCCGCCCACGCCCTTGAATGCCCGGACCGGCGAATTGACCCCGCCCGGTATATGTTTTTGTGCCGCTTCGAATAGCTTGGAACTCATGAGATCTCTCGATGGTGGTGCGTGGATTCGTATCGTAGGGTGGGTTAGACGCGCATCGCTCCGGTTTTTTTCGTCCCCATCAAGTCCGAAGCGCGTCGTAACCCACCAGAAAAGCTCAGGTCTTCGGCAAGGTCACTCCCGTCTGCCCCTGATATTTGCCGCCTCGGTCGCGGTAAGAGGTCGAGCAGACCTCGTCGGCACCGATGAACAGCACCTGGGCCACGCCTTCGTTGGCGTAGATCTTGGCCGGCAGGGTGGTGGTATTGGAGAACTCCAGGGTCACGTGGCCTTCCCACTCCGGCTCCAGCGGGGTCACATTGACGATGATGCCGCAGCGGGCGTAGGTCGATTTGCCCAGGCAGATGGTCAGCACGTCGCGCGGAATGCGGAAATATTCCACCGTCCTGGCCAGCGCGAATGAATTGGGCGGAATGATGCAGACGTCCGAGACCAGGTCGACGAAGCTGTTCTCGTCGAAGTTTTTGGGGTCGACGATGGCCGAATTGATATTGGTGAATATCTTGAATTCGTTGGAACAGCGGATGTCGTAGCCGTAGCTGGAGGTGCCGTAGGAGATCACCCGGTTGCCGTCCACCTCGCGCACCTGGTTGGGCTCGAAGGGTTCTATCATTCCCTGCTCGGCCGCCATGCGGCGTATCCATGTGTCGGATTTGATGCCCATTAGTTGTTCACGATGCTGATGGTGGGGAAGCGGGCGCTGTAATCCTTGGCTTTCAAGGCCAGGCGCGCCGCCAGCTTGCGGGCGATCTCCTTGTAGCGGAGAGCGGCAGGACCCTCCGGATCGGCAACCACGGTCGGATGTCCACCGTCGGCCTGTTCACGGATCTTGATGTCCAGGGGCAGGGAGCCGAGCAGGTCGACGCCGTATTTCGCCGCCATCTTCTTCCCGCCGCCTTCGCCGAAGATGTGTTCCTCGTGGCCACAGTTCGAGCAGACGTGCACGCTCATGTTTTCGATGAGGCCTAATACCGGCACGTTCACCTTCTCGAACATCTTCAGGCCTTTTTGTGCATCCAGCAGCGCGATGTCTTGCGGCGTGGTGACGATCACGGCGCCGCTGACCGGTATCTGCTGGGCCAGGGTGAGCTGGATGTCGCCGGTGCCGGGCGGCAGGTCGATGATGAGGTAGTCCAGATTGTCCCAGCGCGTGTCGTTGAGCAGCTGCTGCAGGGCGCCGGTCACCATGGGGCCGCGCCAGATCATGGGGGTGTCGTCGTCGATCAGATAACCGATGGACATGGACTGCAACCCGTAAGCCGTCTTGGGCAGGATGGACTTGCCGTCCACGATCTCGGGCCTCCCGGACAGGCCCAGCATGGCCGGCTGGCTGGGACCGTAGATGTCGGCGTCGAGGATGCCGACCCGCGCGCCCTCGGCGGCCAGCGCCAGGGCCAGGTTCACCGAGGTGGTCGACTTGCCCACCCCGCCCTTGCCGGAGGCCACGGCGACGATGTTCTTCACGCCGGGCATGGGCTTGAGGTTCTTCTGCACGGCATGGGAGACGATTTCACTGCTCAGATCGACCGTCACGCTTTCCACGCCGACGAGCGCGGCAAGCGTTTCTTTGACGGTGGCGGCCAACTGCTCGCGGAAGCTTGCCGCCGGGTAGCCCAATACGATCTTGATGCGGACCGTACCGCCTTCGACCTCGATTTTTTTGACGGCTTTGGCGCTTACCAGATCGATATCCAGGTGCGGGTCCAGGACGGTTTTCAGCGCGCTCTCGACTTCGCGCTCGGTGAGTTCAGACATGACGGACTCCGGTATAAGGGTTTGCCGACATTTTACACACCAGCACCGCGCGCCGGGCCGATTTGCGCACTTTTGTAATGGACTTGCGTACCCGTTTAAGGGCAAGCTAAGGCCCGTCCCCAGCCATTACGTCGTTCTGTAAGGAGTGTGTCATGTCCGCTCGTGATTCCGATGAACTGCAAGACGAACCTGCTCCGGCGGGTACCTGGATACTGCTGATTTTGGTGGCCGCGGCGATGACCGCCGGATGGCTGTTTCTCTACTTCGGCGTATTCCTGCCACGCGGCGTGGTGCACTGAAGCCGCAGACCTGTGTGGGCCGGGAGGGTGAGCCGGCCGCGTGACCGAGATCCGCGCCCAGGCTTACAAACGGCCGCATTTCCAACGAAAAGCTAGGGAGATCGTCGCATGCATATCGATCTGCTCGAAAAGAGATGGCTATACGTCGCCCTCGGAATGATACTTTTGTTCCTGGGGGCGATTTTTTACACCGCGTGGGTCCACAACGTGCACCCGCCGGGTCATGCGGAAACCATAGATTCGGCCAGCCTGCATCTGAGCGAGGAATTCGCCGAGGACAAGCTGGGCGTGCAGGCCGAGCCTTTGGCGAACGGTTCCGTCCAGGTCCGGCTGGTGGCGGGCCGCTACGGTTTCTATCCACGCGAGATCGAGATTCCCGCCGGCCGCACCATCGTGTTCCGCCTGGCCAGCATGGACGTGCTGCACGGGGCGCACATCCCCATGACCAACATGGGCACCATGATCGTCCCGGGCTTCGTTTCGGAAGTGACTACCGTCTTCCCCAAGCCCGGCGAGTATCCTCTGCTTTGCAACGAGTATTGTGGTTTCGGCCACGATCATATGTGGAGCAAAGTCACCGTGATCGCCCCGGAGAACTGGCATGCCCCGACCAAAGGAGGACAGCAGCCATGATCGACGCTACCAGCAGAAAACTCACCCTGTTCAACTTCTGGGTGGCCTTTGGCGCATTCGGGCTGGCCTCGGTCTTCGGCCTGTATCAGGTGCTGGAGCGCAGCGGTTTCATACCCGCCTTGCAGTCGCCCGCCGTCTATTTCGCTTCGGTGAGCACCCACGGCGTATTGATGGCCTTTGTGCTGACCACCTTCTTCATCATGGGTTTCGGCTACTACACCCTCGCCAGCAGTCTGAAAGTCCCGATCTGGAACCCGCTGCTGGCCTGGGCCGGCTACGGCGTCTGCCTGGGCGGGACGGTGCTGGCGGCGATACCCCTGCTGCTCGGCAAGGCCTCGGTGCTCTATACCTTCTACCCGCCCATCCAGGCCAGTGCCTTGTTCTATATCGGCGCGACCCTGCTGGTGGTGGGTTCCTGGTTCTGGGCGGCGATCGTCATCGTGATGTACGTGGAGTGGAAGAAGGCCCATCCCGGCGAACCGGTTCCCCTGCCGGCGTTCGCCACGGCGGCCAACGCTTTCCTGTGGCTGTGGACCAGCGCGGGCGTGGCGCTGGAAGCGGTGTTCCAACTGCTGCCCTGGTCGCTGGGGCTGGTGGACACCATAGACGTGGGCCTGGCCCGCACCCTGTTTTCCTGGACCCTGCACCCCATCGTCTATTTCTGGCTGATACCGGCTTACATCGTGCTCTATGGCTTCGTGCCGCAAGCCGCGGGTGGCAAGCTGTTCAGCGACGAGCTGGCGCGCCTGGCTTTTTTGCTGATCCTGCTGTTCGGCCTGCCCATCGGCTTCCACCATCTCTACATGGACCCGGAACAGGCCCACGGCTGGAAGTTCATCCACATGGTCGGCACCTTCGCGGTGGCGATACCTACCCTGCTGACCGGCTTCACCGTGATCGCCTCGCTCGAAGGGGCGGGACGCAAGCGCGGCGGGCAAGGCCTGTTCGGCTGGATCGGCGCCCTGCCCTGGAAGGATCCGACCGTGCTGGCGGCCATCCTTTCCCTGCTCATGCTGGTGCTCGGCGGCTTCGGCGGACTGGTTAACGCCAGCTACGCGATGAATGCCATGATCCACAACACCGCCTGGGTGCCGGGCCATTTCCACCTGATCTTCGCCGGCACGGTGGTGATCCTCTACCTGGCCGTGGCCTATCGCTTGTGGCCCAGGCTGGTGGGCAAGGCCCTGGTGTCCAAGGAACTCGCGCTGGTGCAGTTGTGGAGCTGGTTCATCGGTTTGGGGATCTTGACCACGCCCTGGCATGTGCTGGGCTTGCTGGGACAGCCGCGGCGAATTTCCAGCGTCAACTACAACAGCGTGCTGACTCTGGCCTGGGACCCGTACGAGCTGGCGATGATCCTGGGCGGCCTGGTTTTGACGGCATCCGCCGGCTTGTTCGTCTACATCCTTTACAAGACGCAGACGGCGGGGGAAGCGGAACAACCCGTCGAGGAGAACTGGGCCGTCGCGATACGGCCGGCGACCGCCCTGCCGGAGTGGCTCAACAGCTTCGGCGTGTGGAACAAGGTCATCGCGGGCCTGATGGCGCTCAGCTACGGCTATCCCATCATCCAGTTTTTCGTGCTGAAGACCTACGATCCGACGGCCTGGGGGTACTGAGATGAGAAGGTTCATCCTCTTTTTTACCGCATGGGCGCTGGCCGGAACGGTCGGCGCCGAACCTTCCACCCGCGTGGCCTGGACTCCGGATCTCCTGCGCTTCGTCAAAGCGGGCGATCCCGCCAAGGGCAAGGAACTGGCCGGCGTCTGCGGAGGCTGCCACAACGACGTCAGCACCAATCCCAACCTGGAAGGCCAGTTGCCGACTTATCTCTATCGCCAGTTGCTGGATTACAAACAGGGCAGCCGCAAAGATCCCTCCACGGCCATGAACGGAGTGGCCGGCACGCTCAGCGAAAAAGACTTTGCCGACCTCGCCGCTTATTACAGCCAGCTGGAACCGGTGCGCGGCATCGGCGGTGCCGACGATCCGACCGACATCGTGGCACGTGGCGACGGCCGTCGCATGGAGCCACCCTGCTCCAGTTGCCACGGAGCCGGCGGCCAGGGCGAGGCGGTCGACACGCCTCGTCTGGCCGGACAAAAAACGGCTTATCTGGAACAAGTCTTGCTGGCGTATAAGAGCGGCGAGCGCCATAACGATGTTTACGGTCGCATGCGCCTGATCGCGGGCAAGCTGAGCGATCGGGAAATCAAACAGCTCGCCGAGTATTACGGCAAGTTGAAGTAACGTGGTTCGCGCCGCGCAACCGACCGGGCATCCGCTCGGTCGGAGACAGCCCGTGCGCGGTTGTCGCGATTCATCAAATTTGTAAGAAACCGAACACTAAAGAGGTAGGTATGAGCATAGCTGGAAGCGTAACGGACTTGATCGGCAACACCCCCCTGGTGCGGATCAACAGACTGGCCCAGGGTGCGGGGGCCGAGATCGCCGCCAAACTGGAATTCTTCAACCCGGCGCACAGCGTCAAGGACCGCATCGGTGCGTCGATGATAGACGCCGCCGAGCGCGCCGGACTGATCAAGCCGGACACCATACTTCTCGAACCCACCAGCGGGAATACCGGCATCGCCCTGGCCATGGTCGCCGCCGCTCGCGGTTATCGGATCACCCTGACCATGCCGGAAACCATGAGCAAGGAAAGGCGTGCGCTGCTGCGCGCCTATGGCGCCGAACTCATATTGACGCCCGGCAGCGAAGGCATGGGCGGAGCCATCAAGAAGGCCGAAGAACTGGCCGCTGCCGACCCGCGCTATTTGATCCTGCAGCAGTTCAAGAACCCGGCCAATCCCGAGATCCACCGCAAGACCACGGCGGAGGAAATCTGGCGCGATACCGACGGCAAGGTCGACATACTGGTGTCCGGCGTCGGGACCGGCGGCACCATCACCGGTATCGGGGAAGTGCTGAAGGAGCGCAAGCCGGGTTTTCAGGCCATCGCCGTGGAGCCGGACGCCTCGCCGGTGCTCTCGGGCGGACCGAAAGGGCCGCATCCCATCCAGGGCATAGGCGCGGGTTTCGTGCCGGACATCCTCAACACCCAGATCTACGATGAAGTCATCCGTGTCACCGCGGACGACGCCTTCGATTTCGCCCGCCGCGCCGCGCGTGAGGAAGGCCTGCTGGTCGGTATCTCTTCCGGCGCCGCATTGTGGGCAGCGACCCAGGTGGCCAAGCGTCCGGAAAACGCCGGCAAACTGATCGTCGTCATCATTCCCTCTTTCGGCGAGCGCTATCTCAGCACCAAGCTGTTCGAGGGCTTGCTGGACTGAGCAGCATGGCGGTCGAACGCGAGGCCCTGACGGCGTTCTTCGAGGATCTGCTACAGGCCTCGCGCTTTCCCGATTACGGTCCGAACGGATTGCAGATCGAGGGGACCGCCCGCATCGCGCGGGCGGCCTTCGCCGTTTCGGCCACCGCCGATTCGGTACTGCAGGCGATCGCCGGCGAGGCACAGGCCTTGGTGGTGCACCACGGCCTGTTCTGGAAATTCCACGGCGCGCGGCCTTTGACCGGGCCGTTCGCCCGCCGGGTGCTGCCCCTGGTGCGCCACGAGGTCAATCTGTACGGCTATCACCTGCCGCTCGATGCGCACCCGGAGGTCGGCAACGCGGCGACCCTGGGCCGGGCGATCGGCCTGGTCGAGCAAACGCCGTTCGGCGATTACCAGGGGGTGCCCACGGGCGTGAAGGGACAACTGGCCGATGCGCCCAGCGCCGGGGAATTGCGTGAGCGGCTGAGCGGATTGCTGAACCGCGAAGTCTGGCTGTCCAGCCCGGACGATACGGCTCGGGTGCGCAGCCTGGGCATCATCACCGGCGGCGCCAACGGCGAATGGAAACAGGCGGTGGCCGCCGGGCTGGACGCCTATCTGACCGGCGAGATGAGCGAACACGACTGGCACGAGGCCCAGGAGGCCGGCATCCACATGTATGCCGGGGGCCACCACGCCACCGAGCGTTTCGGCATCCGGGCGCTGATGGCCTATACGGAGAGTCGTCTAAATCTGAATTGTTTTTTCATCGACAGCGAGAACCCGGCGTGACGGCGAGCCTCTATCGTCGACCGCTGGAAATCGCATCCTGACCGATGCCCGATCGCCGGGATCCCGGAGCTCTCGGCTCAGCGCTGGCAGTGCGCGCAGTAATAACTGGCGCGTTGTCCCAATTTAAGCTGTCTGATGGGCGCGCCACAGCGTCGGCAGGGCTCACCTTCCCGTCCGTACACATTGAGCGTTTGCTGGAAATAGCCGGGGCTGCCGGATTCGTTGACGAAATCGCGCAAGGTGGTACCGCCCTGGGCTATGGCTTCGCTTAGCACCGCCCGTATCGCATCGGCCAGGGCCCGGTAGCGGTCCAGGCCGACCGCCCCGGCCTTGCGCTGCGGATGGATGCCCGCGCGGAACAAGGCTTCGCTGGCGTAGATGTTGCCGACGCCGACCACCTGCTTGCCGTCCATGAGGTAAGGCTTGATCGCGGTCTTGCTGCCGCGCGAGGCCCGGTATAAGTCGTCTCCGGAAAAAGACGCCCCCAGAGGCTCCGGACCGAGGCTCGCGAGCAGTACATGATCGAGCGGATCGTCCGCGGTCCACAAGATACAACCGAAGCGGCGGGGATCGTGAAAGCGCAGACACAAGCCGTCGTCGAATACGAGGTCCACGTGATCGTGCTTGCGCGGTACAGTGTCCGCCGGAACGATACGCAGGCTGCCCGACATGCCCAGATGGATGATCAGGCTGCCGCGTTCGGTGCGCAGCAAAAGATATTTGGCGCGCCGGTCTACGGTTTGGATGACACCGCCGATTAGAAGCTCGCCCAGCTCTTCCGGCACCGGCCAGCGCAAACGGGGTTCGCGGACGACCACGGCGCTGACGGTGCGCGCCGTGATGTGCGGGGCGATGCCACGGCGCGTGGTTTCGACCTCGGGAAGCTCGGGCATGCGGTGCAACGCCTATTTCTTGCCTTTCTCCGGTTCCGGTACAGGCGGCTTGCCCTGGTTCTGCGGATCCAGCGCTTCCATGTCCTCGTCCTCATGATCCAGGTCTTCGTCGGTGAAGTTTCCCCCGGTTTCGTCGGAGTCTTCCTCGTCTTCCTTGGGAGACGGCTGCGGTTTCTGCAGACTCAGCAAGGACTTGGCCGATTCGCCCGCCACCTGATATTGCAGGCCCCAATCGCTGCGCGCCAGGATGAGGTCGGGTTCGCGCTGCAGGATGACGAATTCGATCGGCGCGTGGTCGGCGAAGCCGATGCGGATGATGTCGCCTTGTGCGGGTTTATCCAGGCGCTTGACGTCGATGGCGCGTGCCTGAGACCAGGCGCTCAGCAGATCGGTGATGCCCTCGGCGGCATCGCTGGGCGGCTCGAAGCTCCACTTTCCGTCCTGTCCCTTGCTGGCCTTGAGGCCGGGCAAGAATAATTCATTCGGCTGAGCGGCTTCGTCGGGCAGCAGTTTTTTCTCGACGAAGTCGGTCGCCGGCGCGCTCAAGTGATGGGAAAAATCGTCGTTCACCAGACTCAGGGTATTGCCCACCGCCACGTAGCGGCGCATGTCTATGGGTTCGTAGCCGCCGAAGATCAGATGCAGACTGCCCACGGTCAATTCGGCCTTGGGCTTGTCGAGTTCGTACTTGGCCAGATCGTCCGGGTTCAAGGGGTACTGGGCTTCGCTTTCCGACTTGGCGATATCGAGCAGTTGTCTGACCCGAATCTCGTTGGCCGGCGCGGCGAAGGGAGCGCTCAGCCACCAGCGGCCCTCGCGCTTCTCGAAAACCAGCGTGTCCTTGGCCTTGAGGACGATGCGATCGGCCGCGTTTTCATCCATTTCGCCCAGGGTGTGGGTCTTGGATTCTTCCTTGCCCGGTTCCAGCCAGGCCAGCGCCACCAACCCGGCGATCATGGCCAACATGATCAGATTCAGCCACAGCTTTTTTTGCATCAGCGTCTCCGGCGTTTCCACCATATGAAAGCGCCGCTGCCGAACAGCGCAAGGGGTACGAAGAACAGAAAGCCCAAAGCGATCAGGCTGGAAGCGATGGGCGACAAGTTAAGGGAGCGGTCCGGGGCGGTCTTGGCTGGGATATTGATGAACTGCTCGTTCTGGCTCAGCCAATGGACGATGTTCAAGCCCAGGTTCAGGTTGCCGCCGTTGCCGAGATAGGCATTGCTGAGAAAATCACCGTCGCCCAGGACGACGATGCGCTGTTCGGCGGGCGATTCGGGTTTTTTGTCCTTGCTTTCCGAGCCGGGCTTGGTGCGAGTCAGGGAATAGGCGAGCGTCAGGGGGCCTTCGCGCTCGTTCTTGTCGGCGTCGAACTTGATCTTGCCTTCGATGGGGCCGGTTTCGGTCCAGGAACGCGGCAGGGTTTGCAGGAAAGGGGTGCGTTCGAACGGGCTGTCGCCGGCCTTGTCCAGGGCCGCCACGGTGGGAAACAGGGTCATGGCTTGAAAGCCCATGACGATGGGATGAGGCGGATATTCGGCGACCAGGGCGAAGGTGGGATCGTTGATGCCGAACAACTGGGCCGATGCGTCGACCACTTTGCCGGGCAGGAAGCTCAATCCGAGTTTCTGAGCCAGGGGTTCCAGGCCATGGAGCTCGCCCGGCTCGGCCAGCCAGAGCAGGTTGCCGCCCCGGTCGAGATAGCTCTGGATAATGGCCAGCTCGCCCGGCAGCAGCTTGGTGCGGGGCTCGGCGATCACTAGCACGCTGGTGTTGTCGGGGACCGTCGGCGTGGTGGCCAGATTGAGCAGGGAAATCTTGATGCCCTTGCGGCCCAGCTCGTCGCCGAACTGGCCCAGGTCGTGATTGGCCTGGCCCTTGGGCGAGCGGTCGCCGTGCCCTTCGAGGAAGACCACGTGCTGTTCGCCGACGTGGATCAGCCGTTGCAGGGCGTTGGCGATGGCGCTCTCGCTCGCGTCCTGGACTTCCTCGCTGCGGCCCTGGTATTCGATGCGCAATTCGCCGTCCACGGCGATGCCCAGCTCCCTCACCTGGTCCGGCTGGGTATCCGGGTTGACGAAGCTCAGGCTCAAGTCCGGTTTCTGCCGGCTGAAACGGCCGACCTGCTCGCCGATGCGATCGCGCAAGGCCTTTTCCTCGCGAGCATAAGCGGTGACCTTGACCGGCTCCTTCAGCAGGCCCAGCACCTTGACGCTGGCCTCGGACAGGGTATTGCGGCCGCCGGCGGTCCAGTCGAACTGCGTGGAATAACGGGTGCTCAGCCAGCCGACCAGGCCGATCACGCCGAGGAAAAGCAGGGTGAAAACCAGGTTCTGCAGCCTGATTTCCAGATGAGTGCGGGCGTTGATCTTCATTTTTGCAGTCGGTCGTTATCCAGGGTGTGGATGCTGAGCACGAGGAAGGCGAGGATGAGCAAGGCGAAATAGACCAGGTCGACGGTGCCGACCGAGCCTTTCAGCAGGCTTTCGTAATGTTTGAGCAGGGACAGGTATTCGAGCAGGCCGCCGGCGGTTTCTTCGCCCGGCTTGCCCGTCCAATCTATGATCCATAGCCCGAGCAGGGCACCGAACGTGCTGATGGCCGCGACCGTCGGCTGGTTGGCCAGCGCCGAGATGAACAGTCCGATGGCGGCGAAACCGCCCAATAACAGGACCAGCCCGGTCAAGGCCGCGGCAAGCTTGCCGAAGTCCAGTCCACCGCCCACCAGGAGCGAGAGCGGCATGGCCGCGATCAGGCCGACCATGATGAGCAGAAAGCCCAGCACGCCCAGGTATTTGCCCAGGATGATTTCGGCCATGGACACCGGTGCGCTGAACAGCAGACTCAGTGTGCGGTTGCGACGCTCCTCGCTGATCAGCCGCATGGTCAGCAGCGGTGTGACCAGCAGGAGGATCACCCCGGCATTGCCGAACAGCGGCACGACGATCAGGTCGGTCACGCCGGGCGCGTCGTCCATGCCGGCGATGCGCGGCTGCAGCATGAGGTAATAATCGAGTTGGGCCAGGAACATGTAGGCCAGGATCAACTGGACCACGCCCAGGATGGACCAGGCCAGCGGCGAAAGAAACATCGTGCGGAGCTCGCGCCCCGCGATGGTGAGAGCCATCATGCGCTCAATCCTCCCTGCCGGGACTTTGTTGGGTGATGTCGATGAAGATTTGCTCCATGCTGCGCCGTTCCGGCGTCAATTCCAGCAGTCCCCAGCCCGCGCCCACGGCGATTTCGGAGACCCGTTCGCCGGGGCTGTGCTCCTTGTCGTGCACGATGCGGTAGCGGTTGTCGCCCAACTCCTCGATGGACTGTACGCCCTCGATGGCATAAAGCGTGACCAGCTCGGGCGCCCGCCGGGTCGTCAGCAGCAGGCTGGAAGCCCGCATCTGCCGGGTCAGGCCTTCGATGCTGTCATTCAGCGCCAGTTCGCCCTGGTGGATGATCTGCACCTGGGTGCAGGTGGCCTGAACCTCCGAGAGGATGTGGGTGGACAGGATGATCCCGTGTTCCCGGCCGAGATCCCGGATCAGTTCGCGGATCTCGCGGATCTGGATGGGGTCCAGGCCCACCGTCGGTTCGTCCAGCACGATCACCGCCGGGCTATGCAGTATGGCCTGGGCGATGCCCACCCGCTGCTGATAGCCCTTGGATAGATTGCCGATCAGTCGGTGGCCGACGTCGCTCAGGCCGCAGCGTTCCTTGGCGTTGTTCACGGCGGGACGGCGGCGTTCGCTCGGCAGGCGGTGCAGTTGGGCGCAATAGTCCAGATATTCGTCGACCGTGAGTTCACGGTAGACCGGCGGGTTTTCCGGCAGATAGCCCAGTTCCCGCTTGGCCTCCTTGGGCTCGTCGAGGATGTCGATGCCGTTGATCAGGATTTGTCCGGAGGTGGGCGCCAGGTTGCCGCAGATCATCTGCATGGTGGTCGACTTGCCTGCTCCATTGGGGCCGAGGAAGCCGAGGATCTCGCCCTTTTCCAGGGTGAAGGTGACATTGTGTACGGCGCGCCGGTCGCCGTAGTAACGGGTCAGTTGGTCGACGCTGATGAGGCTGCTCATGGGGCGCTAAAGATACAAAAAAAATCTGAAAGGACAAAGCGTTGGGAGCGCAAGGCCCCCAGGAAGCGCCTTATTTTGGTCAAGCTCCGCCTCGGAGTCCAGGCGGAAGCGTCCGGGAGGGTACCCAGGCCCGATCGTCGGCGGTGGCTTAAAGCAGGTCGGCGATGGCGCTACCCAAGGCTAGGGACAGGGTCAATACCACGGGTATGACGACGACCAGGACACCAACGATCACGGCCGCCTTGTTGAGCCAGTCCTGCACCTGCCACCAGGCGAGAAAACCCTCCACCCTCTCCAACCATGTCTGGCGGGCGGCGGCACTGAAGGCGCACCACCAGAGATAACCGGTATGCCTCACCCGCCGGAGGGCGACGAGCACGCGGCGGACCAGCCAGATACCGAACACTCCGGCGACGGTCAGGTAGGTATAAGCACTGGCCATCTGCGCTCGGTAGGTGGTCAGGCCGAAGACGCGGGTGTAGAAGCGTTCGATGCCCTCTTCCACCAATTCCGCGAGCGTCGACAAGGCTTCTTCTCCGACCACCCAGACCAGGTCCGAGCCGAGGGCGACGGCAAATATCAGGGCGGCAATGACCAATCGTCTCCCGCGGAGATCGCTCCGGCCGGTTCCCGAACCGTTCTTGTCGGACGGGGAATACTTACCGTAATGCAGCCCTGGGAATTTGAACATGGTGAACACTCCTCACCGGATGATCGAGTCCGTGAACCGGCATTCGTTGCAAATGACAATGTCCTGTCTGACAGACGCGTTTTCGATCGAGTTCCCCACGGGTGAGCGGAAAAAACGCCGGCTCGCGGACGAGTCGGCGTATTCGGTACGAACGGAGCGGAAACGGCTCAGGAATTTCGGCTTTCCTCGATCATGTGTTCGAGGATGGGACGGAAGATGATCTCCATGGCCAAGCCCATCTTGCCGCCGGGGATGACGATGGAGTTGTAACGCGACATGAATGAGCCGTGCAGCATGGACAGCAGGTAGGTGAAATCCACGTTGAATTTGCGAGGATCCTTGAAACGGATGATGACCAGGCTTTCGTCCGGCGTCGGAATATCGCGCGCGATGAAAGGGTTGGAGGTGTCCACCAGGGGCACGCGCTGGAAGTTGATATCGGACTTCGAGAACTGCGGCGTGATGACCTTCACGTAGTCGTCCATGCGGCGCAGGATGGTCTCGGTCACATCCTCCGGTTTGTAGCCGCGCTGCGCGGTGTCGCGATGGATCTTCTGGATCCATTCCAGGTTGACGATGGGCACCACGCCGATCAGCAGGTCCGTGTACTTGACCACGTCGATGTCCTCGGTCTGGACGCCCCCGTGCAATCCCTCGTAAAACAGGACATCGGTGGTGCCGGTAGGAATTTCTTCCCAGGGCGTGAAGGTGCCTGGACCATAGCCTCCCAGCGCCTTGCTCTCTTCCTCGCTGTGCACGTAATAGCGGCGGCGGGCGGAACCGGTTTCGCCGTATTGTTTGAAAATGTCGGCCAGCTCGTCGAGGATGTTGGCTTCGATGGCGAAGTGGCTGAAATGCCGGCCCTGATCCTGGGCTTCGGCGATCTTCTTCCGCATTTCCAGCCGGTCGTAGCGATGGAAGCTGTCGCCTTCCAGCACCAGGGGCTTGAGCCCCAAACGGAAGAAGATGTGTTCGAACGACTTCTTGACGGTCGTGGTGCCGGCGCCGGACGATCCGGTCACGGCGATGACAGGGTGCTTCTTGGACATGCGGGTCTCCTTTTGTGTGTGGCACTCCGTTGCCGGTTCGTTGTTATTTTATGCTCAATGCGCCTTGGCCAGCGCGTGCAGCCGGTTGAGCGCGTCGATATCGACCAGATTGAAGTCTTCCCAGGGACGAGCCGTCAGACAGGTCGGGGGCTGATGAGGCTCGCCCAGATGGTCAACGACCAGCAGCGCCCCGCCGAAATCCTGACCGGCGGTGTAGTCGTTGACGCTTACCACGGTATCTATGCCTGCCTGGTGCGAAGAGCGCAGGCCATTTTCCGAGTCTTCGAAGGCCAGACAGACTTCCGCCGGCAAGTTCAAGGCGGCAAGGACGTAACGATAAATATCCGGCGCCGGCTTCTTTTTCGGCACGATATCGCCCGCGCCTATGACCTCGAACCAACCCGGCGCATCGGCGCCGAACGAGGCCGCCAGCAGCGCATCGACGTTTTCGGGCGTGGTGGTGGTGGCTATGGCCAGCCGCAGTCCCGCGGCTCTTGCTTCCTTCAGCAAGCGGATCACGCCGGGCCGGGCGGGTATGCCGCCGCTCGCCACCAGCGCGGTGTAATGCCGGGTCTTGCGCGCCTGCATTTCGTCGATGAAATTGCCCAAGTCATCGGTTCCGATCGGCGGCTCGGGGAGAAAGCGCTCGATGAAATAGCGCATCCTTTCCTTGCCGCCGGTGACGGCGAGCAATTCGCCGTACAAGCCCTCGTCCCAGACCCAATCCAGGCCCGCTTCCGCGAAGGCGAGATTGAAGGCCACGCGGTGGCCCTGGCGTTCGGTGTCTGCCAGGGTGCCGTCGACATCGAAAATCAGGGCTTCCAGCATTGCTTAATTGACGACCGCGTCCAGTTCGCCCTTGGCATACCGGTGGAACATGTCTTCCAGCCGGATTGCCTGGATCCTGGACGCCTGTCCGGCTGCGCCGAAGGCCTCGAAACGGTCCTTGCAGATGCCGGTCATGGCCTTCTGCGATTCCTTGTAGACCTTGCGCGGATCGAAGTTCTTCTTGTCGTCGACCAGGAATTTCCGCATGGCGCCGTAGGAGGCGATGCGCAGGTCGGTGTCGATGTTGACCTTGCGCACGCCGTGCTTGATGCCCTCGACGATCTCCTCCACCGGTACGCCGTAGGTCTGGCCGATATCGCCGCCGTATTCGTTGATGATCTTGGTCCAATCTTCGGGCACCGAGGACGAGCCGTGCATGACCAGGTGCACGCTGGGAATGCGGGCATGGATCTCTTTCACCCGGTCGATGCGCAGCACCTTGCCGGTGGGCTTCTTGGTGAACTTGTAGGCGCCGTGGCTGGTGCCGATGGCGATGGCCAGCGCGTCGACCTGGGTCTTCTTGACGAAGTCGGCCGCCTCGTCGGGGTCGGTCAGCAACTGGGAATGATCCAGCGTGCCTTCCGCGCCGTGGCCGTCTTCCTCGCCGGCCTTACCGGTCTCCAGCGAGCCCAGACAGCCCAGTTCGCCTTCCACGGAAACACCGCAGGCATGGGCGATGTCGACCACCTTGCGGGTGGTTTCGACGTTGTATTCGTAGGTCGACGGGGTCTTCATGTCTTCCTTGAGCGAGCCGTCCATCATCACCGAGCTGAAACCGGACTGGATGGCCCGTGAGCAGACCGCGGGCGAGGCGCCGTGATCCTGGTGCATGCAGACCGGAATGTGCGGATACATTTCCACCGCCGCGAGCACCAGGTGGCGCAGGAAGGGCTCGCCCGCATAGCTGCGGGCACCGGCGGAGCCCTGCAGGATGACCGGAGCGTCGACGGCAGAGGCGGCTTCCATGATGGCCTTGATCTGTTCCATGTTGTTGACGTTAAACGCCGGCAGGCCGTAACCGTGTTCGGCCGCGTGATCGAGTAATTGTCGTAAGGAAATGATGGCCATGGTATGTCCTCGAGAGTACGGAAATCGGGGCGCGATCGCCTAGCCGGAGTCACCCCGAATGCTCCTGATGGGGTGGAAGTGTAGTGCTTGGCCGCGCGGGCGGCGACACCATACAAGGCCGGGGCTGGCGCTTCAAGTGATTATTGACCCGGTGCCGCCTGACGGTGGGCCTGTCAGCCCATGAAACTGCGGGTAGCGGCGCACGTTTGAGGGAGCCGTCCCGGCGTCGATATGGGAACGATACCGAGAGGATAGGGGCGGGATGCGACCGGCTTCGGTGATGGGCTCACGCCGGGAGGCGCAAGACGCGCCTGGCCTGGTAGCCCGGCCGGTCTCGAAAATCGGGTCCGGCTGTTTTCAGCCGATGGCGAGCGCCGTCGGTCGTTTCGCCAGGCGTAGCAAGCCGCCGAGACTCGCGCAGAACAGCCAGAATAGCGAGGGAACCGGAACAGACCCGCCGCCGCCTCCGCTGCCTTCGGAGCCGTTTACATAGCCGTTGATATAGGTTTTGCCGGTAATGTTGCCGAACCATCCGTCGTGGAAAAATAAGGCCACGGTGAGCACGCCGCTGTCCGTCAGCGAGTTGGAGCCCGAGGACCGGTTGTAGAGGGTCTTATTGCTCTGCGCCGTTTCCGAGCCAAAGTTAGAGCTGTTCACCGAAGATGTACTTACTGCGAGCCAAGCGTTCGTGGTGACTGAACCAGCGCGCGTGCTGTCTGTATCGGCATCGACGGCATAATTGATTTGAAACAGGAGCACACCGTCGCCCTGTACGCGGAAACTCCCGGACCGCTCACTGCCTTCGTTCCAGTATTGAGACAGATAGCCACCGGTGGCCGTGGTGAGAGAAGATTCCGTCGACAAGGTGGCGGTGGACGTGGAACTCCTCATTCCCAAGGTATAGCGCGACGTTATGTTGGTCTGGCTGGTCAGGGTGCCGCTGGTCCAGCTTGCCGCAGAGTCCGATAGCCCGGAGTAGAAATTGGAGCTGAGATTGCTATTGTCCGACCGTGTGTACCAGGTCAGTGTCGGGAGTCCTGAGCCCGTGTCTATCGGAGTCACGGTCAGACTGGACCAATCGAGCGTGGCGTGGGCCGTTATCAGGGAGGCGGAGGCTGTCTGGAAAACACTGGAAAGCATTAGGCCGGCCAATACGCAGAGGACTTTCCGAAATTGAGTCACGGACGCGGTGTCGATAGGGTTCGGATAAAACATGTCGTACTCCTTAAAATGTGCGGATTTTTCAGGCTTGCGCCGAGTGCTTGATAAGGACTATCGTCCCGACCGCTCAGGCTGCAAGCCGCCGGCCACGTTTCCTGTGGCGAGGTGGCTCGACGAAATTCCTGTCGCATTGACAAGCCGCGTTGTCATCGCCGAATCGTTCCGCGCCGCCCGTGCGGATGCCGGATTACCCCCACGTCGGCACGCGATGCTTGCCGCGAACGAAGCCAAGGAAGATGGAAGGACCGAACATGCACCCACTCGTCATAGATAACCCGGAACCCTTGTACGCCGCCCTGAGCCTCAAGATGGCCGGGGATGTCGATCCGGCTTTTCTGCATCGCATTCATTGCCTGATACTGTTGGCTCAGGGATGCAACTGCTATCAGGTCGGCGCCTGGTTTTCCCATAGCCCCAGAACGATCCAGCGGTGGGTGCACCATTACCGGCATTTCGGCGTGGAGGGACTGCGCGATGACAAGAAACCCGGCCGGCTCCCCAGGCTGGATTTCGCGACTATGAAAGATCTGAAAAGGGATTTGTCGCGGCCTCCCTATGAATTGGGCGTTCCGTCCTCGGAGTGGAACAGCAGCGCTTTGGAGCGGCACCTGACCCGGAGATTTGGCGTCTCGCTGAGTCGAAGGCAATGCCTCCGGTGGCTAGGGAGGCTCCGGCCGCAAACGGCGGGCGGCATGCGCCAGCATTAACGGCGAGCCGGAAGGTTTGGAAACCCCGTGTTTCCTCCCGAGGGGCGAACTGTAAAAAATTACTACACTATATGTGTGGGTATTCCGTATTCGCTGCAACCGACCGGTTCGAAATGTCTTCCGTTACCGATCGCTGATAAGTAAATTACTGAATAACGGGCACAAACCGTCGATGTCATAGCCACCGGCAAACATCGCGGTGCGTGGAAGTGTAAAAAATTCCGACAAATTCCCGGCTCCGAGGGAAGCACGAGGTACGAACGTCCGTATCAAGTCCGAAACTTCGCGCCCGACGATACTGAAACGGCCAAAGGGTTTATCTCGGCCCACATCGAACCATGAACTATCAAATCACGCCCATCACGGAACACCATATCGAAGGCTATGCCCAGGCGCTCGACCGCGTCGCCCGGGAGCTGCGTTATCTGGCCTATACGGCGGGTCCGCCACTAGCGGTGACGGTCGACTTCGTCCGGCAGAACATCGCGGGTGGATGGCCGCATTTCGTCGCCCTGGACGGTACCGAAGTCGTCGGCTGGTGTGCGTGGCTACTCTGCACCGGCCGGTCTTCGACCATGCCGGCGTGTTGGGTCTCGCGGTGGTGCCCGAGCACCGGGGCAAGGGGCTGGGCCGCAGGCTGCTGGAAACGACCTTGCAGGATCCCCTTCTCCCTCTGGGAGAAGGTGGCCCGAAGGGCCGGATGAGGGAAGAGAGCGCTCGGTTCCAGGGCTACAATCCGCGGGCTATGGGGCCGAGCGGTCTCTCTCGAAGTGAGCGGTCTATTGAGCTGGTGAAATTTCAGCACCAGTGCTGGTTTGGTGTCTTTAAGCCAGCAGTATCGGCGCCGGACCGTGGTTGGGGATGTCGTCGTTGCTCGATGGGCGGGGCGGCATGAGATTGATGGCTAAGGATGGTACGTCCATTGCTTGGGCTTACCGATGCGTTGCGTTCGCCAAGGCTGGCGCAGCCGGGCCGGATCACTGCCGGGTGCCTCCTTACCGAAAGAAATCTCCCGAAAGCCATGTGGATAGTCAACATTGCCCTGCGCCGTCCGTACACTTTCCTGGTGGCGGCGCTGCTCATCCTGCTTTCCACGCCCTACGTCCTGCGCAAGATGCCGACGGACATCTTCCCCACCATCGACATCCCGGTGGTCGCGATGCTGTGGGACTACAAGGGCATGAATGCCAAGGAGATTTCCGACCGGCTGGCCGGTAGCGTCGAGCGCTCGATGTCGCAGATCGACGGCATCGACCACAGCGAATCGGTGTCGATCGCCGGCGCTTCGGTCATCAAGGTGGTCTTCCACGAAGGCACGGACATCCGCACCGCCCTCGCCCAGGTGATGGCCGGCGCCAACTCGGTATTCCGTTCGCTGCCGGCCAATACCTCGCCGCCCCAGGTCCTGCAATATTCGGCTTCCGACCTGCCTCTGGTGCAATTGGGGATCTCCAGCGCGACGGTGCCGGAAACCGATGTGAACGACTACACCAACAACGTCGTGCGCAACGTCCTTCAGGCCAAGCGCGGGGTTTCGTCCACCGCGCCGTTCGGTTCCAAGTACCGCCAGGTCACGGTGGATGTCGACCCGCCTTCCCTGCTGGCACGCGGGCTCGCGCCGGTCGACCTGGTCGACGCGTTGGCGGTGCAGAACCTGATCCTGCCCACGGGAACCATCAAGATCGGTTCGACCGAATACGACGTGACCCTCAACGGCAGCATCGCAGCGATTCCGCGCCTGGCCGACATCCCGGTGCGCACGGTGAACGGCATCACCACCCTGGTACGGGACATCGCCAACGTGCGCGACGGATCCGCGCCGATGACCACCATCGCCCGCCAGAACGGCGTGCGCGGCATCCTCAATTCCATCTACAAGGTGGGTCGAGTGTCGTCCCTGGAGGTGGTCGATTACGTCAGGAGCGCCATCCCCAGGATGCTGGAGCAGATGCCCGAGGGCATAGACATGAGGCTGATGTTCGACCAGTCGCTGTTCGTCAAGGCGGCCATTGGCAATGTGCTGCACGAGGCGCTGATCGCTGCCGGCCTGACCGCCGCGATGATCTTGCTGTTCCTCGGCAACTGGCGCAGCACCTGCATCATCGCGGTGTCCATCCCGCTGTCGATCATGTGTTCGCTGATCGTGCTTTATCTGATCGGCGAGACCATCAACCTGATGACCATGGGCGGCCTGGCGCTGGCGGTGGGTATCCTGGTCGACGACGCCACCGTGGAGATCGAGAACATCGAACGGCAGATGCTGATGGGCAAAAACCCCCATCAAGCCATTCTGGACGGCGCCCAGGAGATCGCGCTGCCGGCCTTCGTGTCCACCTTGTGCATCTGCATCGTGTTCGTGCCCATGTTCTTCCTGACCGGCGTGGCACACAGCCTGTTCTGCCCGATGGCGGAAGCGGTGATCTTCGCCATGCTGGCGTCCTATGTGTTGTCGCGCACCCTGGTGCCGACCCTGGTGATGTACATGATGGCGGGCCACCACGGCCGTAAGGAAAAAACGCCGACCAAAGGCTGGGCGGCGCGTTTCCAGCGCGTACATCATGCCTTCGAGCACGGCTTCGAGGTTTTCCGCGGACATTACGTGGTCCTGTTGAGCCATCTGCTCAAGCACCGCGTCCGCTACGGCGGCCTGTTCCTGGGCTTCTGCCTGCTGTCGCTGAGTTTGGGGCCGCTGCTCGGCGAGGATTTGTTCCCGGCGGTGGACGCCGGCCAGATCCGCCTGCATCTGCGCGCGCCTTCCGGCACCCGCATCGAGGAGATGCCCCGGCTGGTGGACGACGTCGAACGGGTGATCCGCGAACGCATCCCCACGGAAGAACTGGGCGACATCCTGGACATCATCGGCGGCCCGTACAGCACCCGCAATACCTTGTTCGGCAATTCCGGCACGGTAGAGGCGTCCGACACCGAGATCATGATTTCCCTGCGTCCGGGCGAGCATGCGCCCAGCGCGAACTACATCGCCGACTTGCGCGCCGAGTTGCCGCAGCGTTTCCCCGGCATCGAGTTCTACTTCCAGCCGGCCGACCAGGTCAGTCAGACGCTCAATTTCGGCATCCCGGCCCCCATCGACATCCAGTTCGTGGGCGGCGTGCCCAAGGAAGTCATGCCCAAGGTGGTGGAGCTGAACAACCGTCTGCGGCAGATACCCGGCATCGTAGACGCCCATGTCTATCAGCGGACCAACAAGCCGTCGCTGGATCTGGAAATGAACCGCTCGCAGCTCCAGCAAATGGGACTGTCGGCGCGCGACGTGGGGCAGAATCTGCTGCTGACGCTGAGCGGCAGCATGCAGACGGCGCCGTCCTACTGGCTGAATCCGGCGAACGGCAACACGGTGAACATCGGCGTCATGGGCAACGCGCTGGATCTCGACAGCATCGACGCGCTCATGCGCACCCCGATCGGCGGCCTAGCCAATGAGGAGCCGCAACTGCTGGGCAACCTGGTGACGCTCAAACGGTCGTTCCAGCCCTCGGTGGTCACCCACTACAACGCCAACAATTCCATCAACGTCTATGCCAACGTCGAGGGTCGTGATCTGGGCTCGGTCAGCCGCGACATCGAGGCGCTGGTCGAGGACATCCGCGGCACGCTGCCGCGTGGCGTGGAATTGATGGTGCGCGGCCAGATCGAGACCCTCAAGAGTTCCTTCGAAGGCCTGGCCGTGGGACTGGCCGTGGCCATCGTGCTGCTTTATCTGCTGCTGGTGGTGAATTTTCAGTCCTGGCTGGATCCCTTCATCATCGTCAGCGCGCTGCCGGCCGCCCTGGCGGGTATTGCCTGGACCTTGTTCGTGACCGGCACCACGCTGAGCGTGCCGGCCTTGACTGGGGCCATCATGTCCATGGGCGTGGTGACCGCCAACAGCATCCTTCTGGTTTCGTTCGCCCGCACCCGGTTGGCCGAAGGCGTGCCGCCGGTGACCGCGGCTCTGGAGGCCGCCGCCACCCGGGTGCGGCCGGTGATGATGACCGCCTTCGCCATGATCGTCGGCATGCTGCCCATGGCCGCGGGATTCGGCGAAGGCGGCGAGCAGAACGCCCCGCTAGGCCGCGCGGTCATCGGCGGCCTGGCCTTCGCCACGGCCTCCACCCTGCTCTTCGTTCCCCTGGTCTTCGCCAGCGCACACCGCTGGCTGGATCAGCGTTATTCGACCCGCACTCTTCTTGTCGCCGATTGAAAACCCTATGAGTAGTCACCAACCGCCCGCATTCGCCCTACCCGCCGCCGAACAGCCTCAACGTACCCTGGTCTTCGCCAAGCGTGCCGGTGCCTCGGTCCTGGTTTTCCTGCTGATCGCCGGCGCGGTGAGGTTGGCGTACAACCAGCGCGAGTCCGAAAATCTCAAGCAGCGCACCGCCGAGAGCCTGCAGCGCAGCGTGATCGCGGCTCATCCCAAACCGGCCGATTCCGCGCGCAAGGTTTCCCTGCCTGCAAGCCTCCGCGGCAATACGGAAACGCCCATCTATGCGCGCAGCAACGGCTATCTCAGCGCCTGGCACAAGACCATAGGCGACGCGGTGAAGAAGGGCGAGCTGTTGGCGAGCATCGAAGTGCCGGAATTGGAGCAGGAGCTCGCCCAGGCCCGCGCCCAGCGCAACCAGGCCAAGTCCCGGCTGGATCTGGCGAAGTCGACGCTCAAGCGCTGGGAGATCCTGCATCAGACCGACAGCGCGCCGCAGCAGGAATACGAGGAGAAGCGCAGCGCGGTCCCGCAAGCCCAGGCCGATCTGGAGTCGGCCGAGGCCAACGTCAAGCGCCTGGAGCAGATCGAAGGCTTCCGCCGCATCGTTGCGCCGTTTTCCGGCGTCATCACCCGTCGCAACGTCGATGTCGGCAATCTCATCAGCGCCGGCAGCCAGGAGTTGTTCGCCATCACCCAAAACGAAAACCTGCGCCTGACCGTCTGGGTGCCCCAGGTCTACGCCGACGATGTCAGGGCCGGGCAGGATGTGACCGTGCGTTTCCCCGAGGCTCAGGGCAAGACGGCGACGGCCAAGATCGATCATGTCGCCGGCGCGCTGGACCCGGTGAACCGCTCACGTCAGGTCGACATTTCCCTGCCCAACAAGGACGGCAAGCTTCTACCCGGCGCTTACGTGGAGGTCACCCTCGCCCTGGCGAGCAAGAACAAGGCCCTGCTCGTGCCGGCCAACGTGCTGGTGATCGACAACGAGGGGCCCCGGGTCGTTGCGGTCGGTCCGGATAACCACATCGAATTCCGCAAGGTCAAGCTGGGCCGCGACTTCGGCCGCGAGCTGGAAGTGCTGGAAGGCGTAGGCCCGGAAGACGTGCTGGTGGCCAGCCCGTCGGATCTGCTGGTGGAAGGGGACGTGGTGAGAACCGTCGAGCCTGTGCAGAAAGCGGCGGCCAAGCCGCAAGACAAGAACAAAACGGCAGACCAGACACCCAACATTCCGGCCGGCCCCAAACCGGCGTCCAACACTCCGTCCTGAGAAGCGGCTAGTCCGATCGAGATGCCGTTGAATCTAGCCTCTCTGTAATATCCGGCGGAGCGGCGGCATGGTTGTCGCCGATTCGATTGGGAAACGACACTTCCAACACCACACAGCCTATGTCCGTCATGAAGGGGCCGTGGAGTTCTCCGGGCGGCCGGCTGGCGTAGTGCCCGGCTTCCAGCCACAGATCGAATGCCTGGTCATAGAGACGACCGCTGACGATGAATACCTCCTCCGGATAGGGATGGGTTTTTCCTCCGAATGCCGTTGTATCGGCGCCGGGAAGAAAGCGGGTCAATCGGGTGTATTCGCCCGTGACCTCATCGATACTCAGGGTCAATTCCTCGGCCATGTGCCGTAGGCCTTCGATGGGCCTCCAGCGCTCCCGATTCTCCGGGCTTAAGGCGTTCCAATAGCGTGAAGTCGACTTGGTCATGTCTGGCTCGGAGCGCAATGCCTCAGAGTATCGGGTTCGGCCGGGTAATCGCGTGGGTCCGCGGGAGCGATGGCTGGGCTCGCAATCTCATAGTCCTCGACCAGCGCGGCCATTTCCAGGGACTCGGCGAGTGCGGAAGAGCGGAGGCCATGAGCGACGCCGGCTTGATTCTGCGGCGGTTGGTTCTGACTGACCTTCCACTTGCCGGATAGCCGTGAGACGACGATTTCTATCCCGACGACCGCTTCGATGAGCTTATCCGTGAAGTCGTGCGGTGCATCGGATAAGTGCCAGGGATCGGGGAACGCGGCCTCGTTGCTGGCCGTGAATGTCTCCAGGTGGGCGCGTAGCCACGAGGCGTCATCGATGACGCGCAGCGCGCCATAGGCATGGGCGACGGTGTAGTTCCAGGTCGGCACGACCTTTCCCGTTTCAGCCTTCGTCGAATACCACGATGGCCTGATGTAGACGTCCGGGCCGTGAAATACCGCCAATACCTCGACATCCTTGGAGAAATCGCTCCAGATGGGGTTTGATCGGGCGACATGGCCACGCAAGGTACCGAAGGGTGTCGGCTCTGCCGTAAGATGCAGCGGGATGTGATTGGCGTTGAGCCCGCCCGATGACAGGGTGATAAGGGTTGCCAACGGTCGGGCACGGATAAGTTCGTGCAGGACGTCGATTCTCGGCTCGTCGAATTGCTTGGGAATGTACATGATTCTGCGCGAATGAAAGGCTGACCGGGTTCGGCCACGGAAAGTGAACAATAAGGTTGAATTCTAACCGCGCCTCCCGGCCAGGCACCAACCGGGTTCGTATTACTCCAAATCGGGTGGGTGTTCACATCGCCGTTCGACCGCTTCGTTTTCAGTTAATACCGTGATGAGCACCGGCCATGGCTTTGAGCAGATTCCGGGCAAGGCTCTCGCCGCGGTGTCTCCAAATATGTAAATCCAATAGGGTGTGCCGACGAATCGCGAACGATGCGCCGCGTGCCTCAGCGCATATCCCATGGTCTTTTTTAGAGTACAAGCCATGCCAGCCTGACTACCATAAACCACAACACCAAGCTGGATAAGAAATAGGCCGAGAATCTAAAATTGACGATATTTACGGTGCAATGGATAAGGCTATGTATGGCCCGTAATCCTACATAGGTCCAGGCAGTATACAGGAATAAGGCATCGACTTTCTGTGCCAGCAGAAGGAATGCGCATAGGGTATAGAAAACTACAGGAAGCTCGAAGAGATTCTTCAGGTTGTTTGATGGGTTATTTATGTTGGCCGGGAGTCTTGCATTTAGAAGTTCCGGCGTGGCGATGCTTTGTGGGTCTATGCCGTTGCCGAGAATGAATGCAAGCCGGCGCGCGTACATGTATGTCCATACCATGCCGGTAAGAAGGAACAAGGACACTACGGGCTGAAGTATGATCTGCTGACTCATGCGAGTTTTCTTTTCTGGATGCTAACATAAAGACAAGAGGCACACCGCCAACGGAGGTTTAGCGAAGCCGCCGACCCCGATTCAAAAGCCAATCTTCAAAACCGCCAGCCGGCGGCGCGTCCCTTTGGCCACGGTATTGGGCAAAATAGGTAAATCCAATAGGATGTGCCGACGAAGGAGGCGTTCGTGCCTCAGCGTATCCTATGATCCTCTACCTTGGCCACACGGAGTTCGTAGTGCTCGTACCACGCGGCCTTGCCCAAGTCTTGTGCGACAATGTGCTCCACATTCGCTCTCCAATGGGCGATGGCTTCGGTGGAAGCCCAATATGAGACGGTAATTCCGAATCCGTCTGCGCCACGAGCACTTTCGACTCCCAAGAAACCAGGTTGCAAGGAAGCAAGCTCAAGCATTTTCTCGGCCATTGCGCCGTAACCGTTGTCTCCAGGGGTCCGGAGGGAAGAAAAGATTACCGCGTAATACGGTGGTTGCGGAGTTTTCGAGAATGTAGACATGGTTACGAAGCCTGATGGTAAAGCTAAAGGCCGTTGTGAAGCGCAGCGTAGCAACGGTCGACTGGTATGTGTCATTAATGTGTGTAGTTCTTTATTCCCAAGAACCAGACAAATGATGTTGAATGGTTGCGTGACCGATAGTTTTTTTAATTGCGAGTTGAAAGGTATCTGGCTCTGCAAGCCAATAATCGTTGAATAGAGCGAGCCACAGCGGCCTGTGAACAATATTACTGCACTCGTTACTTTATCATTGATCCTTTCGCTCAGTATATACGGAACAGTTGCAAGAATATTGGGACTTGAGGCTTGGTTAGGCGGGTAAAAAACGGAAAAACGGGGTCACGATTAGTTTCCACCCCTTTTCTCCTTCTAACCCTGTGCGGCTCGGTGCTCGCCTGGCATTTCGCTTTTCCGGGGCGAACCGTCCACCCTCCGTCCGCTCAATAACGCTGCTTCGACTGCGCGGGCCGCCAGTCGGCATTTTTTTCGGTGGAAGCCGATAAGGCGCCTCGAGGCCAAAGCAGAACCCCGAGCATGCCCTGGCGGATGAACGGCGGTGTCAGGCTTGTTAAACTCGGCCCTTCCAACCCTGTCATTCAAGGAGTCCCCATGACGCGCTACCTCGCCCTCGCCTTGTTGTTGTTCAGTTCCTGCCTGCAGGCCGCGATCCAGGAAAAAACCGTCGATTACCGCAGCGGCGATACCGCCCTCAAGGGCTATCTGGTGTGGGACGACGCGGTCGCCGGCAAGCGTCCCGCCGTGCTGGTGGTGCACGAATGGTGGGGACTGAACGACTATGCCAAACGCCGCGCTCGGATGCTGGCAGAACTGGGCTATACCGCCCTGGCCGTGGACATGTACGGCGACGGCAAGAACACCGAACACCCCGAAGAAGCCCAGGGCTTCATGCAAGCCGTGCTGAACGGGGCGGGCGTGGCCCAGCAGCGCTTCCTGGCCGCCAAGTCCTTGCTGGAGCAGGAACCGACCGTCGACGCCGGTAAGATCGCGGCCATCGGCTATTGCTTCGGCGGCGCCACCGTCCTGGACATGGCGCGGCAAGGCGTGGACCTGGCGGCGGTCGTCAGCTTCCACGGCAACCTGGTCACCCAGACCCCGGCCGCCAAGGGCAAGGTCAAGGCGCGGGTGCTGGTGCTCAACGGCGCCGACGACAAGTTCGTGACGGCGGACAGCATCGCCGCCTTGAAGAAGGAAATGAAATCCGCCGGCGCCCGCTACCGCTTCGTCAACTACCCCGGCGCCAAGCATAGCTTCACCAACCCCGACGCCGACCGCATCGCTCAGACCACCAAGCTCGATATCGCCTACCAGCCCGAAGCCGACCGGAAATCCTGGGATGCGATGCAGGCCTTGTTCCGTGTAGCGTTCGGCAAGCCGCGCGCAGGCCACGCATCCAAACACCCGCATTGACGGCGCCGCCGTAGCCTGCCGGGTTAGTGCCTCCAGCGCGTCAGCCCGCGTCCCCCTGTCGTCGGGTTAGGTCCGATGCCTAACCCGACCCGTCGGCTCGTCTGCTCGCCGAGTTACTTTTCCAGCAAAGGCTTCCCGGCATCGCCGCCGAAGGTGCGGAGGAACCAGCGTCGTAGCAGCACTTTTTCGTAGCGCAAGGGATCGTAGGTCCTGAAGTCCCGGTAGCCCGTCAGTATCCTGTAGTTGAGTTCGGTGAGCAGTTCATCCCGGTCGGCCTTGACCTGACCGGACGGGTCTTTCCAGACGTAATGCACGGAGAGTTTGGGAGGGTAGACGTCGCTGATGATGCGCGTCCATTGCATCATCTCCGTCCGGCGCCAGGGCTCGAAACCTCCGGCCATGTCGATGTCCTTGAAAACGATCTCCAGAGTGTCGCCCTTGGGCAGATATTCGGCACCCAAGTCCTTGAGGTATTTATCGACCTGCTTGGTCAGATCCGCCACGATACGGGGCGAGGAACTCCCGCCGATCATGAAGTCGGTATAGTTTTCCGGCTGGTTGAATTTGACGGTCACTTCGGCTTGGGCGGACGTGGATATGCAGTATCCAAGCAGCAGGAATATCGGCAGGATGAGCGCTTTCATCGGTGTGTCCTCTGGAACGTAAAGGGATGACGGGGCCTCGGGCGCCGGGTTCCTTCTTTCGCTAAAATCGTTTCGACAAGATCTTCCCGGCTTGGTGCCATCGGCCGCCGAGTGTTGCCAGGGCAACCTCCAAGACGCAGATTGGTGCGATGGCAGCAGCGGGGCTGGGGCGAACGGGGGAAAACCCGTGCAATCCGATTGGGGCTGCGCGGCACGCATGCTGCATCGGGATGCGGGTTGTTTGATGCCGCCCCCATTCATCCCGCTGTTAAGAGTCGTCCATGACCCATAAAAATTCCGTTCCGTCTGCGCGTTTCCGTCACACAGCGCTATCGTTGCGTCCCCAGCAGATCGCGCTGGCCTTTGTTGCCACCACCCTGACCCTGCCGGCATTGGCCGGCCCCGGCGTGTTCCCCACCGGCACCACGCGCTACGATCCGGCCAAGGCCTATAACTCGTTCGTGTTGTTCACCTCTGGGGACAACATCGCCCATCTCATCGACCTCGACGGCAATTCGGTACACGAATGGAAAGACGCCGCCGGCCACAGCACCGCGATCGACCCCAAGCTCAACGGCGGCAAGCTGGGCCACGTGTTCGTGACGCTGGAAACGGGCGAGGGTAAGGGAACCGACCTCGTGCCGGGACAGGTCAACCGCCGCATCACCAAGACGGTGGGCGAGCTGGATTGGGAAGGCAAGACCGTCTGGTCTTTCGGTGAGAAGGCGCCGGGCGGCGCGGCGCAGCAACACCACGATTGGGCCCGTCTGCCCAACGGCAACACCGTGGTGCTGGCCAACCTGGTCCACCCGGTTAAAGGCTTCAAGCTGCCGCAATTGCTGGACGACGTGATTTACGAAGTGAACCCGGCGGGCGAGGTCGTCTGGCAGTGGAAAGGGGGAGATCATGTCAACGAATTCGGCTTCAAGCCGGACCAGCTCAAACTGCTGCGCGCCACCGAAGATCCCGATTATCTGCACGTCAACAACCTCAAGGTGGTCGGGCCGAACCGCTGGTTCGACGCCGGCGACAAGCGCTTCGATCCGGAGAACCTGATCTTCGACGCGCGCAACGCCAATTTCATCGCGATCATCGAGAAGAAGACCGGCAAGATCGTGTGGACCCTGGGCCCCAGTTTCCCCAAGACGCCCAGAGGCCCCGAGGGCCGTAAAGTGCCGCGTCCGGTCGATCAGATCGCCGGCCAGCACGACGCGCACATCATCCCGGACGGCCTGCCGGGCGCCGGCAATCTTCTGGTCTTCGACAACCAGGGGCAATCCGGCTATCCGCCGGTCGCGCTGCCCATTACCGGCGGTTCGCGGGTGCTGGAGATCGACCCCGTCAAGAAGGAAGTCGTCTGGCAATACACCGGTGAAAGTTCCGGCGGACCAGGCTGGTCGTTCCGCAGTACCCACATCAGCGCGGCGCGCCGCCTGCCCAACGGCAACACCTTCATCGACGAGGGTCAAAGCGGGCGTTTGTTTCAGGTGACGCCGGACGGCGAAATCGTGTGGGAATATGTGAACCCCTACTTCCGCACCGGCAAGGATCCGGTCACCGGCAAGCCGACCGCCAACAACCAGCTCTATCGCGGACAGCCCGTACCCTACGAATGGGCGCCGGCCGGCACACCCCGTGCCGAAAAGCCCGTGGTACCGCCGGATTTGAGCAAATTCCGCGTCAATTCGGCGCCTTGATGACGAGGGGGGAGCAGCCCTGAAGCCTGGACTCGCTGCTGTGTGCTCGTCTGCACGCCCAGTGGGTACTGGGAAGGGCTCCCACGAAGCCGGTTTAAGTTATGGTCCGATTGCCATGAAAGCCGCGAAGCGAACACTTTAATCTCCCTCTCCCTCTGAGAGAGGACGGGGTGAGAGAAACAGGTGATGGCGCGAGCGCCATAGCCGGTTAATCAAGGAGAGGGGTATGAACATCTCGGCTTTGTTAATCATCGGAACGATGGCATTGCTGGCAGGCGCAATTCTCTACCTTCCGTTTTTCATCGGGTTTCGGATAATTCACAAGAAAATGCCGCCGAAAATCACAATTACGCGCGCTGGACTAACCGTCTATGGAGCAGGAGTCGTTGTGCTGTTCACATGCTACGCGCAAAGTGTTCTCGCTCCGGATACGATCTTCGGTGATTTTGTAAGTACCCGCGACGGGAGGCTGGCGTTCGCTTTGTTCATAATGGCTTTTTGGGCTTTCGCCGCATCCGTACTGGGAAGATGCGGATATCCCCTGTACATCTACCGACCTCACAGTGGACCTAATTCATAACTGATGGGGCCTGCCGTCCGCACTAATTTGCACGTTTTGGACGAAGATATTGCTCCGCCCCCAAATCCGATCACCGTTTCGAGGTTTTCGATGCATCGCCATTTGCTTACCGCCACCGTCCTTGCCGTTCTCGCTCAGATGTTTCCCGCTGCCCATGCCGTGGCGGCGCCGCCGGCCGCGGATGAAGTCCCGACCCAGTTGCCGCGCAACGTGCGTCCCACCCATTACGACGTGGCGATCGTGCCGGATATTAAGGGCCTGAGCTTCACCGGCAAGGTGGCGATCGCCATCGAAGTGCTGGAGCCCAGCTCCCGCATCGTCCTCAACGCCGCGGATCTGGCTTTCGGTAAAGTCAGTTTGTCCAATGACTCCGACGGAACGGTGTTTGCGGCACCGGCCGTGCAGGCCGATGCGGCCGCACAGACGGCGACCTTCACGTTCGACCGGTCCATACCGCAAGGCCGGTATCGGCTGGACATCGACTATTCCGGCAAGATCGGTACCCAGGCCGCCGGCCTGTTCGCGCTCGACTACGACACTCCGGAAGGCGCCAGGCGCGCACTCTACACCCAGTTCGAAAGCTCCGACGCCCGTCGCCTGATTCCGTCTTGGGACGAGCCGGCGCACAAGGCGACCTTCCGGCTGGAGGTGACAGTGCCGGCCGGACTGACGGCGATCGGCAACACGCCGGTGGAAGAGACGTTCGCACTCGGCAAGGGTTTGGCCCGGGTACGCTTCGCCACCACGCCGCGCATGTCCACCTATTTGCTGTTCTTCGGTCTGGGCGAGTTCGATCGGGCCACGGCGCAGTCCGGCGCCACCGAAATCGGGGTGGTCACGCGCAAGGGCGGAGCGGCGCAGGCGGCATTCGCCCTGGAATCGTCCCGCGCGTTGTTGACGGAATACAACGACTATTTCGGCACGCCTTATCCCTTGTCCAAGCTGGACAACGTCGCGGCTCCCGGCCGCAGCCAGTTCTTCAGCGCGATGGAAAACTGGGGGGCGATTTTCACCTTCGAGCATTCCATTCTGCTCGACCCGACCATCTCCAACCAGGCCGACAAACAACAGGCTTTCTCCGTCGCCGCCCATGAGATGGCCCATCAGTGGTTCGGCGATCTGGTGACCATGGCCTGGTGGGACGATCTCTGGCTCAACGAAAGTTTCGCCTCCTGGATGGACAGCCGCACCACCGCGCACCTGCATCCCGAATGGCGCACCGAACTGCGCGCGGTCGGCGGGCGCGAGCGCGCCATGGAACTGGACGCCCTGGCCAGCACCCATCCCGTCGTGCAACCGGTGAAGGCGGTGGAAGAAATCGCCCAGGCCTTCGATGCCATCACCTACCAGAAGGGCGAAGCGGTCATCCGCATGCTGGAGGCTTATGTGGGCGCCGACGCCTGGCGCGAAGGCATCCGCCGCTATATGAAGGACCAGGCTTACCGCAACACGCAATCGGACGATCTTTGGCGCGCGCTGGAAACGGTCGCCGACAAGCCCATCGCGGCCATCGCCCGCGATTTCACCCTGCAGCCGGGTGCGCCGCTGATCGAGGTGGACGAGGCGGTTTGCCGCGGCGGCCGCAGTCACCTGAGTCTCAAACAGGGCGAATTCAGCAAGGACAGACCGGACAAGAAGCCTCTGGCCTGGCGCGTGCCGGTGATCGTCCGGTCGCTCGGCGATGCGGCGCCGGCGAGCACGCTGGTGACCGGAGGCAGGGCAGATATCACGGTGCCGGGCTGCGGCAGCCTCATCGTCAACGCGGGGCAGAGCGGCTATTACCGGACGCTGTACGCGCCGGGAGCGTTCGCCGGCATCGTGCGCAATTTCGCCGCCATCGCACCCATCGATCAGCTCGGCATCCTGTCCGATACCTGGGCGCTGGGTTTATCCGGGCGGCAATCCGCCGCGGATTTTCTCGACCTGGTCGAGGCCACCCCGGTCGATGCCGAGCCGCAGGTCTGGGGCAGGATCGCAGGCGTGTTTCGCAGCATCGACGAGTACTATCGGGGCGAACCGAGCCGCCAGGCCGCGTTTCGAGCCTATGCGGTCGCCCGGCTGAGGCCTGTCCTGGAACGGGTGGGCTGGGCTGTCCGGGAGAACGAGCCGGATCCGGTGGCCATCCTGCGCAATGAATTGATCGATACCCTGGGCTCGCTGCAGGCGCCGGAAGCCATCGCCGAAGCCCGCCGGCTTTATGCCGCCCAGAAAACCGAGGCGTCGGCCCTGCCCGCCGCGCTGCGCAAGACGGTTCTTGGCGTGGTCGCACGGCACGCCGACGGAGCGACGTGGGATGAATTGCACGCCGCGGCCACGGCGGAGAAGACCCCGCTCATCAAGGACCGGTTCTATGCCCTGCTGGGCGCGACCGAGGACGAAGGGCTGGCGCGGCGCGCCCTGGATCTGGCGCTGACGAACGAGCCGGGCGCGACCAACAGCGCCGCGATCATCCAGGCGGTCGCCCGTCTGCATCCCGATCTGGCTTTCGACTATGCGGTGGCTCATCGTGAAGCCGTCAACGAGAGGCTGGACGGACCCTCGCGCAACCGCTTCTTCCCGCGCATCGCCGAGGCTTCGGTCGACCCGGCGATGATAGGCAAGGTGAAGGCGTACGCGGAGGAGCATATCGCTCCGGGTGCCCGCCGCGCCGCCGACACGGCGGTCGCCAGCATTGCCTACCGCATCAAGGTGCGGCGGGAGCGTTTGGCTCTCCTGGATGGCTGGCTGGCGCGCAGTTCCCATTGAACGGCGGCTTTGCCGTCCACGCCGGCCATCGGTCTGCCCCGGTGCGTGCAGTACTGTTGCCAGGTCACCATGGTCTGCTCGAATTTCAGCAGCGACCCGGGCCGCGCCCGCCTTCCGGTTCGCGCCGCCGGGCGTCAGGTCATCTTCATCTGGCTGAAAGACAAGATCTTTTCAGCTCCCGGTCATGGCGTGTTTCTGGCGGTACGGATTTCGCATAAGCATGCCCGGTTCCAGTCATTCCCTTATATACAAATCTCATCACACCTCGGAGCTTACATGAGTAGATACAAGTACCCGGTTCTCGCTTTGGCAGTCGCGGCCATCCTCGGCGGCTGCGCGAGCACGGACAAGCACCCGGTGCACGCCGCCGCACACCAGCTGAAAGTCGGCGAAACCAAGTCCATCGAATTCTCCGGTACCGGCCGCTGGTTCCAGTTCGGCCAGGCGCCCAACCCGACTCTGGCATGGCCGCCGTTCGCGGTCAGCAGCTATACGGCGGATATCAATTACGATACGTCCAGCGCGCACGTTCAGATCGCCCGCAAGCAGATCGTCGAACCCGGCCGCAATCGTCCGACCCCGGTCGAGCAGAAGCCCGACCAGTACATCAGCGGAACGACCGCATGGAACGTGGCTCCGGCCCCCAACGCCGCACCGGGTTCGGCCGGCGTACCCTCGCTGCAGGCCGCCGCCGTGGAAGAGCGCGCCGCCGAAATCTGGTCCACCCCGCAAGGCTTTCTGAAGGCCGCCCGCGACAACCACGCGAGCTCGGAAGACAGCGAGAACGGCAGCGTCGTGTCCTTCACCGTGGGCGGAAAATACCGCTACGTGGGTACCATCAACGCCAAGAACGAGGTCGAGAGCATACAGACCTGGATAGACAATCCGGTGCTGGGCGACACGCTGGTCGAAACCAAGTTCTCCGATTACAAGGATTTCGGCGGCATCCAGTTCCCCGCCCACATCGTCAGGACCCAGGGAGGTCATCCGGTGCTGGATCTCAACGTTTCCGAGGTCAAGCTGAACCCGGCCGTGGACATCGTCGTGCCTTCCGAAATCGCCAATGCCAAGCCGCCCGCCGTGGTCGTGAAGAGCGAGAGGCTGGCTAACGGCGTCTACTACCTGACCGGCGGAACGCACCACAGCGTCGCCATCGAACAGAAGGACCACATCGTGCTGGTCGAGGCTCCGCTCAACGAGGACCGCTCCAACGCCGTGATAGCCAAGGCCAAGGAATTGATCCCCGGCAAGCCGATCAAGTTCCTGGTGAACACCCATGCGCACTTCGATCATTCCGGCGGCCTGCGTACCTTCGTGGACGAAGGCGCGACCATCGTGACCGAGCAGGCCAACAAGGACTACTACGAGAAGGTTTGGGCCAATCCGCACACGCTCAACCCGGACCGCCTCGAAGGCTCCAAGAAGACTCCGCAGTTCGCCGCCCATAACGGCAGGGTTGCGCTGTCGGACGGCGACCGCAAGATCGAGATCCATTCGATCGCCGGCAACAGCCACAACGACGCATTCGATCTGATCTATCTGCCTGCGGAAAAGATCCTGATCGAAGTCGATGCCTACACCCCGCCGGCTCCGGGCGCGGCGCTGCCGACCTCGGTGAATCCGTACTCGCAGAACCTGTACGAGAACATCCAGAAGCTGAAGCTGGATGTGGCCCAGATCGCACCGCTGCACGGACCGGGCGTGGTCAAGCTGAACGACTTGCGCGGCTACATCGGTCTGGCCAAGGTTGAGGAATCCGAGGCCAAGGGCAAGCCGGGCAAGGCCAAGGCGCACAAGCACAAAGCCGGCGCCCAGGGATAGCAGGCGCTCTAAGGAAAGGGCCGGTGCTGCGGGTTACCGCCGCCCCGGCCCGCTTGCGTTTAACGCGAGCATGGATGAATCAGGAACGTGGAATGGGGTTTGGGTCTGCGATCACGGAGCGGTCGCGGGGCAAAACCCCATCCCGCCATCACCAGCGTAGTCCCCGGCTCGGCCGGGATTCATTCGGAGTGCCCCCGCTTCATGAGCAAATACACACTCACCATCAACGGCGCGTCCAAAACCGTGGACGTCGCTTCCGACACTCCGCTGCTTTGGGTGCTGCGCGACAGCCTGGAACTCGTCGGCACCAAGTTTGGCTGCGGAGTCGGGCAATGCGGCGCCTGCACCGTGCATCTGGACGGCGTGCCCACCCGGGCCTGTCTGACGCCTATTTCCAGCGTCGGCAAGGCCAAGGTCACGACCATCGAAGGCCTGGACCCCAAGGGCGCGCATCCCCTGCAGCAAGCCTGGCAGGAGCTGGACGTGCCGCAGTGCGGCTATTGTCAGGCCGGCCAGATCATGACCGCCGCGGCCCTGCTCAAGGAAAAGCCACATCCCACCGACGAGGACATCGACCAGGCCCTGGCCGGCAATCTGTGCCGCTGCGCCACCTACATCCGCATCCGCGCCGGCATCCACCGTGCGGCCGAAATCGCCGGCAACAAGAAAGGGGCTAAAGCATGAGCGCGCAGATACTTGAAAATGTCGGCCGCCGCGCATTCCTGCGCCAGTCCGCGCTCACCGGTGGCGGGCTGGTGCTCGGCTTCTACCTGGGCGGCGCGGAAGGGGCCGAAGGCAAGGTCGCCAAGCCCTCGGCGGCGCCGGACGGCGCGGTGTTCAAGCCCAACGCATTCATCCGCATCGCGCCCAACGGCCAGGTGACGCTGATCTCCAAACAGCCGGAGATCGGCCAGGGCATCAAGACCTCGCTGCCGACGGTCATCGCCGAGGAACTGGAAGTCAACTGGAAGGACGTGGTCATCGTCCAGGGCGATCTCGATCCGGCCTACGGCAGCCAAAGTGCCGGGGGCTCGCGCTCGACGCCGACCAACTACGAGGAATTCCACAAGCTCGGCGCGACCGCCCGCACCCTGCTGATCGAAGCGGCCGCGCAGACCTGGAAAGTCCCGGCGTCCGAGCTCATCGCCCAGGACAGCGCGGTGCATCACCCGGCCAGCAAGCGCAAGCTGGGCTACGGCCAGCTCGTCGCCAAGGCCGCGACCCTGCCGCTTCCGCCGCCGGAGTCGGTGCGTCTCAAGGATCCCAAGGACTACAATCTGCTCGGTACGCGCATCGCCGGGGTGGACAATCCCAAGGTCGTCACAGGCCAGCCCTTGTTCGGCATCGACATCAAGCTGCCGGGCCAACTCTACGCGGTCTACGAGAAATCGCCGGCCTTCGGCGGCAAGGTGGTCAGTGCCAACCTGGACGAGATCAAGAAACTGCCCGGCGTGAAAGACGTCTTCGTGATCGAGGGCACGTCCGATCTGAAAGGCCTGCTGCCGGGCGTGGCCATCGTGGCCGACTCGACCTGGTCGGCGTTCAGCGCGCGCAAGCAGCTCAAGGTGGTGTGGGACGAAGGCAAGGTGGCCGAGCAAAGCTGGGCGGGATTCGCCGCGAAGGCCAAGGAGTTGTCGAGCAAGCCCGGCAGCGAGACCTTGCGCAAGGATGGCGACCTCGCCGCGGCTTTGAAAGGCGCCGCGAAGACCGTGGAAGCGGCCTACAGCTATCCCTTCATTTCCCACGCGAGCATAGAACCGCAAAACACCACCGCCTGGGTCAAGGACGGCGGCATCGAAATCTGGGCGCCCACGCAGAATCCCGAGGCCGGCCAGAAAATCGTCGCGGAAATCTTGGGCATCCCCAAGGACAAGATCGTCCTGCACATCACCCGCAGTGGCGGCGGCTTCGGCCGGCGGCTGATCCCGGATTACCTGATCGAGGCGGCGGCCATCGCCAAGCGGGTCAGTGGGCCGGTCAAGCTCACCTGGACGCGCGAGGACGACCTGCGCCACGACCAGTTCCGCGCCGGCGGCTTCCATTTCTTGCGCGGCGGCGTGGACGCCAAGGGCAAGCTCATCGCCTGGCACAACCATTTCGTGACCTTCGCCCACAACCTGATCCAGAACGGCAAGCCGGCGCTGGTGCCGGGTTCCGGGGCGAGTCTGTCCGGTGACGAATTCCCCGGCCGCTGGATCCCCAACCTGCTGCTGGAGCAGACGCCTTTGGAATGCGGCATCCCCATGGGGCCCTGGCGTGCGCCGGGCAGCAACGTGTTCGCCTGGGTGTTCCACAGTTTCATCGACGAACTGGCCCATGCGGCCGGGCGCGATCCGCTGGAATTCCGCCTGGAGATCCTGGGCGACAAGGACATCGTGCCCGGCACCGGCGAGCGCGGCGTGCCCTACGACGTCAGCCGCATGAAGCACGTGTTGCAGCATGTGGCGGAGCAGGCCGGCTGGGGCAAGAAGAAATTTCCCAAAGGCCAGGGCCAGGGCATCGCATTCCACTTCAGCCATCGCGGCTACATCGCCCAGGTCGCCGAAGTGACGGTGTCGAAAGACGGCAAGCTCAAGGTCGACCGCGTGGTGGTCTCCACCGACATCGGCGCGCAAATCGTCAACCTGAGCGGGGCGGAAAACCAGGTGCAGGGTTCGGTGATCGACGGCCTCAGCACCCTGCTTTACCCGGAACTGGACATCCAGAAAGGCCGCATCGTGCAGGGCAATTTCCATGAGTATCCGCTGATCCGCATCCCCGAGGCTCCGCCCAAGGTCGAGGTGCATTTCCTCAAGACCAATTATCCGGTGACCGGACTGGGCGAACCCGCCTTGCCGCCTTTGGCGCCGGCCGTGTGCAACGCCATCTTCGCCGCCACCGGCAAGCGCGTGCGTCAACTGCCTTTGTCGAAGACGGATTTGAGCTGGAGTTGAGCCAGAGTAGGCGATCGGTTATCCGCACCGGGAAGAAGCGGGACATTACCGGAACCCTCCCCCTTGCAGGGGGAGGGCAGGGTGGGGGTTGAGCCGTTTGCCCTATGGCGGGTGAGGCAAATTCGTTGGGATATAACCGATGCCGCACGCATGCTTGGGCAATGTTTTTGGAACCAGGAACTTGCTGGAACTGGACGCGGTCCTTGCGTCAGTTTGCCAAGTCCCGGCGGTACCACGACCTTCGGTTGTTTGGGCTCGCTCTCCCCTAACATTGCCGGGGATGACCGCAGAGAAGAGTGCCGCGGTGGGACATTACACGAGATGACGTCCCCAAGTACCACCCCCACCCTGCCCTCCCCCTGACAGGGGGAGGGTTTGTAGTTGCTTTCCCCGTCTCGTCGGGGCTATTTGTTCTTCGATCAAACTCAATGATAGGCATCGTCCGCGTCGCGCTTGCGCGACCTTATACTTTCATCGTCCTGGCCATCGCCATCCTCATCGTCGGGCCGCTGGCGGCCTGGCGGATGCCGACGGACATCTTCCCCAACATCAACGTGCCGGTGATCGTGGTGGCCTGGCAGTATACGGGCCTGTCGCCGGAGCAGATGGCCGGGCGCATCACCACGCCTTACGAGCGCGTGTTGACGACCGTGGTCAACGATATCGAGCACATCGAGGCGAATTCCTACAACGGGCTCGGCATCGTCAAGATTTTTTTCCATCCCAACGTCGACATCAGCGTCGCCAACGCGCAGGTGACGGCGGTTTCGCAGACCATGCTGCGCGCCTTCCCGCAGGGCGCCCAGCCGCCCTTCATCCTCAATTACAGCGCGGCGACCGTGCCCATCCTGCAACTGGCCTTGTCCGGCAAGGGCATGACCGAGCAGATGCTGGCCGACCTGGGCATGTTCGGCGTGCGGGCGCGGCTGACCTCGGTGGCCGGAGCGGCCATCCCCTGGCCCTTCGGCGGACGTTCGCGCCAGGTGCAGATCGACTTGAAGCCGGCGGAGTTGCAGGCGCGCGGCCTGTCCGGCCAGGACGTGGCCAACGCGCTGGCCGCGCAAAACCTGCTGACGCCGGCCGGCACGCAGAAGATCGGCCAGTTCGAATATTTCATTCAGCTCAACAATGCACCGTCCGACCTTAACGCCATCGCCGCCTTGCCGATCAAGACGGTCAAGGGGGCCATGGTCACCGTGCGCGATGTCGCCAACGTGCGCGACGGCGGCGCGGTGCAGACCAATGTCGTGCACGTGGACGGCGCGCGCTCGGCCTTGCTGAATGTGCTCAAGGCCGGCGCCACCTCGACGCTGGACATCATCGGCGGCGTCCGTTCCGCGGTACAGGCCATGAAGCCGTCGCTGCCGGAAGGCCTGGAGGTCAAGCCGCTGGGCGACCAGTCGCTGTTCGTGCGGGCGGCGGTCGACGGCGTGGTGAAGGAGGGCGTGGTCGCGGCCGCGTTGACCAGCCTGATGGTCTTGCTGTTTCTGGGCAATCTGCGCGCGACCTTCATCATTGCGACCTCCATCCCGCTGTCGGTGCTGGGCGCGATCGCCGCCCTGTCGGCACTGGGGGAGACGCTGAATCTGATGACCCTGGGCGGGCTGGCGCTGGCCGTGGGCATCCTGGTGGACGAGGCCACGGTCACCATCGAGAACATCAACTGGCATCTGGAGCAGGGCAAGCCGGTGGAACAGGCCATCCTGGACGGCGCGCAGCAGATCGTCGTGCCGGCCTTCGTGTCCTTGCTGTGCATCTGCATCGTGTTCGTGCCGATGTTCTTCCTGCAGGGCGTGGCCAAGTTTTTGTTCGTGCCCATGGCCGAGGCGGTGATGCTGGCCATGGCCTGTTCGTTCGTCCTCTCGCGCACCCTGGTGCCGACGCTGGCGAAATACCTGCTGAAGCCCCATACGCCGCATACCGACATCCACGGCAACGACCGGGCCCTGCCGCCCGGCCGCTATCCCTGGGTGCGCTTGCAGCGCCGCTTCGAGGCCGGTTTCGAGGGTTTCCGCGAAGGCTACCGCGGGCTGTTGGCCACCGCGCTGGGGCATCGCCGCGTCTTCGTTGCAGGCTACCTGGGCCTGGTTCTGGCGTCTTTCGGCCTGCTGCCGTTTCTCGGTCAAAACTTCTTCCCCTCGGTCGATGCCGGGCAGATCCAGATGCACATACGCGTTCCGGTGGGCACGCGGCTGGAAGAGACGGCCGCCCGCTTCGGCGAGATCCAGCAGGCCATCCGCGGTTTGATCCCGCCGAACGAACTGGGCGTGATGGTCGACAACATCGGCCTGCCCTTCTCGTCCATCAGCATGTCCTACAGCAACAACGGCCTGACCGGCACGCACGACGGCATCCTGCAGATATCCCTGCAACCTGGGCACAAGCCGACCGAGGATTACGTGCGGGCCATGCGCGAAGAATTGCCGCGGCGTTTTCCGGGTATCGCGTTCTCTTTCCTGCCCGCCGATATGGTCAGCCAGATCCTCAACTTCGGCGCGCCCGCGCCCATAGACCTGCAGGTGCGCGGCAACGATGCGGCCGGCAATTTCGCCTATGCGCACAAGCTGCTGAACCGCATCAAACACATCCCCGGCGTGGCGGACGCGCGCATCCAACAGGCGCGCAACAGCCCGGTATTCAATGTCGACGTGGACCGCTCGCGCGCCCGCTATGCCGGCGTGACCGAGCGCGACGTCGCCAACAGCCTGGTGGTGCAGCTCGCCGGTTCCGGCCAGGTCGCTCCGACCTATTGGCTCAATCCGCAGAACGGCGTGACCTATCCCATCGTGATGCAGACGCCGCAATACGAGTTGGACACGCTGGAAGGGCTGCAAAGCCTGCCCGTCACCTCGGACGACAGCACCCTGCCCCAGTTGTTGGGCGGCATCGCCGACATCAGGCGCGGCATGACCCAGTCGGTGGTCTCGCAATACGACATCCAGTCCCTGGCGCAGATCTACGCCAACGTGCAGGACCGCGACCTCGGCGGCGTGGCGCAAGACATACAGAAGGCCGTGGACGAGAGCGCGGGCGAGCTGCCCAAGGGCAGTTCCGTGGCCTTGTTGGGCCAGTTCAAGACCATGAACGGCGCCTACACCGGCCTGGCGTTCGGTCTGCTGGGCGCCATCGTGCTGATCTATCTGCTGATCGTGGTGAACTTCCAGTCCTGGAGCGATCCCTTCGTGATCATCACCGCCCTGCCGGCGGCCCTGGCCGGCATCGTCTGGATGCTGTTTGCCACCGGCACCACGCTCTCGGTGCCCGCCCTGATCGGCGCCATCATGTGCATGGGCGTGGCCACCGCCAACAGCGTGCTGGTCATCAGCTTCGCCCGCGAACGCCTGGACCAGCTCGGCGATGCCACGGCCGCCGCGCTGGAGGCCGGTTTCGTGCGCTGCCGGCCGGTACTGATGACGGCGCTGGCCATGATCATCGGCATGGTGCCGGTGGCCTTGGGCTGGGGCGAGGGCGGCGAGCAGAACGCGCCGCTGGGCAGGGCGGTGATCGGTGGCCTGGTCTTCGCCACCGTCAGCACCCTGCTGTTCGTGCCGGTCATCTTCAGCCTCGTTCATGCCCGCCGCGGCCGCATCGCCGGCACGCGCCCCCTTACCGGAGAGCTCCATGCCGCAAATTCCTGATACATCGCGATCCGCGCAGCCCTCGAACGAATTGAGCCCCTCTCCTTATGGGAGAGGGGTTGGGGTGAGGGGAGAAACGTTAACTGCTCGCGATTGCCGCGCTGGGATGATCAACGCATTTTCCCTCACCCTGCCCTCTCCCAGAGGGAGAGGGTTCAAATATCAAGACGGAAGGGCGCAGGTTTCGGTCGCATTGGTGTTGAGCGTTTTGGCCCTGACCGCCACCGCCGTCCTGACCGTCGCCCACGGTTTGACCAGCCGCAATGCCGAGAACGAGCGGTTGAAGGCGTGGACCGAGGCTCAGGCCATACCCACGGTGGCGGTGGTGAGTCCGGCCGCCGGCGGGAATGTCTCCGGGCTGGAGCTGCCGGGCCGGCTGGAGGCTCATGCCCAGGCGCCCATCTTCGCCCGCGTGAACGGTTATTTGAAACGCTGGACCTCCGATATCGGTACGCCGGTCAAGGCGGGGCAGTTGCTGGCGGAAATCGAGACGCCCGACCTCGACCAGCAATTGGCCCAGGCCAGGGCGGATCTCGCCACGGCGGAAGCCGACGCGGCGCTGGCCGTGACCACCGCCAAGCGCTGGCAGGCTCTGCTGGCGAGCAACACCGTGTCGCGACAGGATGTGGACGAGAAGACCGGCTTCGCCAGCGCCAAACAGGCGGCCTTGCAATCGGCGCGCGCCAATGTGGAACGTTATGCGGCCCTGAAGAATTTTGCCCGCCTGGTGGCCCCCTTCGACGGCGTGGTCACGACCCGCAACACCGATGTGGGCGCGCTGATCAACGCCGGAACCGGCGCAGGCCAGGAATTGTTCGTGGTGTCCGACGTGAAGCGTTTGCGGGTCTACGTCAGCGTGCCGCAAAGCTATGTGCCCCGGGTACCGCCCGGCACCCAGGCCAGCCTCAAGGTGCCGGAACATCCGGACCGCAGCTATACGGCGACCGTGAGCGCCGCCGCCGGAGCCGTGGATGCGGCCAGCGGTACCAGCCTGATGCAATTGATCGTGGACAACGCCGCCGGGCAACTGATGCCGGGCGCCTATGCCGGCGTTAAGCTGGACCTGCCCCGCAACGCGGCGTCTCTGACCATACCGGCCAGCGCCCTGATCTTCGACGCCAAGGGGGCCCAGGTCGCGGTGCTCGATGCCGGCAATCGCGTGGTGCTCAAGCCGGTCAGCATCGCCCGCGATCTCGGCAAGGTGATCGAGATCGGTGCAGGTCTGGCTGCCGAAGACCGGCTCATCGACAATCCGCCCGACGGCATCGCCAATGGCGACGAGGTGCGCATCGCGGCGAGTGCGCCGGGCAAGCCCAAGGCCGGCTAGAGCCGCGCGAGGAACACGATGCATCCTGCGCGTCCCCTGGGGTGCGCAATGCCACTGCGTTCGGTGGAGCCTGCGGTCGCAGGCCTCACCCAACAAGGCCGGTAGGACCGGCTTTTACTCAGCCCTTAAACCGCTGTCGCAAACTGGAGTTCACCATGAGTAACGACTACAACCGCCGCGAATTCATCTATGCCGCTTCCGTGGGGGCCACCTTGGCCGTCGTGTCGCCGCAGTCCCTGGCCGCGGGCAAGAAAGAGGTCGAGGCCGCGCCGGCCCTGCAATCGGCTTTCGCGACCCTCCACCAGCCCAAGCCCTTGCCTTTCGATCCGGCCAAGCTGGACGGCATCTCCGAGAAGCTGATCAAGTCGCACTGGGAGAACAACTACGGCGGGGCGGTGAAGGCGCTCAACGTGGTGAAGCAGAAGCTGGCGGAATTCCAGCAGGATCCCAATTTGCCGGCCTATATCTACAACGACCTCAAGCGCGAGCAATTGCTGCGCACCGGCTCCATCGTGCTGCACGACCTCTATTTCGGCAACCTGGGCGGGCACGACAAGCCCGATGCCCATATCAGCAAGGCCTTGACCGAGGCCTTCGGTTCCGTCGAAGCCTGGGAGAAGGAGTTCCGCCGCATCGGTGCCGGGCTGGGCGGGGGGTCCGGTTGGGTGGTGCTGGGCCTCAACCTGCACACCGGCTTGCTGGAAAATTACTGGCAATGGGACCACCAGCACGCCCCCAGCGCCACCCTGCCCATCCTGGTGCTGGATGTTTACGAGCACGCCTACCAGATCGACTACGCGGCCGCGACGGCGTCCTACATCGACGCCTATTTCCGCAACATCAATTGGGAAGTGGCCTCGGAACGCCTGGAAAGAGCCCGCCGGGCGCACGCACAGTGGTCCGCGGACGCCGGTAAAAGCGCCTAGGCTTATGCCTATTCAAGGATGACGGTCAAGGGCAGGACGCCCGCTGCCGCAATGCCTTCGCAAGCAATGCGCGCGTGCTTCCCGCGAGTGGATTGAGACGCTGGCGGGCTGACCGCCGGTGAGAAAGTCGTGTGCCGCCCTGAAGGGCGGCACGATCGACCGAGGGAAAATGTCGCGTCCTTGCGAGTAGGGAGCTTCCTTTTAAAGCTTGCCGCTGACCTGTATGCCGAACCAGCGCGGGTAGGGATCCGGTCCGTAGGAGTTCCAGCCGATTTCGTGCCGGCTGTCGTTGAACACGTTTTTGCCGATCAGGCTCAAATCCCAAACCTTGTCCTTGCTGCCTATGCCCAGTGAAACGTCGGTGCGCGCGCGGTCCTGGATATAGCCGTAATACGACAGGTTGTCGGCGTTGTTGAACTTGCTCTGGAAGGTGGTGTTGAAGCTGGTATGCGCCAGGAGGTTGTCGAACACCGGCTTGGTGTATTCCGCCCCGACTACGAACTGCCATTTCGACGCACCGGGCAGAAGCTTGCCGCTCTGGTCGATGAAGGGGATGCTGGTGGGCAGATAGCCCAGTTCTTCCGGCTTGGGCGCGTTCTTGTAGTCGATGTACTTGGCGACGTTGTAGGCGCCGTTCAGGCGTACCGACAGATTGGGGATGGTGTTGATCACGCCGTCGAACTCGATGCCGTGGGCGCGCACCTTTTTCACGTTACCCTGGGCGGCCACGTAGGCGGTTTCGCCCGAGCCGCCCGGAGCCAGGTTGACCGCGGTCTGGAATTCGTCGACCACCTGCACGGCCTGCTGGTAGTTGTGGATGTCCATGACGAAAGCGTCGACGTTGAGGATCACCGTCTTGTCCAGCCAGAACGACTTCAGGCCCAGTTCCAGGGCATGGGTGTTCTCCGGCTCGACCCGTTGGTTGATGCCGTTGGTTTGGATCACCGAACCGGATTTTTCGCCGTATTGCCAGGACAGATAGCTGGTCAGATCTTCGTTGATCTTGTAACTGGGTGTCAGTTGCGCGGTGAACAGCAGGTCGCTGTAATCGCCCTTGACCTTGTCGTTCAGGCGGCCGATCTGGCTGGCGCGCAGCGTCTTGGCCGTGCCCACCATGCGCGCCTGCGCGTCAGTCAGTTGGCCGTAGGCCTGGCCGGGAGTTCCGGTGATGGCTTTCCCAAAATACCGGTTGGCCAACTGGTCGGCTAGGTTCAACTGAGCGACGGAGTTGCTACCCGTCAATTTGCCGTAATTCCTGTTGCTCGCCGCGGCATTGGTATCCGTGTTGAACCCGCCGAGCCCGATTCCTCTCACCGACACCGGATTGAATGCGCCCCCCACGCCATTTTCGGCGAGGAATCGCGTGTTGTAGGTGGTGCGGTCTTCCAGGGTGGCGCGCAGGCCGGCCGTGACTGTGAACTGATCGGTGAAATGGAAGTCGGATTCGCCGAAGACAGCGCCGGATTCGGTCTCGACGCGCGTGGTTTCCTTGGTTCTGGCGTCCTGCAGCACGTCTTTGAGTATGGCCAGGCCCGACGGGCGATTGCTCAGGAGGGTCGGGTTATACAGCGTGTTGTACTGGGTGTTATTGGCGAACCAGGCGCCGGCATCGGAACCCCAGCCGGTCTTGCCGATGATGTCGTCCTTGGTGTGCAGGCCTATGATGCCGGCCTTATAGTCGAGGAATCCGCCCGGCTTGTTCTTGATCTTGAACTCCTGGGTCCACTGCCGGTAGAACACGCCGCCGCCGCCGTCCACGCTGATGTCGAAGGGCGTGCCTTCGTCGTTATGCGCGTCGAACGTGTATTCGCGTACGCCGGTGCCGGAGCTGACGACGTGATCGCCGAGATCCCAGTCCACCTGGAGGGACGCGCCCTGATTGGATACCGTCTGGCCCTGGTTTTCGTTGAACCATACGGTTTGCCGCCGCTCGCCGCCGATGTAGTCGTTATAGGTGAATCCGCGGTTCTGGAAGTAAGCACGGGGCCCGAAGCTGGCGCCGGTATTGGTGGTGAAACCGTTCAGTTTGGCCTGCGCCCCGGTGCCTGCATTGTCGGTCACCGTGCCGTTGGCGTAGCGCAGCGGCTGGTTGTGATAGAAGGTCAGGCCGTTTTGCAGCTGCGGCTGGCGCGGCTCGAAATCGGCGGTGAATTTCGCGGTCAGGTCGGCGGTCGGGGTGAACAACAAGGACACGCGTCCGCTCAGGCGGTCGCGGTTGTAAAGGCTGAAGTTATTGTCGTATTCCTGCTCGTAGAAACCGCGTCCCTTGTCCACGATGAATGCGCCGCGCCAGGCCAGCAGATCCTTGATGACGGTGCCGCCCAGGGCGCCTTGCAGGATGAGGGCTTCGCGCTGTCCGTAAGTGGCGGACAATTCGGCCGTGGGGCTGAAGGTCGGGGCCTTGGAGGTCACGTTGACCTTGCCCGAGCTCGCTGACAGACCGCCCTCGGTGCCGCGCGGGCCGCGGGTGACTTCCACGTTGTCGATGTCGTAGAAGCTGAAGTTGGCGAGCTGGGTGAGCGCGTAGGGTACGCCGTCCACCGTGACGCCTACCGAGGGGTCCTGGGTTTCGGTGAAGCTGCGCTTGCCCAGACCGCGTATGGAGAGCGACGCTCCGCGGGTGTTGTTCTGGTTGAAGGAAACGTTGGATGCGCGGCGGGTGATGGAGCCCAGGTCCAGGGACAGTTCGCGCGCCAGTTCCTGGCCCGAGACCACCGAGACCGACTGCTTCACGTCGTGAAGCTTGGCCAGTTTGGGGCGGGCGCGGGCGACCACTTCGCCCAAGGCCTTGGGGCTGTCGGATGCGTCAGCCGTCTGTTCGGGAGGCGGCTCGGATACCGCGGCCTCTTCCGAAGGAGCCGCCGATTCGGCTTGTGCGGTCGCGGGCTGGGGCGCCCCGGCATTTTTCCTCAACTGCTCGTTTTCTTTGGCCAGACGTTCCAGTTGGGCCTTCAGGCGATCGATCTCCGCTTGCTGATCCGTGCTCTGGCTGCTGGCCTCCAAGGCCGCTTTCCTGGCCTTGGTTTTGGGCGCCGCCATGCCTTCCGCGGGCGCGAGCAGGGTCATCCCGGTAATGAGCGCCACCGCGCCCGTGAGTGTATTGCGCTGCCGGTCCGATGCGGCCGAAGGCTGCGCCAAGTCACGGCGGGACCGTGCCTTGCGTCTGGATGCCGAAAGTTTCATGTAGTTCCTCTTAGTGAGTGTCGATGACGAATTTCTTGGCCCCAATGCGGTCCGTGGCCGTAGTTTTGATCCCACCGTTCCGCGGCGACGTCCGTACCCCTCGTCCGGCGTCGGCGTAAATATGCGGAGCGGCTTATATGCCCTGTGCGCTGGTCGCGACCCGATTTTGCGCCGTGCATGGAATAAACAGTCCCCGATTCGTGAGCGTAAGAGCAAATACTATGCCGCGCTTTCGGACTGGCGTGCGCACTGCCGATGAAAGCGGGTCGTGCCGTTAAGGAGCGCCCGGCTCGCTGGTTTGGACGGCGTTCGCTCGCGGTGAGAGAGGCCTCGTCGCCCCGGCGGCGAACGCCGGTTCGACTGTGGGGATCAGGCCTGGCTACGGCTGGGGAAGAGGCCTGAGTCCTTGCGCGGCTAGCCCTCGCGAAGAGCGTTGCTGCGGGAAATCCGGGTCCCCGGAATAGGTGGATTGCTGTTGGTCGCGAGGCATCATGCTGATGCGGTGTTGGCGTGGAGTCAGGAAATCACCTCCCGGCATTGCGCCCTTGGAGGTACTTTGCATGGATTTGGTGTCCCGCGAGCGGGCTCTTGCGTGATGGATATCCCGCCTTACGGCAGGCTCGGCTTGGCGTTCCGCTCGAGCCTGTCGAAGGGCTGTATCCTAAGGTCTTAGAGCTTGCCGCTCAGCTGTATGCCGAACCAGCGCGGATAGGGATCCGGATCGTAGGAGACCCAGCCGACTTCATGCCGGCGGTCGTTGAAGATGTTCTTGCCGATCAGGCTCAAATCCCACACCTTGTCCTTGCTGCCGATGCCGATGGAGGCGTCGGTGCGCGCCCGGTCGTCTATCCAGCTGTAGTCCGACAAGGTGTCGGAGCTGTTGAACTTGCTCTGGAAGGTGGTATTGAAGCTGGTGTGGGCGATGAAATTGTCGAACACCGGCCGGGCGTATTCCGCCCCCACCACGAACTGCCATTTCGACGCGCCGGTCAGCAGCTTGCCGCTCTGATCGATGTAGGGGGCCGGAAGATAGGCCAGCTCGTCCGGCTTGCCCGCATTCTTGTAGTCGATGTATTGGGCGATGTTGTACGCGCCGTTCAAACGGACCGACAGGTAGGGGATGGTGTTGATGACGCTGTCGAACTCGACACCGTGCACCTGCACTTTTTTGACGTTACCGATGGAGCTGGTGTAGGCGATGGGGTTGGCCTGGTTGTTGGCGACGTTAATCGCCGTTTCATAGGTATCCACCACCTGTACCGATTGCTGGTAGTTCTGTATGTCCATGAAGTAGGCGTCGATGTTGAAAATCACCGACTTGTCTAGCCAGAAGGACTTCAGCCCCAACTCCACCGCGTGGGTGTTTTCCGGATCGACGCGTTGCGTGACCCCGTTCACGGCGACGATGGAGCCGGTCTTTTCGCCGTATTGCCAGGAAAAATAGCCGGTCAGATCTTCGTTGAACTTGTAGCTGGGCGTCAGTTGGGCGGTGACCAGCAGATCGCTGTAGTCCTGGGCGACTTTCTCGTTCAGGCGCCCGATTCGTTGGCTACGCAGCGTCTTGGCCGCAGCCACCATGTTTTTCTGATCCCTGGACAAATTGTTGTAGGTGTCGCCCGGCGCACCCTGGATGGTCTTGCCGAAATAGCGGTTGGCCACCTGGTCGGCCAGATTCCGTTGCTCGACGGTGTTACCCCCATTCAGATTGCCGTTGGACGCGGAGTCGAAGCCGCCGAGCTGCACGTCGCGGATTGCGACGGGGTTAAGGGCGGCGCCCGCTCCGTTGTTGGTGACGATTTTTCGATTCGATGTCGTGCGGTCCTGCAGGGTGAAGCGCAAGCCGGCGGTGACCGTGAATGCGTCGGTGAAATGCAGGTCGGATTCGCCGAACAGCGAGCCGGCTTCGTTTTCTATGCGCGTCCATTCCTTGGTGCTGACGTCCTGCAGGCTGTCCTTGAGCAGGGCCAGGCCCGAGCCGCGATTGCCGTTGGCGTTGCGGTCCAGGGTGTTGTACTGGTTGTTGGTCGCCAGCCAGGCGCCGGCATCCGCGCCCCAGCCGGCCTTGGACATCATGTCGTTCTTGGTGTGGATGCCGAAGATTCCGGCCCGGTAGTCGATGAAGCCGCCGGGTTTGTTGCGGATCTTGAGTTCCTCGGTCCATTGCCGGTAGTAGTTGCCGCCGCCGTTGTCGTGCTGGACATCGAACGGTGTGCCTTCGTCGTTGTGCGCGTCGAAGCTGTATTCGCGTATGGCGGTGTTCGAACTGAGGACCTGGTCGCCGATGTCCCAGTCGATCTGTAGCGAAGCGCCCTGGTTGGAGACCGTTTGGCCCACGTTCGAGTCGAACCAGACGGTTTGCCGCTTCTCGCCGCCGATGTAGTCGGCCCAGGTGAACCCCCGATTCTGGAAATAGGGGCGTGGACCTATGAACTGGCCGTTGTTGTTGGTGAATCCGAACAGACGGGCCTTGGCCTGCGTGCCGTTGGGATCCACCAGGCTGCCGTTGGCGAAACGGAAGGGCACGTCGTGGTAGAAAGTCAGGCCGTTCTGCAACTGCGGCTGCCTGGGCTCGAAATCGGCGCTGAATTTCGCCGTCAGATCGGCCGTGGGGGTGAACAGGAGTTGAACGCGCCCGCTCAGGCGGTCGCGATTGTAGAGACTGTAGTTCTTGTCGTATTCCTGCTCATAGAAGCCACGCCCCTTGTCCACGATGAAGGCGCCGCGCCAGGCCAACAAGTCGTTGATCACCGCGCCGCCCAGGGCGCCTTTCAATATGATGGCCTCGCGCTGCCCATAGGTGGCGGACAGTTCCGCCGTGGGACTGAAGGTGGGCGCCTTGGAGGTCACGATCACCTTGCCGGAGCTCGATGCCAGACCGCCTTCGGTGCCGCGCGGGCCGCGGGTGACTTCCACGTTGTCGACATCGTAAAAGCTGAAATTGGCCAACTGGGTGAGCCCGTAATGGACGCCGTCCACCGTGACGCCCACGCTGGGATCCTGGGTTTCCCAGTTGTTCTGCCGCTTGCCGACGCCGCGTATGGAAAGCGAGCCGCTGCGCGTGTTGGCCTGATTAAACTGCACGTTGGAGGCGCGCCGGGTGATGGCGCCCAGGTCCAGGGCCAGTTCGCGGTCTAGTTCCTGTCCCGAGACGACCGACACCGACTGATGCACGTCGTGCAATTTGGCCAGTTTGGGGCGGGCGCGGGCCACCACTTCGCCCAGGGCCTTGGCGCCGTCACCCGTATCGTCCGGCTCGGCGGCCGCGGTGGCGGGTTCGGCCGTGACCGTCTCGGCCGACGGACCCGATTGCGCGGACGCCGGGGCAGCGGGTGCCGGGCTTGCCGTCGCATGCTGCCTCAACTGGGCATTCTCTTGCGTCAGTTTTTCCACCTGCCGTTTCAGCAACTCGATTTCCGCCTGTGGGTCCGTGTTCGGATCGGCGGCGGCGGGCGTTTTGGACGGGGTCGCCCGTTTCTCCTTCGCGGCGGCGACCGCGCTTTCGGGGGCGAGCAGGGTCATGCCGGCGATCAGGGCTATCGCGCCTGTCGCCACCACAGCTTGTCGATCCGGTCCTATCGCGCGTTTTTCCTCGCTGGGGTAAGCCTGTGTGTTGCGTCCAAATGGCAAAAGTTTCATGCATTTCCTCATTAGATGTTCCGTGGCCGAGCGCAAAATCCGGTTTTGTCCGTTGCGAAAGCATGGGGTGCGGGTATCCCGATGCTATTAAGGCTGTGGCAGAAAACTAATTCCGTAAGTCGCCGGGGCTGTACGTAGTGGGTTTATCGCCGCCGGCGATGCGCAAGGGCTGCGTACCCCGTCGCCGGATTTGGAATGTCGTTTCCTGCCAAATCCAGGGCGCAGACGCAAACTCTGTGCCGAGTATTTCGATGCCCCGATGGATATGGGATAGAGAGGTGGGCAAGCCTTAATCCGGAGAATTTAAATCTGGCTACCTATTCCCCGGATCGAAAGAGTTTTCCGGTATTCCGGCAAGGAAGGCCAGGGCAATGAGGCTGGTTCGCAAACTCCGGAGATAAGAATTTATCGATACCCTATTTTCGAATGAGGCGGTTTTAAGTACGCGAGCATGCTGGTTTTTGGGCATTCTGCTGGCCGGCTGTTTATTCAGGCGCAATCCTGCCGGCCGGGGCGGGAGGCGGGTGTATTAATACCTGCTCGGGGTGTGAGAATTATGCGGGAGGGTTTCGATTTTATGGGGAGGCCGATTAGATGATTTAGGGTTTGGATTTGGACTACCCGGTGGTGATATTCGGCCATATTGGTTTCCAGTCACCATGAAATGGTTTGTTGATGTTCGGAGTTAACCACGTGGCTGAGTATTCGAGCTTACGGCCGGTATTTGTATCATCCAATTCATAGGCGTTCAGCGTGTCTAGCGGGGATAGTGCACGCGGCGCGATGGGCGTTGGCATGAGATTCGCCTCAGTCCTTATGCGGATCACCGGGCAGACCGAAATTGGTGAGGTCCGGTCACTTCATCAATAACCAAAACTGGGGAGGGTCAATGAGAAACACCTTATACAGCGCCGTATTGCTGAGCTTGTCGGCTGCGGCGGCCACGGCGGCCGACAACCCGCAGGCCCAGCCGGGTCAGTCTGCGGCGGCGGCGGAAGCGCCGGCGAAGAAGGACAACAAGCTATGGTCCTGGCAACCGGTGCAGTCCGTGGCGGTGCCGCAGGTGCAGCACAAGGACTGGATACGCACGCCCATCGACGCTTTCGTCGCAGCCAAACAGGAGGCGGCGGGTCTCGATCCTGCGCCCGAAGCCGACCGTGCCGCCTTCATCCGCCGCGCCACCCTGGACGCCTGGGGCCTCATCCCCACTCCCGAGGAAGTACAGGCCTTCGTCAGCGACCAGTCGCCGAACGCCTACGAAAAACTGGTCGACCGCCTGCTGGCTTCGCCGCGCTACGGCGAGCGCCAGGCCCGCCGCTGGCTGGACTTGGCCCGCTATGCGGACAGCCAGGGCTTCGACAACGACCAGACCCGCCCGAATATGTGGCGCTACCGCGATTACGTCGTGGATGCCTTCAATCAGGACAAGCCTTATACCCAATTCATCAAGGAGCAGTTGGCGGGCGACGAGTTATGGCCGGACAAGCAGGACGCCCTGATCGCCACCGGCTTTTTGCGGGGTTTTCCGGATAATCCCAACGGCCGCGACCTGGTGCAGAAAAAGTATCAGCACACCACCGACATAACCGATACCGTGGGCAAGGTATTCCTCGCGCAAACCGTGGAATGCGCGCGTTGCCATAACCACAAGTTCGACAAGATTTCGCAGAAGGATTATTTCGCCCTGCAGGCGTTCTTCGCCAACTCCATAGGGGTCGACAATATACCGGTGGCGCAGAAAGGCCAGCAGGAAATCGAGTATGAGAAGGCCTGGGCCAAATACGAGGAAGCCCTCAAGCCGATCAAGGAAGCGAAAAAGGCCTTGATCGATCCGGTTCGCGAGGCGGCGAACAAGTATTACAAGGAGCGTTATAACGAAGCGACCCTGGTTTCCCTCAACAAGCCGCAGAGCGAATGGAATGCGCACGACCGCTGGGTCAATGCGGCCTACGGCAGTTATATCGACGACGACCGCCTGTCGAATTATCTCCAGGATACTTCGATCAACAAGGACGCCCCGGATTACAACGCGGAGAACGCCCCGCGCTGGGAAGCCTACAAGAAGCTGCGCGAAGAGGTTAGGAAGCTGGACAAGCTGAGGCCCGAAGGCTCGGTTGCTGTGTCGGCCATGTCGGAATTGGGTCACTCCGATGCGCCGCCCACCTATGTGCTGTTCGGCGGACTTCTGGAGAGGCCGCTGGATGAAGTTCAGCCGGCCTTCCCGGAAAACCTGACCAGCGAAAAGCCGGTGATCGTGCCGACCGCGACCTCGTCCGGCCGCCGTACCGCGCTGGCCAACTGGATCGCCAGCGAGAAAAACCCGCTGACCGCGCGCGTATTCGTCAACCGGGTGTGGGAGCAGTATTTCGGCCGCGGCATCGTCGAGACGGTGAGCGATTTCGGCAAGGCGGGCACCAAGCCCACGAATCCGGAATTGCTGGACTATCTGGCGGACAACTTCGTGCATAACGACTGGAGCGTGAAGAAGCTGCACCGCGACATCCTGTTGTCCAGCGTCTATCGCCAGTCTTCCTCCCACCGCGAGGATGCGTACAAGGTGGACCCCGACAACAACCTGCTGGCCGTGTTCCCGCGCAAGCGCCTGGAGGCCGAGGAGATCCGCGATTCCTTGCTGGCCGCTTCCGGCAAGCTGGACGAGAAGCTGGGCGGACCCAGTGTGTTCCCGCCCATCCCGGCCAACCTGGTCGTCGGCAATTCCAACGTCGACGGCAGCTCCTACTGGCGGGTGTCCAAGGACGAACGCGACCACAACCGTCGCAGCCTCTACGTCTTCACGCGGCGCAGTGTCGCCTACCCCTTGCTGGAGCCCTTCGACATGGCGACCCCGCAGGAGGTGCACAGCAAGCGCGACGTGACCACCACCCCGCTGCAGGCGCTCACCCTGCTGCATAGCGACGTGGTGTTCGGCTGGTCGAAGGCGCTGGCCGGTCGGGTCATCAATGAAGCGGGCAAGGAAGAGTCGGCGCAGCTGGACAGGCTCTACCAGATCCTGTTCGCACGGACGCCGGACCGAGCCGAGAAGGACGCCTTGCAGGCCTTCCTCACGACCCAGGAAAAGGTCATCAAGCAGAAGGCGGCTGCGGGCAAGTTCGGACTCAACGTTCCAACCGGTCTGAAGGACGCCGAATCGCTGGATCCCATCCGGGCGGCCGCGTTCGTCGATCTGGTACACACGGTCGCGAACTCCAACGAGTTCGCCTACCGGCTCTAAGCACTCATACGATTAATATAGGAAAAGGAAGCACATCATGAGCAATACATCGCGTCGGGATTTTCTACTCAAGTCCGGCTACGGCCTCGGGGGGCTCACGCTGAGCGCCTTGTTGCCTGGCGGCGGCATCCTGGCTACGCCGGTACTGGCCGCCGATTTCGCCGATCCTCTGGCGCCCAAGCAGCCGCATTTCACGCCCAAGGTGAAGTCGGTGATCTGGCTGCATCAGAACGGAGCGCCCAGCACACTGGATCTGTACGACTACAAGCCGGAGCTGGTCCGCCTGGCGGGCCAGGAGATTCCGCCTTCCTTCCTTGAAGGGATCAAGGTGGCCATCCGGGGCGGCACCGGTAAGCTGTATGCCTCCAAGCGCACCTGGAAGCAGTATGGCGAGAGCGGCGCCTGGTTTTCCGACCTGCTGCCCAATCTGGCCCAGCACGCCGACAAGATCGCCTTCATCAAATCCAGCACCACGGTCGGCGCCACCCACGACATCTCCATCCTCAAGCTGAACACCGGCAACCTCACGCCGGGACGTCCGACCCTGGGGGCCTGGGTCAGCTACGCGCTGGGTTCCGCCAATCCGGACCTGCCGCCCTACGTCGTGCTCTACAACGACAAGAAGGAGCCGCGCGGCGGGGCGAACAACTGGAGTGCGGGCTTCCTGCCGGCCGTGTATCAGGGTACGGCCTTCCGTCCGGGCGATTCACCCATCCTCCACCTGGAGGCGCCGGAGTTCGTCTCCGCGGCCGAGGAACACAGCAACCTGGATCTGTTGAACCGGCTGAACCGGCTGGGCCAGGAGCGTTACCCGCAAGACAGCGAGCTGGCGGCACGCAATCGTTCCTACGAATTGGCGGCGCGCATGGAAGTCGCCGCTCCCGAGGCGGTCGATCTGGCCAAGGAATCCGATGCCACCAAGGAGTTGTACGGCCTGAACGACGAGGTCAGCAAAGGTTACGGCACCAATTTGCTGCGGGCGCGTCGTCTGGTTGAGCGCGGGGTACGCTTCATCCAGGTGGTCTCCGGCCAGTTGGAAGTGGCGGGCGACAACCGCGACTGGGACGCGCACAGCAATCTCGACGAGAATCACGGCAAGCACGCCCGCGCGGTCGACAAACCCATCGCCGGCCTGCTCGCCGACCTCAAGGAGCGCGGCCTGCTGGATTCCACCCTGATCGTCTGGACCTCCGAGTTCGGCCGCACTTCCTACGGCCAGAGCGGCAACGGCCGCGACCACAATCCCTGGGGCTACACCCAGTGGCTGGCCGGTGGCGGCGTGAAGGCCGGAACCACCTTCGGCCAGACCGACGAGGTCGGCCTGCAGTCGGTCGGCCGCAAGGTCGACACCTACGACTTGCATGCGACCGTCCTGCAATTGCTGGGTCTCGATCATCTCAAGACCATATACAAACACAACGGCCGCGCCGAGCGTCCGACCGTGGTTTATGGAGAAGTTGTGAAGGAGTTGCTCGCGTAAAGGGTCTTACGTAGTCAAGGAAGGCGAGGCGAAGCCGCCCGGAAGATTATCTTCCGGGCGGCTTTTTCTTTTTGCGGACGAGGGAGGGTCATGGATAGAGGCGGGGCTCCATCTCGCCGCACGACGAATGGCCGGCGCGGCCGTTGTCATCCCGGCTTTACCGGAAGCGGGTATCTCCATTGCCCGGAATACCGAAGCCAGTTTCGCTAATTGATGCTTGAGAATGTTGTTCCAGCACCAAGCTGGTGTTCAGGCGTTGATTCTCAGCTTCGAATCTTGCCGATATTCGCTATGAAGCATCGCGGCCGCGACCGCTTTGCGCCACGCGGGAATTATAAATAACTTAGAAAACAGTTATTTATGTATTTTCGCTGCCCTAGGGTCCCCTCCTGACCGCCTTCCGCCTAATTGGTGCGATTTTCGCTATCCGAAGATGGCTTTCTTAATTTGCCGGGCGTATCGCCGTGCACAGGCCGCCCGGCCGATGCTTGAAATCACTGGACTGAAAGAGGGGAAAATGAATAAGAAAATCTATCTGGCCGTATTGCTGGGTCTTGCGACTGCAGCGGCTATCGCGGCGGAGGAAAAGCCGCCGGTCGATGTGGCGCAAGTCGTTCCGGCCGAAGCGCCGGCAAAAAAAGACAACAAGCTTTGGTCCTGGCAGCCGGTGCAGCCGGTTGGATTGCCGCAGGTCCAGCACAAGGACTGGATACGTACGCCGGTCGATGCCTTCGTCGTGGCCAAGCAGGAGGCCGCTGGTCTCGAGCCTTCGCCCGAAGCGGATCGCGCCGCGTTCATACGCCGCGCCACGCTGGATGCCTGGGGTCTGATACCCACGCCCCAGGACGTCGAAGCGTTTGTGAATGATACATCGCCCGACGCCTACGAGAAGCTGGTCGACCGCCTGCTGTCGTCTCACCGTTACGGCGAGCGCCAGGCGCGGCGTTGGCTCGATCTCGCGCGTTATGCGGACAGCGCCGGTTTCGACAACGATGAAACCCGTCCCAACATGTGGCGCTATCGCGATTACGTGATCAATTCCTTCAATCTGGACAAGCCCTACAACCGCTTCGTCAAGGAGCAGATCGCCGGCGACGAGATTGCCCCGGACGACCAGAATGCGCTGATCGCCACCGGCTTCCTGCGCGGATTTCCCGATAATCTCAATTCCCGCGACCTGATACAGAACAAGTATCAGACCGTCACGGACATGACCGATACCGTGGGCAAGGTATTCCTGGGTCAGACGGTCGAATGCGCGCGCTGCCACAACCACAAGTTCGACAAGATCAGCCAGAAGGACTACTTCGCGCTGCAAGCCTTCTTCGCCAATTCCATAGCCATCGATCACATCCCCGCCGAGCAGGGGCAGCAGGAGGTCGAATTCAAGCAGGCGTGGGCCAAATACGAAGAAGCCGTGAAACCCATACAGGCGGCGAAAAAGGCCTTGATCGACCCGGTCAGACCTCAGGCGGTCAAGTATGCCAAGGAGCTTTTCGACGACACCACCCGGGTTTCACTCGACAAGCCCGAAAGTGAATGGACGGCCCATGACCGCTGGATCAACTACCGTTTCAGCAAGTGGCAGACCGACGACTCCCTGGCCGGTTACTTGACGGAGACCTCGCAGAACAAGGACGAGCCGAGCTACAACCCGGAAAACGCGAAACGTGCGGAAGAGTACAGGAAGCTCCGGGCGGCGGGTCAGAAACTGCTGGCGCAAAGACCCCATGGCTCGGACACCATTTCCGCCATCACGGAGCTCGGAGCTACCGGCGTACCGCCGACTTACGTGCTGTTCGGCGGGATCCAGGATAGGCCGCTGGACGAAGTGCAACCGGCATTCCCCGCCGGGATTACCGACGAGAAGCCGGTCATCACGCCGACCGCCAATTCATCCGGCCGGCGCACGGCCCTGGCCAACTGGATCGCCAGCGAAAACAATCCCCTCACCGCCCGGGTCTATGTGAACCGGGTGTGGGAGCAGTACTTCGGCCGTGGCATCGTCGAAACGGTCAGCGATTTCGGCAAGGCCGGCGCGAAGCCGACACATCCCGAACTGCTGGATTATCTGGCCGACGATTTCGTCAGAAACGGCTGGAGCGTGAAACAGCTGCATCGGCAGATTTTGCTGTCCAGCGTTTACCGGCAGTCTTCGGCGAATCGCGACGAGGTGGCCAAGGCCGACCCGGACAACAAGCTGTTGGCGGTGTTCCCGCGCAAGCGCCTGGAAGCCGAGGAGATCCGCGACTCGCTGCTGGTCGCCTCCGGCAAGCTGGAAGAAAAAATCGGCGGCCCGAGCGTATTCGCGCCGGTACCGGGAAACCTGACGCCGGGCAAGGGTGTGATCGACGGCGCGCCTTTCTGGGAGCAGCCGAGAAAAGCGGGCGATGAAAACCGCCGCAGTGTCTATATCTTCACGCGGCGCAGCACGCCTTATCCCCTGCTGGAGTCTTTCGACATGGCTTCCGCTCAGGAAGTGCACAGCAAGCGCGATGTCACCACCACGCCGCTGCAAGCGCTCACCCTGTTGCATAGCGACGTGGTGTTCGGCTGGTCTCAGGCGCTGGCGGGCCGGGTGATCTCCGAGGCCGGCAAGGACGAGTCGGCTCAATTGGATCGGCTTTACCAGATCCTGTTCGCGCGGACGCCGAATGCAACCGAGAAAGATGCCCTGCGGGCGTTCCTGGACGACCAGGAAAAACGCATCAAGACCAAGGCTCTGGCCGGCAAGTTCGGGCTTAACGTCCCGACCGGCCTGAAGGATGCCCAGGCGATCGATCCGATACGGGCCGCGGCCTTCGTCGATCTGGTGCACGCTGTCGCCAACTCCAACGAATTCGCTTACCGCATCTAGCGGTCGGCGCCTCCACAATTTCGTGTATAGGAAACACATCATGAGCAACACTTCGCGTCGGGACTTCTTGCTTAAAACCGGCTATGGCCTGGGCGGATTGACCCTGAGTGCGCTGCTGCCGGGCGGCGGCATTTTCGCCACCCCGGTACTGGCCGCGGAATTCGCCGATCCTCTGGCACCCAAACAGCCGCACTTCCCCGCCAAGGTCAAGTCGGTGATCTGGCTGCATCAGGACGGGGCCCCCAGCACGCTGGACCTGTACGATTACAAGCCGGAATTGGTCCGGCTGGCGGGACAGGAAATTCCGCCCTCCTTCCTGAACGGCATCAAGGTGGCCATCCGCGGCGGCACCGGCAAGCTGTTCGCCTCCAACCGCAGCTGGAAGCAGCACGGCCAGAGCGGCGCCTGGTTTTCCGACCTTCTGCCCAATCTGGCGCAACACGCCGACGAGATCGCCTTCATCAAGTCCAGCACGACGGTGGGCGCGACCCATAATATCTCGGTGCTCAAGCTGAACACCGGCAATCTGACGCCGGGACGTCCGTCGCTGGGCGCCTGGATCAGTTACGCGCTCGGTTCCGCCAACCCGGACCTGCCGGCCTATGTCGTGCTTTACAACGACAAGAAGGAGCCGCGCGGCGGCGCGGTGAACTGGAGCTCGGGCTTCCTCCCCGCCGTTTATCAAGGGACCGTGTTTCGTCCTGGCGACTCCCCCATCCTGCATCTGGATCGGCCGGAATTCGTATCCACGAATGAAGAAGCCGGCACACTGGATCTGATCAACCGCTTGAACCGCGAGGATGCCGCACGCTACCCGCATGACACCGAGCTTCTGGCGCGCAACCGTTCCTACGAACTGGCGGCACGAATGGAGGCGGCGGCGCCGGAAGCGGTCGATCTGTCCAAGGAGTCCGATGCCACCAAGGAGTTGTATGGCCTGAATGACGAGATCAGCAAGGGCTATGGCACCAATTTGCTGCGGGCGCGGCGTCTGGTCGAGCGCGGCGTGCGCTTCATCCAGGTGGTTTCCGGGGAACTGGACGTCAAGGGCCAGAGCCGGAACTGGGACGCGCACGACAGCCTCGATGAAAATCACGGCAAACATGCCAGGGCAGTGGACAAGCCCATCGCCGGCTTGCTCGCCGATCTGAAGGCGCGGGGGCTGCTCGACTCCACCCTGATCGTGTGGACCTCGGAGTTCGGCCGCACGTCGTACGGCCAGAGCGGCAACGGCCGCGACCACAACCCCTGGGGCTACACCCAGTGGCTGGCCGGCGGCGGCGTCAAAGCCGGGACCACCTTCGGGCAGACCGACGAAGTCGGCCTGCAATCGGTCGGCAAGAAAGTCGACACCTACGATCTGCATGCCACCGTGCTTCAGCAGTTGGGGCTGGACCATCTCAAGACCATCTTCATGCACAACGGGCGCGCCGAGCGTCCCACCGTGGTTTACGGTGAAGTGGTGAAGGAGTTGCTGGCCTAGCACTGCCACCGCGTAAGGCCGGTAAGGTCAAGATCGCCCGGGATCCTCGGATCCCGGGCTTTTTTTTCGGCTGGCTGCGGTCGCCGGGAGTTCGTAAGCCAGCACAGCTGGTGGTGGTCTGGTGATAAGTCAGCAGCCCGCCCGTTTGTGCCCCTGTTGCGGCGGACGGCAGGTTTGGTTTGCTGCCTGCAATGCCCCTAGTGGTCGTAGGGAATGCCGCGCTCCCTGTCCGGGCCTCAGCCTCGGAGATCATGGCCCCGGAATTGCTTGTGCTCTACAGATACGGGTGTGCGGTGGAATTCCTCCGTGCACGGTAACTCGGAAATCGAGCGGCTTGCCAGGCCGGTCTACAGTGGTGGAGATCGGCGCTGCGCAAACCGCGATCTACCCGCCTCGCAATGGGGCGGTCTTGTCGGGCTCGGGAACCCCCGAGCCCTTTTTTAATCGAGAATCCTGCTCCGGTGACGGCCCCGGGCGCCCATGGGCCAGTCGCTCCGCCGGCGCTCGGCCCCATGCGGGCGAGGCCGGCTATATCCGAGAGCGGAATTTAGGATAATTGCGACGACTTATTTCCCGGAGAAAATCGAATGAAATTCCCGTTCCAGGCGCTGGCGCTGTCGGCGGCATTGGCCCTCGCTTTTCAGGCCCAGGGCGAAACGGCATCCCCCCTGCTCAACTATCAGGGCGTACTCACGGAGTCCGTGCCGGCGAACGGCACCGTGAAGCTGACGTTTAACCTCTACGACTCGGCCGAGTCGCAGACCGCCGTGTGGGGCCCGCAAGTCTTCGATGGCGTGCCCGTGGTGGGTGGCCGATACGGTGTGATTCTGGGCTCGACCGATGCGTCCGGCCGCCCCCTCGCCGGTGTGATCGGTGTTAAGGGGAGCTATCTGGGCGTCTCGGTGGACGGCAGGGAAATTCAGCCCAGGCAGCCGATAGCCCAGGCTGCCGCCGCGCAAACCGCCGTTCCGCCGGCAGCGGCCGGCTCGCCGGGTTCGGAGGGCGTTCCCGCGGGCACCATCGCGGCCTATTGGAGCAGCCAGGCGCCGGCAGGCTGGTTGCTGGCCGATGGATCGCCGATACCGGAGGGCGCGCAGTACGACCGCCTCAGGGCCATCGTCAACGGCAATTTGCCGGACCTGCGCGGCCTGTTCCTCCGCGGCCTCGGACAGAACGCCGATCCGGCTTTCCGCTACGAAGGCGACGCGGCCCGTACCCTAGCGCAATTTCAGCAGGACGAATTCAAGAGCCACGCCCACGTGTTCGACGACTTTACGTTTTCCGAGAATACCGGCGTTCCGGGCAAGGCCTGGGGGAATTCCGGGGGTTCGGATATCGACAATACGCCGGGCAGTCCTTTCAGCCATAGCACCGCGGCCAGCGGGGGCGGAGAGACCCGTCCGAAAAACGCCGGCGTGTATTGGATAATCAAATATTGAGGCTGGTCTCGGAAGCCTACTTCCGAGCTGGGCCTTAGGGCCGGGCGATGGAGGCCCGGCCTGTGCCCGTCCCGAACGGGAAATGTGCCGGGGCTAGCGCCCCGGCCGACCCTATCACTCGACGTCTTTCAGGCGGAACGCGTCGTGGCAGCTCTTGCAGGTGCCGCTGACCTTGGCGAACTGCGCCTTGATCGCGCCGACGTCGCCCGCTTCGGCGACCTTGGCCAATTCCGCGGTTTCCTTGATGAAGGCCTGCTGAACTTCTTCCGCCTTCTCTTTCTTCTCGAAATATTCCGGTTTCAGCCGGGTCTTCTGCCAGCCGGTGCCCTGGTCGGTGCCGGGTCCGTACAACTGGGTGGCTAAACCGGAGTCGGCGATGGCGGCGAGGGCTTTCGCCGCCGCCAGGACTTGTTCCTTGTTGTAGGTGTCCGGCTTATCCACGACCTGGGCCTTGATCTTGCCAAGGTTCCAGGCGGAGAAGGAATAGGCGGACTGGCGGAAGCGGATCTGATCTTCGATCGGACCGGCCAGTGCGGCGCTCGCCATGGCGGTCAAGCCCAGTGCCAGTATCAGCTTTTTATTCATCGTTTCTATTCTCGCAGGTGGTTGATAATTCGTTGCGCGGTCTCCGCCCGTCGCGGGCGGAGACCGTCATCTCTTAATGGCCTTCGTGCTGGGCGGCGGCGATCTTCTGCACGACTTCCAGGGACTTCTCGACGTTTTCCGCGGGCTTGATGCCGCCTATGGTCGCGGCGACCTTGCCGTCCGGGGTGACGATGAAGGTGGTGCGCTCGGCGAAACCGTGGTCGATGTCCACGCCGCGGGTATCCTTGCGGCCCGGGGCCGCTTCCTTCACCGCGATGTCGTAGGCCTTGGCGATCTTGCCGTCGGCGTCGGAGGCTACCGCCACCTTGCCGGCGCAGTATTCCGGATCGGCAGAGAAGTCGTTGAGACGGGAAATGCTGTCCAGCGAGACGCCGATGACGGTGGCGCCCGCGGCGGCGAACTTGTCGTAGTTCACGGCGAAGGTGTGCGCCTGGATGTTGCATCCGCCGGTATAAGCCGAAGGATAGAAATAGACGACTACCGGTCCCTTCTTCAACGTATCCTGCAGCGAGAAGTCGAAGGCCTTGCCGGCCAGCGAGGCCTGGGCTTTGAAGTCCGGCGCGGCGTCGCCTTCCTTGAGGGCGGCGTTGGCGCTAAGCGCGAAGGCATTGGAGATGAGACAGGCGAGTAATAAACGCTTCATGGGTTTGCTCCCGGTGTTGTGGGTGGTTGAGTGGATTAGGGCCTAGCACGGCCCGAGTGGTTTCTACGGTCCGTTAAAGTCCCGAAAGGTATTCCGCCAACGCCACGATTTCCTCTTCCGTCAGGGCATCGGCGACCTTGTTCATCACGCCTTGCGGGCTATTGGTGCGTACGCCGATTTTGAAGTTGAGGAGTTGCAGACGAAGGTAACCCTTGGTCTGAGCGGCAATCGCCGGGTAGGTCACGCCCGCTGAAATCCGGCCCTTGCCGTTCAAGTCGTGGCAGCTCACGCAGGAGTCGAGGCTGCGGTTGACATCGCCGTATAAAAACAAATCCTTGGCGACTTGATTGGGGGCCGATTCTGCGTTCTTGCTTCGAGTCTGGCTGGCGAAATAGGCTCCAATGTCGGCCAGGTCGGCGTCGCCCAGGCCTTCCGCCATGGCATTCATGATGCGGTTGCGCCGGCTTAGGGAGCGGAAGTCCTGGAGCTGCTTGATCAGGTAGCCGGCGTACTGGCCGGCCAGCTTGGGCACGCCGATGACCGTGCTGTTGCCGTCGTCGCCGTGGCAGCCCTGGCATAGCTCGGACTCCGCCTTGGTCTTGCCGGCCGCAGGATCGCCCTGACCGATGCGCTGTTTGATGCCCTCGGCGCTTTCCGGTGGCGCTTCGGCCCCGCTGACGGGCATGCAGAGCGTAGCGAGGATCAGCGTGATCCAGGTGTTACGCAGCATTTTCATCGAGTGAGTCGCGCCTTAGTCGTCGTTGTATTTGCGGTGGCAGTCCTTGCAGGTGCGGCCGAGTTCCGCATGGGCCTTCTGGGCGCCTTCGAAATCGTTGGCGGCCAGCGTGGTAATAATCTGGGACACCAGTTCACGGCTTTTCTTCGACCAGTCGACGCCGTCCTGAGCGTCCGGCTTCTTGACGAAAAAGGCTTCGATCTCGGCGAAATAGCCTTCCAGCAACTTGGCGTCCGTAACGGCGTTTTCGGTCGTTTGGGTCGCGAGATTCGAGGCCAGGCTCTTGTGGGTGTCCTCGACGGTCTGCATGAAATCTTCGTCGACTTCGGCGTGCGAAGGAGTAACGGTGCCTGCCAGCGCAAAAAAGAAGCCGGCAAGTAAAATCTTCTTAAACATTTACGGAAACCTGAGGGGCCGGAGTAAGCACTCCGCCCATTTATTGGGTTGAAAACGGGCTGGCACGATGCCCGGGTGGTCGGCTCGACGAGCTTACGGCCGGTGGACTGGGCATGGTCAGCGGGGTTCAGCATCCGGCGGCAATCGAGCCACCGCTTCGAACCTGAATAACGGGCTGTCCGGTGCGTCGCACCCAAACGCGGATAGGCCCGGAAGATGTCTCTCCCGGGCCTATCCGGTGGGGGTTGCGAAACCTGCGCGTTAGACGAGCAGTTCCTTCACGACTTCGCCATAAACCACGGTCGGGCGCTCGGCGCGGCCTTTCTGCTGGTAGATGGTCTTGAGGTGATCCAGACCGAGCAGCTGGAGTACCGTCGCGTGCAGGTCATAGGTGTCGACCTTCTTGCCCTGGGACTGCAAGCCGATTTCGTCGGTTTCGCCGAGGGTGAAGCCGGCCTTCACGCCGCCGCCAGCCAGCCACTGGGTGTAGCCCCAAGGGTTGTGGTCGCGGCCGTTGCCGCTCTGGCCGTAGGAGGTACGACCGAACTCGGAGGTCCAGACCACCAGGGTGGAATCCAGCAAGCCGCGAGCCGCCAGGTCGGCCAGCAGGCCGGCGATCGGCTTGTCCACGGCCTTGGCGTGCGCACCGTGGTTCTCTTCGAGATCCTGGTGAGCGTCCCAGTTCCTTTCCTGACCCTTGATTTCGGTCGGTCCGGTGACAACCTGGATGAAGCGCACGCCGCGCTCGACCAGACGACGGGCGCGCAGCAGGTTGGTGCCGTAGGCGCGGCTGGCTTCGTCGTTCAGACCGTACAGTTCCTTGGTGGCATCGCTTTCCTTGCTCAGGTTGACCGCTTCCGGTGCGGACGATTCCATGCGGTAGGCCAGTTCGTAGGAGTTCAAACGGGCTTGCAGCTCGGTGTCTTCCGGGTGGCCTTTTGCCTGCTGGCGGTTGAGGGCGGCCAACAGGTTGAGGTTGTCACGCTGCTGCTTGTCGGCGATCAGCTCGGGGCGCTCCAGATTGAGGATAGGAACCGGGCCCGGACGGAAAGCGGTGCCCTGGTAGACCGCGGGCAGGAAGCCCGAGCTCCAGTTCACGGAGCCGCCGGTGGGCTCTTTCTTACCGTTGTATAGCACGACGTAGGCCGGCAGGTCCGGATTGGCGGAACCCAGGGCGTAGGTGATCCAGGCGCCCAGCGACGGACGGCCCGGCTGCAGGTCGCCGGTGTTCAGCTTGAGGATGGAGATGTCGTGGGTCGCGCCGACTGTGGTGCTGTTCTTGATGAAGGCGATCTTGTCCGCCTGCTGAGCCAGGTTGGGCAGCAGGTCGGAGAACCACGCGCCGCTCTGACCGTACTGCTTCCAGGTGCGCTTGGAAGCATACAGCTTGCCCACGCCGCCCTGGGTACTGGTCTTGATGCCCTTCAGGAAGGACGGGGGTACGTCCTGGCCGGCCAGCTTGACCAGTTCCGGCTTGTAGTCGTACAGGTCCAGGGTGGAAGGAGCGCCGTCCTGGTGCAGCCAGATGACCGACTTCACCTTGGGGGCGAAGTGCGGCTGCTTGGGTGCCAGCGGATCGACCAGGTCGGCGGCCAGGGCGGAAGAGATGAAGCCGCCGCCGGGCAGCATGGCGCTGACGGCGACGCCGCCCAGGCCAAAGGAGGATTTCAACAGGAAGTCTCTGCGCGAATGTTTGCTCATGTGCATTTGCCTCTATACGGATGTGTGGTTGGTTTTAGAACCGGTAGACGAAGTCGTTGGAGTTCGCGACGGTGTGGACCAGGTCGACGAACGCCGCGGCGCGGATGGGGTTCTGTATCTTGCCTTCCTTGACGCCTTGCGGAACGGCGATGGCGAACTTGCCGTCGGCCGCTTTTTCCAGGATTACTTTTTCGTGGTTATCCAGGAAGGACAGCAGCGTTGCTTTCTCTTCTTCGTCCGGGCTGCGGGCGAACAAGATTTGATACAGACGTTCCAACTGGGCCGTTTCGTCCTTGCCGGCTTCGTTGATGACGCGGGCAGCCAGGGCTTGCGACCACTGGAATACCTGGTCGTTGTTGTACAGAGTGAGCGCCTGCAATGGGGTGGTGGTCACATCACGCTTGCTGTGTACTTGCTGTGCGGAAGCCATGTCGAAGGTTTCCAGCAGCGGGTAAGGAATACTCCGTCGCGTGAAGATGTAGAGACTGCGGCGGTTGGGTTCCTGATCTTCTTTGGCGTTGGACCAGAGCTGTCCGGCTTCCAGGCCGGTGGGCAGCGGCGCGTAGACGCTAGGTCCGCCGATCTTGGTGTCCAGCTTGCCGGATGCGGCCAGCAGGGAGTCGCGGATCTGCTCGGCTTCCAGTCGCTTGCGTGGGAACACGCCCAGCAGATTGTTCGCCGGATCGGCCTTGGCGATTTCCTCGCGGTAGTCGGAAGACTGCCTGTAGGTGCTCGACAGCACGATGTCGCGGTGCAACTGCTTGACGCTCCAGCCTTTCTTGACGAAGTCGTCGGCGACGAAGTCCAGCAGGGCCTGGTTGGTGGGCTTGTCGCCGGCCTTGCCGAAGTCGCTGACGGTGCGGACGATGCCCGACCCAAACAACTGGCCCCAAGCGCGGTTGACGAAGACGCGTGCGGTCAGCGGGTTGTTGGAACTCGTCAGCCAGTTGGCCAGCGCGGTGCGGCGCCCGGATGACGTGGCGGTCGGAGTGACGACCGGCTTCTCGTCGGTGATGCCCGCCGGGAAGGCCGGCTGCACTTCGTCCAGCGGACGCTCGTGGTTGCCGCCGAAGAATACATAAGTGGGCGGCGCGTCGGCGTGACCGAGTTCCGTCGCGGTAGTGATCCAATTGGAGTGCTTGGGCTTGAGCTTATCCAGCTTTTTCAGCTCATCGCTAACCTTCTTATACTCTTCCCAACGCTCCTTGTTGGACGCATCGTAGTCCGGGCTGTCCTTGTTTTCGGTGGTTTCGCGCAGGTAAGCACCGAAGTCGTCGTCCGCGGTCACGCTCGCCCAGCGGTAGTTGATCCAGCGGTCGTGAGCATTCCATTGATCCTTGGGCTTGAACAGCGATTCGCGGCTGTCGGTCAGATAGCGTTCCTTCTGATACTTGACGGCCTTCTCCAGTACGGGGGCCAGGATCGCGCGCTGCTTTTCCTTGAGTTCCTTGACGGCCGCCTCGTATTTCGCCTTATCGGCTTCGTACTTCAGATCCACTTCGCCCTTGACGAGAGCTTCCTGCCGCTCGGAGAAGCTGGTGTTGGCGAAGAAAGACTGCAGCGAGTAGTAGTCCTTCTGGGTGAACTTGTCCGTCTTGTGGTTGTGGCATCTTGCGCACTGGAAGCTGGAGCCCAGAACCGCGGTGCTGACGGTGTCGACGATGTCGGTGGTGATCTGGTACTTGCGCTGTACCAGGTCGCGCGAGTTGTTGTTGTCCGGGTAGCCGGCCAGGAAGCCAGTCGCAACCAGGGCATTCTGATCGTTGGGAGCGATCTCGTCGCCGGCGATCTGTTCCTGGATGAAACGACTGTAAGGCTTGTCCTCGTTGAACGCCTTGATGACGTAGTCGCGGTAGCGCCACTGGTTGGGACGGGTCTGGTCGCCCTGGAAGCCGGCGCTGTCGGCGTAGCGGGCTAGGTCGAGCCAATGGCGGGCCTGGCGCTCGCCGTAGCGGGGCGAGGACAGCAGGCGGTCGACCACCTTTTCGTAAGCGTCCGGGGATTGGTCATTGACGAAGGCCTGGACTTCTTCCGGCGTCGGGATGATGCCCCAGAGATCCAGGGTCACGCGGCGGATCAGCGAGGCGCGGTCGGCTTCCGGAGAGGGCTTCAGGCCTTTCTCTTCCAGCTTGGCGAGGACGAATGCGTCCAGCGGGCTCTTGACCCATTCTTGCTGTTTGACGGTGGGGACTTCCGGACGCGCGACCGGTACCCATGACCACAGTTTGGCCGGTGCCGCAGCGGGGGCTGCTTTAGAGGCGTCGGCCGTTTCTGCCGGCTTCTCCGCCGCAGGAGCGGCCTGTGCCACTTTCGCCGGTTCTGCGGCGGGCGCAGCGGCGGGTTTTTCGGCCACCGGCGCTTGGGCCGTCTTGGCTTCGCCGCCTACCTGCTGCTGCCAGGCCGCTGCTGCTTTGGCAGCATCGCCGCCTGCAGGCGCCTGCGCCGCCTTGGCGCTGCCACCTACCGTTTGCTGCCAATCGGCGATCGCTTTCGCCGCGGCATCGGTCAATGGTTTTTCTTCGGCTGCCACCGCGACCCCGGCCGCGATACTTAACATAACCGCTATGTTCGTTTTCTTTTTCATCGATATCACTTCCAAATCAAGTAGGACCAGGAGAATGCGAGAGCATCGATGGCGTTGGCTGGGAGCAACCACGAAACTCGACCTCATCGCGGTTGTTCAAAGCAACTGTTGTGCCTTCGGCGGGTCATGCCCGATCTGGAGCGTGTAACCGACTGAAATAGTGGGTAAAAAAATGAGCGAAAAGCGATGATTGCGGCAACGCACGCGCTCCGCCGCTTCCGCGCCCCTGGGCGCGGTGCTGATGGGCGATCAACATGCTGAGAAGGTGCTGCAATACAAGCAGCCAGGGATGGTCGACGGAGTGCCGAGGAGAGGGGGCTGGCGGTAGCAGGCCCGTGTGTCCCTATTAACCATAAGGTTATGTCGGGACGTCGTCAAGGCGAAGATTCTCACCGCAAGTCCGAGCGTCGGGGCCCGGCGGGCGCGGTCGGGATGGTGGCGGAGAAGCAGAGGGGCAGCAGCCATGTTCGTGTCGCAGCAGTCCAGGGGGCTTGCTCGGCTCGGCAAGTGCTACGCTGCGGAGGGCGTGTAACGGCTTGCAAGGCGCTTCCGGCGCTGGATTCGTTCCTCGTCTCGCAGGAGCTGAACCGGATTGGCACGTCAATTGAAGGGGCATGGGCCCGAGCCCGTCCCGCGGCCTAGTCCGCGCGCCGCGATCGATGAATTGCCCCGTCCTTCTCCACGGACCGGATTCCGAGCCTTTCCTCCTTGTATCGCCAATGAGCAGACCTACCCCCGTCCTACTCTGGATGGCGAGCTTTCTTGCCTGCGTCGCCGCGCTCGGTGTGCTGGTCCAGGAGCGGCTCGCCGAAATTTTCGCGGCCAACCCGTTTTTCAACGGCGTGATACTCACCGTGCTGGGCGCGGGCATACTCGTCAATGTGCGCCAGGTGCTGGTGCTGTCGCGTGAAGTCCGGTGGATCACGTCGTTTCGCCGCTCCCATCCGGACCGCCCCATTACGATACGACCCCGCCTGCTCGCGCCCATGGCGCGCATGTTGGCCGGACGGGAGCGGGGGCGCGCCGCGCTCTCGGCGCCTTCGATGCGTACGATTCTGGATAGCGTGCAGTTGCGCCTGGAAGAATCGCGCGATCTTTCGCGTTATTTGACCGGGCTGGCGATTTTTCTCGGGCTGCTCGGCACGTTCTGGGGGCTGCTCGTCACCATACGCTCGGTATCCGACATTATCGGCGCGCTGAACGTGGGTAACGACGCGGTGAACATGTTCACCGGGCTCAAGGACAACCTGAAGCAACCCCTGGGCGGCATGTCGACGAGTTTCTCGACCTCGCTGTTCGGCCTCGCCAGTTCGCTGGTGATTGGCTTTCTCGACCTGCAATCCGGTCACGCGCAAAACCGCTTCTACAACGAACTCGAAGAATGGCTGTCGAGCATGACGCACTTGTCCTCGGGAGCTCCGGTGGAGGGCGAGGGTTCGGTTTCCCCCTACATCCAGGCCTTGCTGGCGCAGACCGCGGACGGCCTCGAACGCATGCAGCGCGCCATCGTCGATGTGGAGCGGGTGCGCCGCGACAGTGACGAACAGATTGCCGAACTCGCGGCTCAGTTCGAACGTTTCAACAACTTGTTCGATCGCGACGTGCAGGAGCGCCAGACGGCGGCCACGGTGCAGGACGAGCTCAAAAACGTGTTGCGGCAGATCGCCGGCCAGTCCAAGCGCGATACGCAATTGCCCGACGAATTGCGCGACGAATTGCGCCTGCTCGCGCGGACCGTCGCCGTGGCACTGGATACGCACAGCGCACGCGCATGAGCCGTATCGCTCGCCGGCGGCGCGCCTTCGACGTCTGGCCCGGGTTTGTCGACGCCCTGACCTCGCTCATCATGGTGATGATCTTCGTGCTGATGATCTTCGCCATCGGCCAGGCCGTGCTGAGCGACACGCTGGCAGGCAAGAGCCGGGCACTCGAGGTCGTGAACGGGCGGGTCGTCGAACTGAGCCGGTCGCTGACGCTCAGCGAGGACGCCCAGCGCCGGCAGGACGCGCGCATCGCCGACCTGGCCGCGTCGCTCGATCAGTCCCGCAGCGAACGCGATCGCCTCAACGGCGCGCTCGAGAACTCGGCCAACCGGGAGGTCTCGCTGGCCGCCGACATCGCCGCCTTGACCGAGCTCAAGCGTCAATTGGAAACGGAGGTCACGCGTTTATCGACCGATACGGAAACGGCCAAGCAGGACGTGGTCAAATTGTCCGCCGCGCTGGAACTGGCCAGTAAGGACAGTAGTGCCAAGGACCAGAAAATCGCCGATCTCGACCAGCGCTTGACGGCCGCGCTGGCAAGCCAGGTGAGCAAGCTGGAGCGCTACCGTTCCGAATTCTTCGGCAAGCTGCGCGAGGCGCTCGGCAGTCGCAACGATGTGCGCGTGGTGGGCGACCGCTTCGTCGTGCCGACGGACATCCTGTTCGAGTCGGGGTCGGCCGAGCTCGACCCCGCGGCCCAGGGGCGCCTGGCGCAGCTCGTGACCACGCTGCGCGAGCTCAGCTCGAATATTCCGGCCAACATCGACTGGGTGCTGCGCATCGACGGTCACACCGATCGCGTGCCCATCCATACCGACCGCTTTCCCTCCAACTGGGAGCTGTCCACCGCGCGGGCGGTCGCCATCGTCAAATACCTGGCCAGCAGCGGCATACCCGCGGAGCGTTTGTCGGCGAACGGCTTCGGGCAGTTCCAGCCGCTGGACGCGGGCGAAAGCGTGGCGGCTTATGCCCGGAACCGGCGTATCGAGCTGCAGCTCACCAACCGCTGATAGTCCGGGTCGATGCTGCCCTGCAAACAGGCATGCATTCCCGCTGCTGAATTTCCAACAGCTTCGTAAGGCTATTCGCTGCGCAGTCGGACCGGCGCGTTTCGGGGGCCGGCCGGCAGGATAGAGGCCCGTGCGTGCGCAGGGGGGAGCGTTCGTCGCAGGGTGCTGCTGGCACGGGAACTGCTCTGCTTATGGGGCGGCGATTGGGCTTAGGTAATCGCACATACATTCAATCCGATAACAAGGTAATCGAAGATCATGAAAAAACTCGCAAAACCGATGCTGGTCCTGTTGACGCTGGCGGCCCCGGCCGCGTTTGCCGCGGAAGGCGACGCCGCCAAGAATGCCGGCGCGAAAGCCGCGCCGGCGGCCGCGCAACAGCAAGAGTACAAATACAAGACTCCCAAGCTCAACCGCGCCCAGATCGACGCCTTGCTGGCGAAGCCCGATCAGGTTCTGTTCATCGACGTGCGCCGTCCGGATGAAGTCAGCAAGGTCGGCAGCTTTCCCGTGTACCTGAGCGTCCAGGCCGGCGATCTGGAAAAGAACCTGGCGTTCATCCCCAAGGATCGCACCCTGGTCCCCGTTTCGAATCATGCGGGCCGCGCGGGTGCCGCCGGCGATTTGCTGGCCTCCAAGGGCTTCAAGGTGGGCGGTGCGGTCGGTTCGCAGAACTATGAGGAAGAAGGCGGCACGATCACCAAGATCGCGGTTCCGCCGCCGAGAACCGCCGAAGCGAAAGCACCGGAAGCGGCCAAGAAATAATCCGGTGACGGTGGCTGCATTGACGGCGGGGCTGGCACGGGGTGGCTCGACATGAGCGGTAAGCGTTCGAGCGGCCTCATCGCCGCGTGGTTGCTGGGGGCGTCCGCCATCGGCCTCCCCGGCCAGGGCTATGCGGCCACCGCCGAAGCCGCCACCGATCAGGTGCGGGCGCGCTTGGTCGCGTCCGTGGACGCGGTGCATCCCGGTGCGGAGATCCTGCTCGGGGTGAACCAGAGGATCATCCCGCACTGGCATACCTACTGGAAAAACCCCGGCGATTCGGGGCTGGCGACGACCATCGCCTGGCAACTGCCGGCTGGCGCCGCCGCGGGCGAAATCCTGTGGCCCGTACCGAGCCGCTTCACCGTGGGACCGGTGACCAATTACGCCTATGCCGACGAAGTGACCCTGTTGTCGCCGGTCACGGTTCCGAAGGATGTGGCGCCGGGTGGCGTCTTTCCGGTGAACGCTACCGTCAAGTGGCTGGTGTGCGAGGAAACCTGCATACCGCAGACGGTGGAACTGGCTATCAGTCTGCCCGTGGTGTCCGGCCCGTCGGAGGCGGGACAGGGTAGCCCGCTGATACGCGAGGCCCAGGCGAGCCTGCCGGTGGCGAGTCCTTGGCCGGTGTCGGTGACCTACGGCCAGGACGCGGTCACGCTCAAGATACGCGGGAAAGAGCTGAAGCCGGAGCGTATCGCCGAGGTCGGTTTTTTCGCCGATCAATGGGGCAGGATATCCCATGGCGCGCCGCAGGAGCGGTTCTTCGACGATGACGGCATCTCGTTGAAGCTCAAACCGGGCGAGGATCCGGCCCCGGGGGCCGTTTTGTCCGGTGTGCTGGTGGTGACGGAGAACAGCGCCGACGGGCCGGTGAGGCGCGGATTCGCTGTCGAAGCCAGTCCGGCGGGGGCGGCCGCTGCAACGGCCCACGAAGGGGAGCCCGAGTTGGGCCTGGCGTCCGCGCTGGTTCTGGCCTTGTTGGGCGGTCTGGTATTGAACCTCATGCCTTGCGTGTTCCCGGTGCTTTCCCTCAAGGCCCTGCATCTGCTGAAACAGGCCGAGGAGTCGCGAACGCGGACGCGTTTGCATGGGCTCGCCTATACCGCGGGGGTGCTGCTGAGTTTCGCCGCGCTGGGCGGCGTGCTGATTTTCCTGAAAGCCGGGGGCTCGGCGGTCGGTTGGGGATTCCAGTTCCAATCCCCGCTATTCGTGCTGGCCACGGCCTATCTGATGTTCGTGGTCGGGCTCAGCCTGTCGGGCCTGCTGGAGCTGGGCGGATCGGCGGCGGGCCTGGGCTCGTCGCTGGCCGAGAAGCGAGGATACAGCGGCAGCTTTTTTACCGGCGTGCTGGCGACCGTTGTCGCCGCGCCCTGCACGGCGCCGTTCATGGGGGCGGCGATCGGCTACGCGGTCGCCCAATCCCCGGTCGTCCTTTTGGCGGTCCTGCTGTCGCTGGGTTTCGGTCTCGCCTTGCCCTATCTGGCCTTGAGCCATTGGCCTCTGCTGCAACGTCACTTGCCCCGGCCGGGCGCGTGGATGGAAACGGTGAAGCAAGGCTTGGCTTTCCCCATGTATGCGACCGCCGCTTGGCTGGTCTGGGTGCTCGCGCAACAGGCCGGCAGCCACGTCGTGGCGGTCGCCCTGGGCGGCATGGTGGCGATCGCCTTCGCCGCGTGGACGCACCAACGAACACGCTGGGGAAGTCCTGCGGCGCGGCGTTTCGGCTCCGGGGTCGCCGCGGTGGCCGTGTTTTCGGCGCTTGCGGTCGGTTATACCGGTGTCACCGGCCCGCTGGCTGATGTCTCCGCGCCCGCCGAAGCGAGCGCTGGGAAAAATTGGGAGCCCTATAGCGCGGCGCGCCTGCAGGCCTTGCGCGCGGAAGGACGGCCGGTATTCCTGAATTTTACCGCCGCATGGTGCATCAGTTGTCTGGTCAACGAAAAAGTGGCCTTGAGCGACGGCGCGGTGTCCGAGGCGTTTCGCAAGGGCGGCGTGACCTATCTGAAGGGAGACTGGACCAACCGGGACCCGGAGATCACCGCGAAGCTGCAGGAGTTCGGCCGTAGCGGCGTACCTCTCTACATCCATTACCCCGCCGGGAAAGACTCGGCCCCGGTGATCCTGCCGCAAATACTCACCCCGGAGATCGTGCTGGGCGCGATTTCCCCGGCGGCCGAAGTCGCCAACTCTAACCTCACCTTTATTAAGGAGTGAACCATGTTGTTACGTCGCTTAGCCAACATCGTATTCGTAGCCCTGGCGTTCACCGCCCCGGCCGCCGCCTGGGCCGAACCGGTGGTCGACAAGCCCGCCCCCGAGTTCGCCGGCAAGACGGCCGACGGCAAGACGCTCGACCTGAAGTCGCTGCGCGGCAAGACGGTGGTGCTGGAGTGGACCAATCACGAGTGCCCGTTCGTCAAGAAGCATTACGAGAGCGGCAATATTCCGCAATTGCAGAAGGACGCCACGGCTCAGGGCATCGTCTGGTTGCAGGTCATTTCCTCCGCGCCGGATAAGGAAGGCTACGTGGACGGCGCCACGGCGATCAAACTCAACAAGTTCCGCGATGCCGCGCCGACCAATACCGTGCTGGATCCCGAGGGCACCATAGGCCGGCTCTACGGCGCCCAGACTTCGCCGCATTTGTTCATCATCAATCCGGAAGGCGTGCTGGTTTACAAGGGCGGCATCGACAGTATTCCGTCGGCCGATCCGGGCGATATCGCTAAGGCCGAAAACTATGTGAAATCGGCGTTGAGCGAACTCAAGGCCGGCAAAAAAGTGAGCAAGTCCAGCACTCGGCCGTACGGTTGCACGGTCAAGTACGCGAGCTGAGACGGGTTCGGAGAGCGTTCGGGAGTTGATGCGATGACTGTAAAAGTTAAGGTTTGGGACCTGCCGCTGCGCCTGTTCCATTGGTCCCTCGTCCTGGCCGTGACGGCGGCCATCGTCACCGGCGAGATCGGCGGCGCGTGGGCCGACTGGCATGGGCGGGCGGGTTTGCTGGTCCTGGGATTGCTGGTGTTTCGCCTGATCTGGGGCTTCGTCGGGTCGACGCATGCGCGCTTCGCCAGCTTCTTTCCGACCCCGTCCAAGGTGCTGGGTTACCTGAGGGGCGCATGGCAGGGTGTGGGGCACAATCCTCTGGGGGCGTTGTCGGTCCTGGCACTGCTGACGATCCTTGCGCTGCAGGTCGGTACCGGGCTGTTCGCGAACGACGACATCACGTTCGAGGGGCCCTTGTTCCACCTCATCGACAAGGACTTGAGCGACAAGCTGACGGGATGGCATGCGCGGATATTCTGGGGCTTGGTGTCTTTGCTCGGGCTGCATATCGCTTCCATCGTGTTTTATG